>NZ_JBQENM010000005.1:0-387788 GCF_052044795.1 Ensifer sp. 22521
AGAAATCCGCCGGGCTTTTTGACGTTCTAGCGCTACCCGGAGAGAACGGGCGAGGGCACGAAGCACAGCGAATATCAGGCGACGTCGGCGACCTTGGCCCCTTCGCCATCCCCCGCCGAAAGCCAGCCGCGCGTCGCCTCGAGGATCTCGTTCGACAGGCGGATCGTCGGCAGTACATCAGCGCCCCCAACGACCGATCGGTCTCCCCTCCCGACGCAATCTTGGCGCGGTTGAGAACGGTGAGTAAACCTTTTGGTTGCTAAATTTCTTTGTTTGCCCTTTCAAATAGCGCAAACCGGGCGCAGCCAGGCGGTCACGTCGCCCGAACAAAGCCACCTGAAACCAGCGTGATAGAGTTTGCATGAAACACATCACCATTCCGACCGACAGCTTCCTGGATGGCCGTCGATTTCCCGCAACGACCCTGCGCCTGGCTTTGATCTATGCAGCCGCCGAGTTGCTGATCAGTAGTCCGATCTGGCTCACAATCGGTGACAATCCCCTCAAGCCGTTCCTTGGCAAGCTTGTCCTTGAAGCGGTCTTTGTCGTTCTGGCCATTCTGTTTGCGCATCTGCTCAGCCGCATGAGAAGGCAGCGCTATGCCACGCAAATTTTCGTGTGCCTGCTGCTTTCCCTGGTCAGCTCCCTCGGTATGTCGCTGCTGGACTACTACCTCTACACGCTGATCATGTCGCCCGTCGTCGTGCCGTTCAACATCATGGATTACGGCTATGCGGTCTGTTACCGCATGTCGATCTTCTTTGGCTGGTCGTTTCTCTTCGTGGCGTTACTCAATCACATGGACGTCCGCGATCGGGATCTGAAACTGATTGCCTCGCGCGAAGAGGCGCTGGCGGCGCAGATGCGTGCGTTGCAATATCAGATAAACCCGCATTTCCTCTTCAATACGCTCAACTCCATCACCGGCCTGGTGGAGGAGGGGGCATCGCAGCGGGCCGAGCGGATGATCATGTCGCTCTCGGGGTTTCTGCGGTCGACGCTGCAGCTCGATCCGATGCGCGAATTGCGGCTTGCGGACGAAATGGCTCTGCAGAAAGAGTATCTCGATATCGAGAAGGAGCGGTTTTCGGATCGAATGGTCGTCCGTATCGACATCCCTCCCGAACTCGAGGGTGCCATGGTTCCAAGTCTGATCCTGCAGCCGCTGGTCGAGAATGCGGTGAAGCACGGCGTCGGCCGCTCAATCGGCGAGGTCGAAATTCACATCCGGGCGGCCCGGGTCGGAGGGACGCTTAATCTGTCCGTCGAAAACGGCGTTGCCGCGTCCGCTTCCGGCAAGGCGGGCGAGGGCCTCGGTATTGGCCTTGCCAATGTCGCTCATCGGGTCAGGACGCATTTTCCGGAGGGTGCATCATTGACCGCCGGTCATGTCGGGCCGACGCGCTATCGCGTTTCGCTGCACATGCCGCTGAGATTTGCACAAGCTGACGCGTAGGTGGCCGAAACCGTCAGAGAACCTCGGCAACGATGTCGTCGATCCGTTCGCCCATTCAGGCCGGAGGGGAAATCCGGCCCGACAGGAGATCGTCAACTGAGATCGGCGCTCAATCGGGGACCACGTCCCATTTGTCGTCGGGATCGAAACGATCGATGAAGGGCACGATCTGTTCGGTGCTCGGCCCCAGGTCCCGCTCGTAAACGATGCCCTGCTGGTTGACGACGAAGGTCTTGACGCCGGTCTCGGCATAACTGACCGGCCAGGCGATCAAGGCGAAACCGCCGATCATGTTGCCGTTGATGACATAGTCATATCGGCCGCCGGCAATGTTATCGCCTTGCGATGTCACGATGCGGAAGCGGTAGCCGAAGTAGCCTTGGCCGGCCTTGGCCTTTTCCAGTGCTGCCTCGCTGATCGAGTCGCCGACCGGGCTTTCGCCATCGCCCTGATCGGCCGGCCAGTAGAGCCCGTCCGTCTGGCCAGGTGTACTGATCAGCTTCTGGGCATATTCGAGCACGCCATCGGCGTCGCGATCCTGCGAGGCGTATTCCTTCTGCGCATCGACATAGGCCTGTACCGTATCGATCGCCTCGAGTTCGTTCTCGCCGACGCGGCGATTGACAATCTCCTCGAGCCCGACATAGGTGTCGAAAGCCCATTTGCCGTCCTCGCCCTTGGTGATTGGGAAGGGCAGGGGCCAGAGCCGATCGCCGAGCTGGATGATCTTGCGCCCTTCGAGGTCGCGCACGACGACATTGCGGGCGGCACCTTCACGAATGAGCGCGAACGTATCCATCGCCCCTTCACCGGCCTTCAGCTTCTCCGCATTGAGCCCCAGAAGCTTCGCCAGACCGTCGAAGTCATTGGCGGCGAGCTTCGCCTTGAATTCGTCGACCGCTTTGGCGGGATCATCGAAGACCGGCGGATCCTCGTCGGCAGCATAGGCATCGAGGCCCGCAGCCATTTGATCCGTTGGCGCCTGTTCCGCCGGGGTCTGTGTCTGCGAGAAAGACGCGTTGAGTGGCACGGCGGCCAGCGTGAGGGCGATCGCCGTTCCGAGGAGAAACGGATGAAAGAGCTTTGCCATGGTCGTTCTCCTATGATCCGTTCAACGTCTGCGTCCGCCGCCGCCGCGACCACCACCGCCACGGTGCATTGGCGGTCTGCCGCCGCCGCGGCTCATCTGTGGCCGCCCGCCGCCGCGGTGGCCACCGCCCATGCTCTGACCGCCGCGGCGTGACGAGTTGATTTCACGCCGCCCGGGATTGACGTTGCCGAGGCCCGATGGATTTCTCGGTCGGTTCTGCGCCTTGGCGGCCATCTTCTTCTTGCCGCCCTGACGGTTCACTTGCGAAGGCTTTTTGCCGCCAGGGCGGTTGAGGCTCGGCTTGCCGTCGCCGGGCCGCGCTTTCGCAACCCCCTGCCCGCCACCACCGGGCCGCGCTGCCGGCCTCTGCTGGGCCTTCAGCCCATCGAGCGTGCTCTTGCGCACGTCCCGGATCTGACCGCCGCCACCACCGCCGGGCCGCGCGTTCGGCCGATCGCGGTTGATCTCGGCGGCGCGGTTGCGCAGGTTGTTGTTGCCGTTTGCCTTGATGTTGTTCTTGATGCTGTTGCGGTCGAAATGCTGAAGCTGGTCGCGGTCGAAGTTGATCTTGCTGCGATCGACATTCTTCCAGTCGATGTCGTTCCACTTCACCTTGCCGTTGATGTTGTTGAAGCAGTTGTTGCAGTCGATGTCCATGTCGCCGCCGTTCCAGCGGCCGCCCCAGACGCCCCAATCGTCCCAGTCGACGATCGCCGCGAAGGCAGCCCCAGTCACCGCGCCGGCGAAGAAGGCCGCCCCCGGATACCAATAGGCCGGATAGGGTTCTTCATAGTAGCCGATCGGCGCCGGTGCATAATTCGGCTCGTACAGCATCTCCGGCGGATACTGCGGAACGTAGATCGTTTCGGGGTTGGCTGCCTGGATGATGACGTTGTCGCCTTCCTGGACCACCTTCACCTTGTCGTCGCTCTTGATGATGTTCTTGGCGACGGCCTCGTCGCGCAATTGCTGTATCGCGATCAGCACATCTTTCTGCTGATTGGCGATCGCGTCGCCGAAAGCCTGCGTCCACTCGAGGTCTTCGCTCATCATCTTGACGATCTGGGGATAGTTGAGCAGCGAAATGACGCTACCGTCCCAATCGTCCTTTGGCTTCATGTCGGGTTTCTTCTGGCGAGCCTCCAGAAACCGTTCTGCCTCGACGATCTGCAGCGGATAGAGCGCGGCAGCGGAAATAAGCGCCACCAGCTCGTCCGGATAGAGCGCGATGCGTGCGACCAGAACTTCGAGCTCGTCGTCGCTGAGGGGGTCCGGCGCCGTCTGCTGCTCAGCGGCTGGCGCACTCGCAGTCTGCTGGGCCATGACGGCCGTGATGGGCGTTGAAACCAGTATCGTCACTGCGCTGCCGAGCGCGATGATCGTTTTCCGGATCATCTATCCAGCCTCCCTTTGTTGGCTGAGGCGCGCGGGCGCTTGGACAAGCGCGCGTGACAGCCCCCTGTCGACGCTTCTGCTGCAACCAGTGCTTGATGCGGTCGCAGCTTATATTTCTACTGCCGTCTGTCACAGGTATCTCTAGAGGAGGGTAGCCGATGGGGAAGCCTGAATGACGTATGCTACTGTATGTTACTGCCTACCGGCCATCGCCGGGGTACGATCCGCATGACTGTTGCACGGGCGGAGATATGCTGGCTGCCGCGGGTCCCAGGCATATGGATTCGGCGATAGGCGGGGCCGTCGAGAAGCTCAGCGGCGCATTGATTTGCCACATCAAGGGGTTAGGGGCGAGAATGGTTGATGATCCTTCCCGAACGGGCGCGGTTCGCGATGGGCCAACCGGTCCCCCGTCCATTGAGGCGAAGATCACCGATATCGCCAGGATCGGCATCGTCGGGCTTTTTGCCTATTGGTCCCTGACGCTGATTGCGCCATTCGCCATCATTCTCATCTGGGCGGCCATCCTTGCCGTGGCGCTCTACCCGGCCTATGCCCGACTTGGCCGCCTTCTCGGCTCGCGGCGATTGGCTTCATTTCTCATCACGCTGACCTGTCTGGCCGTCATCGTCGCCCCGTTGACCGCGATTGCGGTCAGCTTTGCCGAAGGGCTCCAGGCGCTGCTCGCAAAACTTGCCGACGGTTCTCTCAGAGTGCCGGTACCGCCGGAATACGTTCGCGAGTGGCCGATCGTCGGTGAACGGGTTCATGCCGCCTGGAGCATGGCATCGGATAATTTCGAAGCTCTCCTGAGCAAGCTCGAACCTTCGCTGGTGCAGGCGGGCAGTAAGGCGCTCGGCAAAATTGCGAGCATCGGCGCCGAGGTGCTGAGCTTCGTGGTGTCCGTGTTGGTGGCCGGCTTTCTTTTCGGCTCCGGCGAACGGCTGGCGGAGATGGCGCAACGCTTCTCCGGCAGGATCGGCGGTGACAGGGGCATCGGCTTCCTGCGTCTGGCGGCAGCGACGATCCGCAACGTGGCACGCGGGGTCATCGGCGTCGCGTTGCTGCAGGCCTTTCTCTGTGCCTTGGTGCTCGGCCTGTTCCATGTTCCGGCGCCGGGTGCCATCGCATTCGTCGTGCTTGTTCTCTGCATCATCCAGATCGGGCCCGCGCTGGTGCTGCTTCCGGTGATCATCTGGGCCTGGGTGACGATGGATTTCGGTCCAGCGCTGCTTATGACCATTCTGTTGGTCCCGCTCTTCGTCATCGACAACGTGATGAAGCCGATCCTGGTGGCTCGCGGACTTTCGACGCCGACGCTGGTCATACTGCTCGGGGTGCTTGGCGGCACGCTTTCCTACGGGCTGATCGGCCTCTTCCTGGGCCCCATCGTTCTCAGTGTGGTCCACGATCTGCTGATGGTCTGGATGCAGGGGGGCGCCGTGGGGGAAAAACCCCAATCCGACGCATCGCAATCGCCGCGGCCGGTTTGAGCGCGCGTCGGTCAGTGGATCGAACTATCGGTGCGTGCCTGTTCGAATTCGGTTTCGGGAATCGGCACGCCCGCCTTGCGCAAGCCATCAACAAGCTGTTGCCGATCCTGCGGACGGCGCAGCCTCAGAGCGACCTCCTGGGGGATACCTTCAAGCAGGCCTGGCAGATTGGTTTCGATCCACGTCCTTTCTTCCTGCGCCTGTGCATCTTTGCCAAGCTTGCCCAGCGTGGCCAGAAGCATGACGCGGGAGAACGGATGGGTGCGAAGATCGGCCATGCGCGCCCATTGCTCGGCGGTGACATAGTCGCCCCCGAAGTAGGAGCAGACCGAAAGCGCTGCTTCGAAATAGCGGGCGGGACCAAAGTTGCGGGCGACGCTTTCCGATAGCAGCTTGCAGCCGGAATCCCATTGGCCTGAAAGCGCCAGCCGGAACCCGTATTCGCCGGCGAGCTCGGCGTCGTTGGGATTGATCGCAAGTGCGCGCGCGCCGACGGCCAGGGCAGCATCGACATCGCCGCGGAAGAACAGGGCGAGCATTCGCGCCTCAAGGGCGCGCACGTCCTGGGGATCCAGTTCCACAGCACGGGCTGCCGCTTCGGTTGCCCGCTCCAGCGTTACCGAGGAGGAGCGATCGAGACGATCCTGGAAGGCGTCGATATAGGACATCGACAGCAAGGCCCAGGCCGTCGCGTAGGTTGGCACCTGTCGCGTCGCCTGTTGCAGACATTCCTGCACCCCGGCTTGGCCTTGCGCACCGACGTCGCCGCGATGGCCGTAATAGCTCAAGGTGCAGGCATAAGCTTGCCAGTCATCGGGAACTGACTGTTTGAACGCCGTGGCGTTTGCCTGGAAAATGGCACCATAGGGCTGTGCCACGGCGCCAGCCACAGCGGCGGCCGCCTTCACCTGCAGGTCGATAGTCTTGCCGGTTTCCAGACGCTCGTCGTAGGCATTCGTCCATACCACCGATCCATCGGACCGCTGGATGAGTCTCGCCACGAGCCGCAGTCTTTCGCCGTCGAACCGGACCCGACCCTCCAGGGCAAAGACCGGACCACCCTGCGGCGAGGCATCGGGCCCTTCACGGGTGGTGACGGTGATCTCCTTGAACTTGGCGATGTTGCCGACGACCTCGTCAGTGAGCCCGCGGGCCATCATCGCCGATTGGGAGGTTCCTGACAGGTCTTCAAATGGTGTGACGACGAGCTTCGGGATCGTCGGCTGCAGGCGAACGATCGATTTGTCATCCTCGTGAAGGAGGAGCGCCCCGGCTGTCAGGCCACCACCGACGCAGACCATGGCTGCCGCCGTGAGCCAGGCTCCTCGCCGGGTGTGTAGAGTGGCTGGTTTTTGTGCGGCACTTTCCTTGGCTTCCGTGTGCGACGGGAGCCACGCATCGATGCGCCGTTCGAAAGTTGGCACGTAAGCGCCCTTGGGGATGCTGATGACGATCGGATCGGTCCGTCCGGCAACGAGGTAGTAGCGTTCGAGCGCCCGGCGAATGCGGCCCGCTTCGATCCGCACCGCCGGATCCGTCTGCGGGTCGAAAGAGGAATCCCGGCCGAAGACCTCGGTTGCAATCGAATAGGCCTTTATGCGATCTCCTCGGCCCGCAATCGTTTCCTCGATGACATAGGTCAGGAATTTGCGATCACGCTCCGGCGCATCGAACTCGGCGCTGCGGCGAATTCGATCGAGTTGTGCCAGAATTTCCGCGTCGGTGGGTGGGGCAACTGCCGACTTGACCCGGCTGTCCTGCCGACTTTCCATGGTCATGCACGCTCCCATGGTCACAATGTGAGATTGTATCCGGCGGCACTGTAAGCTCCGGTATACTACGTCTCCACCCGGTCGAAGCGCAACATGTATTCGCGGGCTATGTTAAGGTTGTGTTTTGGCTGAAGCCGGCTCCGAAGCGCGCACTATGCGCTTCCGGATCGAGCGTGGGCCCGGCTAGGATCGGGCGCCGTTTCGCAGCGGCATGCGCGGCTTGTCCGGTGGCGTACGGAAAGTCTCTGCCGGCGCAGGGCGGCCGACGTGGAAGCCCTGGACCTGGTCGATCCGGAAGCGCCGCATCAGCGCCAGTTGCTCGTCGGTCTCTACGCCTTCGATCAGGATCTTGTGGCCGCGGTTTCGCACCAGTCCGATGATGTCCTGCAGCATGGCGCGCCCCTTGGGGGTATTGCAATCGTGCAGGAACGACCGATCGATCTTCACGGTATCGAATTCGATCAGGCGCAGCCAGGAGAGGCCGGCAAAGCCCGTGCCGAAGTCATCCAGCCATATCCTGATGCCCAGCGTTTCGAGGTCGCTGATGCAGCGCAGGATGCCCGAATGCATCTCCATTTCGAGCCCTTCGGTGATCTCGAAGGCAAGACGGCTGCCGGCCACGCCGGTCTCTCCGAGGATCGCGGCGACCGAGGTTGCAAAGCCCGGGGTCTTCAGCTGGATCGGCGAGACGTTGACGCTGACGAGCGGGATATGGTTATCGACGAGAAGTTCGCGGCAGACGGTCTTGATCGCCCAGCGGCCGAGGTCGAGAATGGCGCCGGTTCGCTCGGCAACCGGAATGAAAAGGCTCGGCGGAACCGACGTGCCGTCCAGCATCGTCAGCCGCATCAGGGCCTCGACGGCCTCGACCTCACCGGTCATCACGTTCCTGATCGGCTGGTAGACGAGCGATACCAGGTTCTGATCGACCGCGATCTTCAGAAGCGCGGCAATGTTCTCGCTTTCGTCGCTGCTTTGCGGGTCGTTCGGGTCGAACAGCTTCGCGCAGTTTCGGCCGCTCGCCTTGGCGGCATAGAGCGCACGGTCGGCTTCGTGGATGATCTTCTCGAGCTTGGCGCCGGTCTGATTGCGCGTGAAAGCAGCACCGACGCTGACGGTGACGATGGAGACGCCATCGCGGCGCTGCTCATGCACCAGCCGCATGTTCTCGACGGTACGGCAGATCACCTCGGCCAGCTCGGCTGCCTGCTCCAGAGTGTCCAGGCGGGCAAGAACGATGAACTCCTCGCCGCCGTAGCGACCGATGGAGCCGTTATAGTCCTTGATCGCCTCGCCGAGCGCATTGGCCACCAGAACGAGGCAGCGGTCGCCCTCCTGATGGCCGTAGCAGTCATTGTATTTCTTGAAGAAATCAACGTCGATCAGCATGGCGGCAAAGCTCTTTCCGAGCTTCTGCCAATCGTTCCAATAGTCGCGCAGCTGCTGGTCGATGGCGCGGCGGTTGTCCAGACCGGTCAGGGGATCGGTGTTGGATAGCCGCAGGAGCGCCATGCCTCGTTCCGAGGCCTCGTTCTGCTGGATCTTCGCCTCGAAGGCGTTGAGGAACACCTTGTAGCGCTCGCGGTTGAGCTTCCAGTTTACATAGGAGGTGAAGATGAAGCAGGAGACGTAAAAGGTCCCGAAGGCGATCAGATAGGCAGGATCTTGCTCGGAGAATAACGAGAGAGCGATGAAGAACGTCGTCAACACGATCCCGGAGGCGACGACCGAGAGGCGAAAGCGGAAACTGAAGAAGAGATTGGCGCCCATCATGAAGATCGCGCCGAAGATCATGTAGTAGGACATGCTGCCAACGTCGGCCGTCATCATCGCAGGCACGAGCCAGCCGATGTAGCCGAAGACCAGTGCAGCGGCGCAGGTGCCGTCGAGCCACTTGGTTCGGGCCTTGATGCGATACAGGATCTCGAAGGTCAAAAGCGCGCCGATGCCGACGACGAGGCGCGCGAAGATCGTATTGAAGGCGACATCAGGGACCAGCAGAATGTCGATCGCGAAAAACGACAGATAGACGGCAACCGCGACCCAGAGGCCCTGCCTCGTCGCCGCACGCCGGCCAGCCTCGCCCTCCATTCGATAGAGTGTCTGAAGCTCAGCCAAATGCGGCCTGTGCGGCTGCTTATGTAGGTCGATGTCAACTACGTCGGCCAACGTGTGCTTCATGCACTGATCCATCGCGCTGCGTCACGGTCAACGGAAATCTGTCGTCGCTTTTCCATCAATGGACGTTGTTTCGGACACTCCATGCTTGCCCCCCACTTTACGCCTGCAACAGGGACGAGTGGTGCGGGTGGGATGATAGGAGGTGTCCATTAAGTTTTGTTAAATTAAAGGGCCGGAACGCCTAGGATTAGGCGTAACCCAAAGGGAGGAAGCACGAGTATTTACCTTATTATATACAAAAACTTGCAAACCGAGCCGTAATGCGCGCATCTTCGCGACCATTGTTAACAAAGCATTAACGGATGGTCTCGCGTGCGCCAATTTCAGACGGTTTTCGATGGTCAAAGCCTGATTACTCCCAAGGCGATGGCTGATGAGTTCGTTTCGCCCAGGGGCGAGCGGCACGACGAACAGCTCACGGTCGGCAGGGCCGAGCTCGCAGTGATTCTCAGGATTGCCCAGGAGCAGTTCCTGCAGGGAACGGACCCGGCGAAGATTATCGACCGGCTTGCAGCCGCTCTTCATGAAACTCGGGCCAAGTTCCACCCGAACGTCTGGCAGGAACTGATACCGATCGCCCAGGCACACCCGGTGTCGGAATATTTCCTCCAGGACCCGTTCACCCGATGGTCCTCCGAAAAGCCCAGGGGCTACTCGGGCGACGCGCAGTTGCTTGACTTCATCTATGGTCATGCGAGCGTTGCCAAGGAGATCGAGCGGGCATCGCCCACCGGGCGAGCGCTCTATGACTACACCAAGGACGCGTCCTCCTCGGTTGCGGTGCGCGAGCGTCGCGACCTCCTGACCCGTCACGTCGACGAGATCGCGGCCAGCCGCGGTTCGCAGGCGGAAATTCTGACGATTGCAGCCGGCCACTTGCGCGAGGCCAATCGCTCGGTGGCGCTCGAGGAGCGTCGGATCAAGCGGTGGGTGGCGCTCGACCAGGACCCGCTCAGCGTCGGTTCGATCAGCCGCGACTTCGCCGGAACCTGCATCGAAGGCGTTGATGGCTCCGTCCGCAGCCTGCTTGGCCGCGATCAGAAGCTCGGCAAGTTCGACTTCATCTATGCTGCCGGCCTCTATGACTACCTTGCCGACAAGGTGGCCATCAAGCTGACCCATCGCTGCCTGCAGATGCTGAAGCCGAACGGTGTCTTCCTGTTTGCCAACTTCGCCCAGGATATCGGCGTCGACGGTTACATGGAGACCTTCATGAACTGGGCACTGCTGCTGCGTTCGGAGGCGGACATGTGGAACATCATCCACAAGAGCGCGGGCAAAGCTGCCGTCGATGCGCGCGTCCAGTTCGGTGCCAACCGGAACATCGTCTACGGCATCATCCAGAAGCATTCCTGATATTGCTTCCGTCTTGAGGGAACCTCCGGCGAAAGCCGGTGGGCCTGAAATCAACGACCGCGGCGAGAGAATGCTCGCTGCGGTCATTCCGTTCGAAGGCGTCAGCCCTGCGGGCGCAGAAACCGGGTCAGGAGAAGCCGCAGCATCGTGCCTTCGTGCTTCGGCTTGAAGCCGGGGTCGATAGCGACCCGGCTGAAGATGCCGTCGATGATTGCGGCAATCCATCGGGCAGCACCGTCCGCATCCACGGTTCGATCGATCTGATTTCGGCTAGCCGCACCCCGAAGCAGCGCCGCAAGGGCTCCGTGAAGCTCTGCGTCATTGGCGGCGGCGAGCGTACCGATCCGTTCGTCACGCATCGCTTCGGCGGCGATTTCGAGCGCGAGGCTCGAATAGGTCGGGTCGCCCGCAAGCTCGAGAACGGTGTCCATGAAACCGAGCAGAGCGGCAAAGAGGTCTTCGGCTTCACCCAATTTTCGGAAGATCTCCGCCGTTTCTTGACGTTCCTCCTCCACGATCGCCGCGATAATGGTGTGCTTGGTCGGAAAATAATGGAAGAGATTGCCCGGGCTCATGCCTGCCTCGGCACAGATTTCGGCAGTCGACGTGCCGTGGAAGCCCTTGCGCGCAAAACAGGTGATTGCTGCATCGAGGATCAGTCGACGTTTGGCGGCGTGTTTCTCGGGGTCGACCTTGCGCATCGCCAATTCTCCTTGCAGGGCAATCTCATTATTAGAGCGAGCACTCTAATTTCGTGGGGTGGTGCGCCGGTGTCAAGGTCGCCTGCCGACAGGAACTCCGCCATCTTCCCGCAATGATAGTATGTAATCTGCCATACAATCGCCGCGTTTGATGGATCAATTTATTAGATTGACTAATCTAATAATTATTCGATGCAGATTGCCCGATCTCGAGGCCGGCAGCTTGCAGCGCCCGTGTTTGCGATCCGACTGGCCTCACCAATGGAAAGCCAATGAAATGAGACGTACAGTTGAGTTGAAGGTCATGCTTGCTGCGCTCATTGCTCTCGCTATGACGGGTGGTGTGGCGCACGCCTCCGGGGAGGCGGCCGCGTCCGTTCCTGTCGATAGCGCGGCTATCAGCCGTACGGTGTCGACACTCGTGGCCGACAGCCGCCCGCAGGAGTGGACCCGGTCCTTCGCCGGCATCTTCGTCGCTCGCGAGGAGATTGCGGTCGGCACGACCTTGACCGATCAGCGTATCGCCAAAGTCGAAGTCGAGATCGGCGACCGGGTTGCGGCCGGGCAGGTGATTGCCCGGCTCGAGACCGACATGCTGGAAAACCTTCTGCGCGAGGCGGAGGGCCGGGTGGCCCGTGCGGGTGCCACGATGGCGCGGGAGGCGGAAACGGTCACGCAGGAGCAGAGGAAGCTCGCCCGGGCCCGGCAATTGCGCCACCTTCAGGCCGAAACCATTCTCGAGGAGCGTGTCTCTGCGCTTGCGATCGCCGAACAGGCGGTGAAGGTCGCACGGGCCGACTACGAACAGGCGGAAGCACTCGAGGCCGAGGCACGCCGTAAACTCGAACGCGCCGTGATCGTGGCTCCCGCCGCAGGCATCGTCTCCGAGCGGCTCGCCCGTGCCGGTGCGCTTGCGGGCTCTGACCCGCTGGTCAAGCTGATCCGCGAGGGCGAGATCGAGTTTGCGGCCGAAGTTCCGGAAACGGAACTGCCGCTACTTGCCGTCGGCCAGGTCGTCAAGGTCAAGCTCTCCGGCCGCAGTGACTGGATCGAGGGCAAAGTGCGCGTGATCAATCCGAAGATCGACCGCGAAACCCGGCTCGGAACTGCTCAGGTCACGCTGAATACCAGCAAGCCGCCCTTTGCCGGCACCTTCGGCCGGGCGGAGATCGTGGTGGCCGAGCGCAAGGCGATCATGGTCGACGATTCCGCGTTGCTTTACGGGGCTCCCGACGGCACGGTTTCGGTCTTCGTCGTCGATGCGGGCAAAGTGGCGCGCAAGACGGTTCAGCCGGGCATGCGCCAGGGTGGCAAGGTCGAGATCGTCTCCGGGCTTGCAGCCGGTGACCGGGTTGTTCTCAAGGCCGGGGTGTCGCTGCGCGAAGGTGAAGCGGTTCTGGCGAGAGATGTCCAGCCGACCCAGACGGGCAAGCCGCAATGACCAGCAACATCTCTGCCTGGGCGATCCGAAAGCCCGTTCCGACGATCGTTCTCTTCGTCGTCCTCACATTGATGGGCATCGCCTCGTTCCTGCGGCTGCCGGTCAACGCCAATCCGAGTGTGTCGTTCCCGGTCGTGACGGTGACGATCACGCAGCCGAGCGCCCAGCCGGCCGAAATGGAAACGCAGGTCACGCGCCGTGTCGAAGGTGTGGCCGCCGGCCTTGTCGGGGTCAGCCATATGCGCTCGACCATCACCAATGGCGTGTCGACGACCACGGTCGAATTCAAGATCGGCACCGATCCCGATCGTGCCGCCAATGACGTGCGCGAGGCCGTGGCGCAGATCCGCTCCGACCTGCCGCAGTCTATCCAGGAACCCATCGTCTCGCGCCTCGATGTGGATGGCAGCGCCATCGTCTATTACGCCGTGCGCGCGCCCGACATGTCGCCCGTGGAGCTCTCCTGGTTCGTGGACGATACGATCAACAGCGAACTGCTGACGCTGCCCGGCGTGCAGAAGGTGCAGCGGCTCGGCGGCGTCAATCGCGAGGTCAGGGTGTCGCTCGATCCCGAGCGCCTGCTGGCGGTTGGCGTGACGGCCGACCAGGTGAATACGGCGCTGCGCGAGATCAACACCAATATCCCGAGCGGACGCGGCGAGATCGGCGGCCGCGAACAGTCGATCCGCACGGTCGGCAGCGCCGGCTCGGTCGAGGAACTCTCGCGCCTGTCGATCCCGCTGTCAGGTGGCCGCTGGGTGCAGCTCTCCGACATAGCGACGATCGAGGATACGTCTTCCGAACCGCGCAACTTCGCGCGCGTCGACGGCGAGCCGGTCGTCAGCTTCTCGGTTTCGCGCAGCAAGGGATCGAGTGACACCGTCGTTGCCGACGCCGTTGCCGCGCGGTTGAAGGAGATCCGCGCGCGTGTGCCCGGCGTCGAGTTCACGGAGCTGATCTCGCTCGTCGAATACACCCAGGAAAGCTACGACGCGGCCGTCACCGCGCTGATCGAAGGTGCGATCCTGACGGTCGTTGTCGTCTTCGCCTTCCTGCGCAACTGGCGAGCGACGCTGATTTCTGCACTTGCCATGCCGCTCTCCATCCTGCCGACCTTCGCGGTGATGGACCTGCTCGGCTTCACGCTCAACGGCATCAGCCTGCTGGCGCTGACGCTCGTCATCGGCATTCTCGTCGACGACGCGATCGTCGAGATCGAGAATATCGAACGCCACGTCGGCATGGGCAAACGCCCGTTCATCGCGGCGATCGACGCGGCCGATGCGATCGGTCTTGCCATCGTCGCCACGACCCTGACGATCGTCGCGGTCTTTGCGCCGGTCAGCTTCATCGGCGGCGCCGTCGGGCAGTATTTCAAGCAGTTCGGCCTGACGGTCGGGATCGCCGTGCTGTTCTCGCTGGCGGTGGCACGCCTGCTGACGCCGTTGATGGCGGCTTACCTGCTGCGGCCGAGGGGCGGCCATGGCCATGCCGGCAAGCCATCGCGTATCGCCAACGGCTATCGACGCTTGCTCGGTTGGACCCTGGATCATCGCAAGACGGCTTTGTCGCTGGTTGCGCTGATCTTCATCGGCTCGATCGGGCTCTTGACCATGCTGCCGACCGGCTTCCTGCCGACGAGCGACAGCAACGTCTCCCAGCTCAAGATCACCTTGCCCCCCGGCACGCGGCTCGCAGAAACCGCCCGCATTTCCGATGATCTGGTCGGCCAGATCAAGGCGCGGCCGGAGGTCGAAAGCGTTCTGGCGACGGCGGAAAACCTCAACGAGGTCTCCCTGCGCATCAAGCTCAAGCCGCGCAAGGAGCGCGGGCTCGATCGCAAGTCCTTCGAGCTGTCGCTCCGTCCGCTGCTGGCGGCAACGCCCGATATCCAGGCAACGTTCTCGTCGGTCGAGGGAGCCAAGGATCTCTCGATCTATCTGACGAGCGACGACCCGGAAGCGCTGATGGCTTCGGTGCGGCGTCTTGAAAGGGAGATGCGCGCGCTTCCGGGTTTGGTCAACGTCCAGTCCACAGAGCCGCTGCTTTCGCCAGAACTGCTGGTCAAGCCGCGCTTCGACGAGGCGGCAAGGCTCGGTGTCTCGGTGACCTCGATCGGCACCGTCGCCCGCATCGCTACGATGGGTGACAGCGAAAGCAATTCGGCGCGCTTCAATCTCGGCAACCGCCAGGTGCCGATCCGGGTCATGCTCGACCAGGCGGCCAGAGGCGACGTCGACACGCTGCGCAATCTGAGGGTCGGCACGAATGCCGGCACGGTGGTGCCGCTGACCTCGGTCGCCGATATTTCCTTCGGTGCGGAGGAAAGCAGCGTTGAACGTCTCGATCGCAAGCGTCTGATCGCCGTCGAGGCCAATCTCAACGGCATCACGCTCGGGACTGCGTTCGAGGCGATCTCGGCGCTACCGGCCATGACCGAACTGCCCCTGGGCGTGTCGCAGGCCAACTACGGCGAAGCCGAATATATGTCGGAGATGTTCCGCAACTTCGCGCTTGCACTGCTGGCCGGCATCCTGATGGTCGCGGCGGTTCTGGTGCTGCTCTTCAAGGACTTCCTGCAGCCGATTACCATCCTGGTGGCCCTGCCTCTGTCGATCGGCGGAGCGGCGCTCGCCATGCTGCTCTTCGGCGCTTCGCTCGATCTCTCGTCGACGATCGGCATCCTCATGCTGATGGGCATCGTCTGCAAGAACTCGATCCTGCTTGTCGACCATGCGATCGAGTGCCGCAACGAGGGTGCCGATCGGCGAACGGCCCTGCTGACGGCAGGCGTCACCCGCGCGCGACCGATCATCATGACGACCATCGCCATGGTGGCCGGCATGGTTCCCGCCGCGATCGGCGTCGGCGCCGATGCCGCCTTCCGGGCGCCGATGGCAATCGCGGTGATCGGAGGCCTGATCACCTCGACGATGCTGAGCCTCGTCTTCGTGCCCGTGATGTTCACCGTGATGGACGACATCAACACGAAGCTCGGCCGTCGGCTGAAGAGGCTCTCTTCGGTGACGGACGAGGATCATGCCGCGGATGCTGCGCGGATCGGCAAGGAGGGTGCGCGCGGCGTCGCCGGCTAGGGTGGCGAGCACAAGTGCTGGCTCAATCGATCAAGGCGCGTTGCACGGAATTTTCGTGCAGCGCGCTTTGCGTTCCCGACCTATTCGAAATAGTTGACCAGCCGCGTTTCGCCGACAGCGTGAACGCGGCAATCGACGTCGAAGATCGCCTGAAGGCGGGACGGCACGATCATGTCTTCCGGCGACCCCTCGAAGGCGAGGCGACCGGCCTGCATCGCGACGATGCGGTCGGAATAGGCGGAGGCGAAGTTGATATCGTGCAGGACGACGACCACGGTCTTGTCGAAGTCGTCGGCGAGGCGCCGCAACAGCTTCATCGTTTCGACTGCATGCTTGATGTCGAGATTGTTCAGCGGCTCGTCGAACAGCATGTAGTCGGTGTCCTGGCAGAGCACCATGGCAATGAAGGCACGCTGGCGCTGGCCGCCCGAGAGCTCGTCGAGAAAGCGGTTTTGATAGGGTTCAAGCCCGAGATAGGCGATCGAGCGCTCGATATGTTCGGCGTCGGCCGCCGTCAGCCGCCCCTTGGAATAGGGGTAGCGGCCAAAGGCGACGAGATCGCGCACGCTGAGGCGGGCGGTGATGTGGTTGTCCTGGCGCATGATCGAGAGCCGCCTGGCAAGCACGTCGCCAGCCGTGCGGCTGACGTCGAGACCGTCGATCAGCACCTTGCCCGTATCCATCGGCATCAGCCGGCTGACGATCGACAGCAGCGTCGACTTGCCGGCGCCGTTCGGACCGATGATCGAGGTCAGGCCGCCGGCGGGCAGCGTCAGCGACACCCGGTCGACCACCGCATTGCCACCGTAGGATTTCGTCACCTCTTGGATTTCGATCATCGGGCGGAACCTCGGACCAGCAGGAAGATGAAGACAAGGCCACCGAAGAATTCGATGACGATGCTGAGCGCCGTGTTGAAGGAAAACAGCCGCTCGAGGATGACCTGGCCGGCGACGAGCGTGGCGATCGCGATGCAAACGGCGACCGGCAGCACGTAGCGGTGGCTGGCGGTCGGCGTCAGCTGCCAGGCGAGACTTGCGACCAGCAGGCCGAAGAATGTCACCGGCCCGACGAGCGCAGTCGAGACCGACACCAGCACGGCGATCAGCACCAGCAGAAGGGTGACGACGCGCTGATGATCGACGCCGAGGCCGATCGACGCTTCTCGGCCAAGCGAGAGCACGTCGAAGGTCGGCGAAAGCCGCCACAGAACGAAGGTCACGGCCAGGGTAGCGACGGCGGCAATGCCGAGCAGATTGGCATCGATGCTGTTGAAGCTTGCAAACAGCCTGTCCTGCAGCACGACGAACTCATTGGGATCGAGGATGCGCTGCAGGAAAGACGACAGGCTGCGGAACAGGCCGCCCAGGATGACGCCGACCAGCATCAGAAGATGCAGGCTGCGGCCGGCGCCGGAAAACAGCGCCCGAAACAACAGCAGCGAAAGTCCGACCATCACCGCCGTTTCGACAAGGAACTGCAGCCGCGGATCGACGCTGCCGGCGCCCGCAGCACCCAGGAAAAACACCATGATCGTCTGAAGCAACGTATACATGGCATCGAAGCCGATGATCGATGGCGTCAGGATGCGGTTGCCGGAGATCGTCTGGAACAGGACCGTCGAGACGGCGATCGCATAGGCGACCAGCACCATGCCGAGCAGTTTCGTGCCGCGGAAGGAGAGAAGGAAGGACCAGCTCCCCTTGGCACCGATGGTCATGAAAGCGACCATCGACACGAGTGCAAGCGCGGCCGAAGCAAGCAGGATGGTGGAGGGAGCGATCCTCTTGGCATCAGCCTGCATGGGAGCGCCTCGAAAGCAGGAGCTGGAGGAAGATCAGGCTGCCGATGACGCCCATGACGGTTCCCACGGGGATCTCGTAGGGAGCGATCAGGAGTCGCCCGACGATATCGCAGGCGAGCACCAGGCCGGCGCCGGAGACGGCGACCACGGGCAGCGTGCGCCTGAGATTGTCGCCCATGATCAGGCTGACGATGTTTGGAACAACGAGACCGAGGAATGGGATCATGCCGACAGTGGCGACGACCGTTGCCGTAACCATGGAGACGATGGCGAGCCCGAGCGCTACGACCCTGTCGTAGTTGAGGCCGACATTGCGCGCGATCGCCTCGCCCATGCCGATGACGGTGAAGCGCGCGGCGGTCGCATAGGCGACGAGGGTGAGCGCGAGACCGATCCACAACAGCTCGTAGCGACCGCGCAGCACCACCGAGAAGTCACCCGACATCCAGGCGCCCATCGACTGCATCAGGTCGTAGCGATAGGCGATGAAGGTGGTGATGGCGTTGACGACGCCGCCGAGCATGAGGCCGATGAGCGGCACCATCAGGGCCGAACGCAAGGGAATGCGCCGCAGGATCTGCAGGAACAGGGCTGTGCCGGCAAGCGCTGTCAGCGCCGCGCAAACCATCTTGCCGGCGACCGGCAGGTTGGGGGCGATGAGCACGGCGAGCAGCATTCCGAGCGCGGCGGACTCGGCGGTGCCCGCCGTCGACGGTTCGACGAAGCGGTTGCGCGCCAGCATCTGCATGATCATCCCGGAGACCGCGAGGCCGGCGCCTGCGAGCATCAGCGCAAGCGTGCGCGGCAGGCGGCTCTCGACGACCAGGAACCAGCCGCGGCCATCGTCGGCTGCGGCAAGGCTGCCGACGCCGGTGAAGACGCTGACGGCGGCAAGCAGGAGGATGACGGGGATGGCAATCAGGGCCGGCTTCATCTTACGGGCCTGCTCTGCCTGTTGTTCGTTTTGACCACTGCTTGCATGTCCCTTGCCCGTTTGCGCTCGACGCCCCTCGTGGAAGGCTCAAGCTTGCCACCGCGCAGTGGCACTCCGCGGACGGTTCGCCTTAGTCTTATATATGATCGGCTTCGTCAAGTTTTCTGCGGCATCTTCGGCAAGCGGAAGCTGTGCATTGCCCTCGCCGGAAAATCGCGCTACGACGACCGATAAAAGATGAGGAAAATAGTCATGAATATATCTTCGATTTCTAATGGTCTGCGCAACCTCGTCATTGCGGCGGCATTCGCAGTCGCCGGCGCGCCGGCCGCCATGGCCGAGACGCTGAAGATCGAACACAGCAGCGGCGTCACCGACGTGGAGAAAAACCCGAAGACGGTGCTGGTTTACGACTTCGGCATGCTGGAGACGCTGGATATGCTCGGCATTCCCGTTGCCGGCGTTCCCGGCGCGGCAATCCCGCCTTCGCTCGAAAAATACAAGGCCGACAGCTATCCGAAGATCGGCACGCTGTTTGAGCCCGACTACGAAGCCATCAATGCCGCAGAGGCGGACCTGGTGATCGTCGGTGGTCGATCGCAGGCGAAATATGCCGATGTCGCCAAGATCGCGCCGACGATCGATCTGACCTCCGACGACAAGGATCTCATCGGCAGCGTCAAGAAGAATGCCGAGATTCTCGGCCAGATCTTCGGCAAGGAAGCGGAAATCAAAGCGAGCGTCGAAAAGCTCGATGCCTCGATCGAAAAGCTTCGCGGCATTGCGGCTGAGAAGGGCACCGGGCTGATCCTGCTCACCACCGGCGGCAAGATCAGCGCCTATGGCAAGGGATCGCGTTTCGGCGTGTTGCACGATGTCTTCGGCATCAAGCCGGCCGATGCGGAACTGCAGGTAGCGACCCACGGTCAGGCGGTTTCCTACGAGTACATTCTCGAGACCAATCCCGATTGGATCTTCGTCGTCGACCGCGATGCGGCAATCGGCCAGCAGGCGCAGCCCGCAGCGGCATTGCTCGACAACGAACTGGTGCGCCAGACGAAGGCCTGGAAGGACGGCCACGTCGTCTACCTCGACTCCGCCAAGCTCTATCTGACGGCCTCCGGCCTGAAGTCGCAGCAGGATATCGTCGACCAGCTCACGCAGGCACTCGAGAAGAAGTAGGGCTCGGGCGGCAGCGCTCGCTGAGTGCGATGTGATCGGACGGCCGCGAACATATCTCTCGCGGCCGTTTCATTGTTCAGGGAGACCCGACAGGAGGAGCAGATCATGCTGAAAGCGTCCAGCGGCTTCCTTTCGGGAAGAGCTCTCGACTGGAGTGAGAGCGAGAAGAGGGCTTGACGGGCGAGGAGCCGTTTCAAGGACGCTGAGACGGCGTTTTTGGGGTTAAAGTTAAAAGGGGAGCCAACACCAAATACCTTTAGATCTTACGGTATTTTTCTGGGTTGGCTCCGTTTTTGAGGAATAAACAATATTGTAACTTGATTTATATCGCTTTCATTAAAATACATTTCGAATTTTATGCTTTTTTTAAATGACAAAGCGGAACGAAATCCGCAATCAATCAATGTATTCTTTACGCTTACTCTGGTTTACGCTTACGCCACGCGCTGGGTTGAAGGGCATTAGCGGATTAAGATCCTCCGAAACCCAGGCTGTTTTCGTTCATACTCAGGAACGAAACGCCAATGTGACTCCAAACGCGGGCGCGCGGAAGCTACCAATTCTGGTTAGTGGTTTGTAATTATTGGCTGTTTGTGGCGTAATCCGCAGTCCCAAGCCGTTGTTATGGCGTCAAGATTCACGCGCACCAGCGCGACTGTGGGCACCAAACATGCGGTTGTGTGCCCCGCTTCCTCGCGCGAACGGTCGACCCGCTTCGCCCGAAGCGCAAGTTTACTAGCTCTAACGAAGTATTATTAGGTATATCGACCTCGCGAAATGAGTAGGCGATACCGGGAATACCTCGGCAGCTAATCCGTTTTCTCGTCTCGGAAGGGCTGCGCCTCGCGGAAATGGATGGCCCGTCGTGTGCGGCGGAACGGCGATCACTGCCATCTTGATGACGTTTTTCACGCCCCCAATAAGGGGGTCGATCGCAGTGTAACCCAAAGATGGTTCGATTTATAACGATTTAAGAACGCTTATGAAGCGCCTCTAATCCTTTTGGGTTGTTTCGTAATGAAGATCTTTACGTTACATTAGCTATCGCGAATTTTCCCGGGGCGGGAAGATATCGTGATGCATAGTGGTTCCGAATAAATTTTCTGAAAGTGTGGTGCACAGCGGGAAAAACGCAGCACCCATAAAAACAAATGGAAAAATCCTAGGAGGGCGTAATGTATCCGGGAAGCTCCAGCGTTGGTGATTTTGAAGAAAACAACAAGGCTTTATCGCAGAAAAAAAAGATTGTCATGCTTGCCAAGATCGATCTGTTTGCCGAGTGCCTGATGCAGGCGGTCGGCTCGCGGTTTCAGGGGCACGACATCGTCTGCTTTTCCGATCCGGACAATCTGTTGGACGGCAGTCTCGTCGACGTGACGTTGATCATGCTCTACCGGATGCCGGCCAAGTCCTTTCCAGCAATCTTGCGGACGATCCACGAGTTCCACCCCAAGACCTCGATCGGTCTGGTGGTGGAGAATGCCGACGAGCTCGATCCGTCGATTGCCGGCTTCGTTGAAGAGCGGTTGATCCATGGCGTTTTGCCGTTGAACCTGAACCTGGACGTCTGCCTTGCGGCCATCGATTTACTGATGAAGGGAGGCGAGCACTTCCCAGCCGCCTTACTGCGACGGCTTTCGCCCGAGCCCTTCGCCGCGAGCAGTCTCTATGGCCGGCGGGCAGAGCTGTCCGGATCCGGTCCGGCCGCAGGCGCAGGTCGGCGCAAGCGCGATGCCGGACCTGACGGACTGACGACCCGCGAAGTTCAGATCCTCGATCTGATCTGCAAGGGAACGCAAAACAAGATCATCGCGGATCGTCTTGGATTGTCGGAAAATACCGTCAAGGTTCATGTCCGCAACATCTACAAGAAGATGAACGTCCGCAACCGCACGGAGGCGGCGTCGCGTTACTTCACCAACGATGCGGCGGCCGAACGGGGTGGCGACACGCTTTCGTCGCGCTGGAAGAACTAGGCTCGAAGAACTAGGCTCGGCAGCGTCGGCCAAACACTTCATTTCTGTGCCTCGACGTGGTCGAGAGCGCAGATGTTGGTGTTTGGATATCGTCTGTGAGGCCCCGTTTGCCGCGTTCCCGTGATCTGGTCTGTGGCGAAGCGTGGTCGCCACGGCGGAACACGCGACCGGCATCCGCATGACGGTCTACTCCCCTGAGAATGGCAATGTTTCTTGAGCGATCCGATAGCCCGCTGTGACTTCAAGATGGTTAACAAGGTATTAGATGATTATGTTGATTGGATTATAATGTAACTATTCGTGATTATGTTTCCGATTATTTTATTCCTATTTCAGATTACATTATATCAATCCTTATTGTTTTAGTTGACGCGCTAATGGTTATTTGATAATTAACTAATATTGAAATTGAAGATAAGTAGATTTTCGGATGGATTGTAGAATTATAGTTCTGTCGGGTTGTGCGTGAATTTGTAATAAAGAACAAACTCCTTATTATATTTCCATTGGCAGCCCGTCTCCAATCACCATGAGAAATGGTGTGTACAATAATTGGAGGTGTGTATGCGAAAGGTCGTTCCGGGGCCGTTGTCTGTCGTCGGGCAACGGGAATTTCTAAAGAAGATTTCAGGAATACCAAGGAGAATTCTAGTAACAGGTGGAGGCGGGTTTCTTGGCTCTCATATTTGCGAAAGACTTCTTTCTCTAGGTCATACGGTTATTTGTCTCGACAATTTTTCAACCGGACGGCGTGAAAACCTCTCTCATTTGGTGCAGAACCCGCATTTCCACATCATCGATCATGACGTTCGCAAACCCTATCTGATTGACGCCGACGTCATCTTCAACTTTGCCTCTCCCGCATCGCCGCCCGACTATCAGGCCGATCCGGTTGGCACTCTCATGACGAACGTCCTTGGCGCGCTGCATGCACTCGAAAATGCGCGCGCCACCGGCGCCACGGTCATCCAGTCCTCGACTTCGGAAGTCTACGGCGATCCGCTCCTCAGCCCGCAACGCGAGGTCTATTTCGGCAATGTCAATCCGATCGGCCCGCGTGCCTGCTACGATGAAGGAAAACGGTCGGCCGAAACCCTGTTCTTCGACTACCACCGATCCCATCGGGTCAAGATCAAGGTCGCGCGCATCTTCAATACCTACGGTCCGCGCATGCGTCCGGACGATGGCCGGGTGATCTCCAATTTCGTCGTTCAGGCCCTGCTCGGCAAGGACCTGACCATCTATGGCGACGGGCAGCAGACCCGGTCCTTCTGCTATGTCAACGACCTGATCGACGGCTTTCTCCGGCTTTCGGTCTCGGCGGATGACTGCATCGGCCCGATCAACCTTGGCAATCCTGGGGAGTTCACCGTTCTCGAACTTGCGCAGATGGTGCGGTCTCTGACCGGGTCGCGCTCGCGCATCGTTCACCAGGCGGCGGCCGTCGACGATCCTCGCCAGCGCCGTCCCGATATCTCGCAGGCGCTGACCGAACTCGCCTGGGAGCCGAAGGTCATCCTGCGCGACGGGCTTGAGCGCACTATCGCCTACTTCGAGGAGCGCCTCAGCGCGGCCGATCGCGCAACGGCGGGACAGGCGGTATGAGATGTCCCGCGTCGTACTCGTCACCGGCGGTGCCGGCTTCATAGGAAGCCACACCTGCAAACGCCTTGCCCAGCAGGGTTTCGTCCCCGTCGTCTATGACAACCTGTCGACGGGACATAGGGCCAACGTACGCTGGGGTCCCCTCGTTGAAGGCGATCTCGAGGATACGGAACGGCTGGCAACGGCCGTCCGGACGTTCCTGCCTGAATGCGTGATCCACTTTGCGGCTTCCGCCTATGTCGGGGAATCCGTCGAAGACCCGGGAAAATACTACCGCAACAACGTCGCAGGCAGCATCGCGCTGCTCGAAGCCTGCCGCGCGACCGGGCTGGCACGCATCGTGTTTTCCAGTTCCTGCGCCACCTATGGCGTGCCGCAGCGGCTTCCGATCACCGAGGATACGGAACAGTTTCCGATCAACCCCTATGGGCGCACGAAGCTGATGATCGAGCTGATGCTTGGCGACTATGCGCGCGCCTATGATTTCCGCTCCGTCGCGCTGCGCTACTTCAACGCCGCAGGCGCCGATCCGGAAGGACAGCTCACGGAACGGCACGATCCCGAGACGCATCTCATACCGCGTGCCCTGATGGCGGCGGCCGGCGGGATCGAACGGCTCGACATCTTCGGCGACGACTATGCGACGCCGGATGGAACCTGCATTCGCGACTACATTCACGTGACCGACCTTGCCGACGCCCATGTCGCGGCCGTCAACTATCTGAATGACGGCGGCGAGGTACTGCGCGCCAATCTCGGCTCCGGACATGGAACCTCGATCCGGGAGGTTCTCGAAGCGATCGATCGCGTTACCGGGCGGCAGGTTCCCGTGCAGATGTTGCCGCGTCGCCCGGGCGATCCGCCCGTGCTCTATGCCGACACCAGCCGGGCGCGGCAGCAACTGGGCTTCCGGCCGGCCTTCTCGGATATCGAAACCATCATCCGCACGGCGGCGCCGGGTTTCGGGCTGGAGGTGTGGCGATGAGCTGGGCAGCCACAGTCGATGGATTTCGGCGCTATGCCGATCTCGCGCGTGCGGGGCCCGTCAGGCCGCGTCTGACGACGCTGTTTTCCGGGCGCTTGCAGATACTGAACATGTTGGGGGTTACCGCGTGGTTCGCGGCCTTCACGTATTTCTGGTGGTGGTGGCTCGATCCGGCCCATGTTCTGGACTGGCCGTCCTACGTCCTTATCACCGTCGTCGTCGGGTGGATCACCCTGCTGCCGGTCTACTTCATCACGATCTTTTCCGGCGCGAAGGTGGCCACGGTGAGCACGGGGCCGGTGCCCCAGGGGCGGATCGCGATGGTCGTCACCAAGGCGCCGTCCGAGCCGTTTGCCGTTGTACGCAAGACGTTGCAGGCGATGCTGGACCAGACCGGCTGCGACTTCGATGTGTGGCTGGCAGACGAAGACCCGTCGCCGGAAACGGTTTCCTGGTGTGCGGCCCACGGGGTTTTCATCTCCACGCGAAAGGGTTTTGCCGAATATCATCGCGCCGCCTGGCCGCGCCGCACGCGCTGCAAGGAAGGAAACCTTGCCTATTTCTACGATCACCACGGCTATGACCGCTACGATTTCGTGGCGCAATTCGACGCCGATCACGTGCCCGAAGCCACCTATCTCGTGGAGGTGCTGCATCCCTTCAACGACCCGTCGGTCGGCTATGTCTCGGCGCCGAGCATATGCGACGCGAATGCCGCGGCAAGCTGGTCGGCTCGCGGGCGGCTTTACGCGGAGGCGAGCCTGCATGGCTCCCTTCAGGTCGGCTACAACAATGGCTGGGCGCCCCTATGCATCGGTTCCCACTACGCCGTGCGGACAAAGGCCCTGAAGCAGATCGGCGGATTGGGGCCGGAACTCGCCGAAGATCATTCGACCACGCTGATGATGAATGCCCATGGCTGGCGCGGCGTGCATGCCCTCAACGCCATAGCCCATGGCGACGGGCCGGCGAACTTTGCCGATCTCGTGGTTCAGGAGTTCCAGTGGTCTCGCAGCCTCGTCGCGATCCTGCTGAAATATTCGCCTTTGTATGTGCCGAAGCTGCGGCCGCGGCTGCAGTTCCAGTTCCTGTTTTCGCAACTCTGGTACCCGCTGTTTTCGTGCTTCATGGCGCTGATGTTCCTGATGCCGATCGTGGCGCTGTTGATGGGGCGGGCCTTCGTTGACGTCGACTATCCCGATTTTCTGCTGCATTTCGTGCCTTTGTCAGTGGTTCTGGTCGTGCTCGCCTATTTCTGGCGTTCGACCGGTACGTTCCGGCCGCACGACGCGCGGGTGTTGAGTTGGGAGACGGTCCTGTTCCTGTTCGCGCGGTGGCCCTGGTCGCTGCTCGGCTGTCTGGCGGCGGTGCGCGATCACCTGACCGGCTCGTTCGTCGATTTTCGCATTACGCCGAAAGGCGGCGGTGCCGCGGCTCCCCTGCCGCTTCGGATATTGATGCCCTATCTCGTGCTTTCCCTGATGTCGGCGCTCGCCGTCTGGCTGATTTCCGATGCCGGAACGGCACGCGGCTTCTACGTCTTCGCCGAGATCAACGCCCTCGTCTATGCCGGGCTCGTGGTGGTGATCCACGTTCGACACGCCCGCGAGAACGGGCTGCCGCTTATGCCGCGTTCGACGATGACCGCAATGACGGCCGGCTCTCTGGTGCTGGTTTCGGTGCTGTCGGCCCAATCGGCGGTGCGTCACGGCGCCGAGGCAACGGAGGCCCTGTCGCATGGCTTGGGTTTCGTGACCTTCACCGAGGCGAAATACACGGTCGCCGGCGCCGGACACGGTACGAAACTCAGGATCGTTCGCTTCCATTTGCAATGGAAAGGCTTTTCTCAGCCGCCCGAGAGCGGGGCGCGGATCGAACCTGCCGTATCACGGGCCACCTCTAACAATGCCGGAAGAAGGAGTGTCAGTGAAACGAAGTACCGGGAAACCAGGACGACAAAGAAGGTCGGCCGATACTACGTGCCGTCATGACGGCGGCGAACAGTCGAGTGTGTAATCTCCAATGTGAGGAGAAAGTGGATGAAAGGGTCGATAAAAGTCATGGTTCTGCCGCTGTTGCTGCCGGTTGCAGCCGCTGCGGTCTACTTGGGCGCCCAGCCGGTCAAGGCGAAGATGGAAGTCAAGCCGACGCCGCTCAGCGCTTACGAAGTCTATTCCCTCTACCGCAACAAGACCTGGCAATGGTCCACCGGCGGTGCACGCTTCACCGCGCATGACCGCAAACTCGTGGCCTTTGTCGACAAGGGCAACGGCAACCGATCCTTTGCCGAAGGCAATTGGTACGTCAGCGATCTCGGCATGATGTGCATGCAGGCCATCTGGACGACCGCGGCCGAGGCCGGCGATGCGCGGACCTGCTTCGGCCATGCCAAGATCGGCGACACGATCTATCAGCGGAAGGTGCCAAACGGCGAATGGTATGTCTTCAAGCATGCAAAACCCAAGCCCAATGACGCCTACTACAGCCTCGTCGCCCAGGACGACATCACAGCAAAGGCGTTGCGTCTCAAGGAACAGTTCTTGGCCAAAAAATAGACGCAGCAGGAGGATGAAATGAAACGCAAATTGGCATTCGCCCTATGCACTGCCCTGGCCCTGCAACTGGACTTCGGCAGCTTGGTATCCGCGTTGGCGCAGGAGCAAGCCAATCCTGCGGGCAATGCCGGTCAGACCCAGACCATGATCGACAAACGTCCCGTCATGCACCCTGGCGGAACGAGATTCGGCGCCTATGACCCGCATGGCGATTTCGGCGCCCAAAGCGATGTGACGACCGAAGCTCTGTTCCTGCCCTGGGAGGACGTCGATCTCGCATCCTTGCGCACCGCTGACGAGTATGCCCTTCAGCGGGGACGCAATCTGCTGATCACCATCGAGCCCTGGTCCTGGTCGCTCGACTGGAAATTGACGCCGGCGCAGCTCCGCGACCGGATGCTCAGGGGTGAATACGACGCCAACATGGAGGCGATCGCCGACATGATCGCCGAGCTGAAGAGCCCGGTCATCGTGCGCTGGGGCCAGGAGATGGAAGACACGTCCGGACGGTTCTCCTGGGCTGGCTGGGCGCCACAGGACTGGATCAAGGCCTACAAGCATGCGATGGACATCGTGCGCAAGAAGGCGCCGAAGGCGCAGATCATGTGGTCGCCAAAGGGTTTGCCGAACCTCGATGTCTATTATCCGGGTGACGATTACGTCGATCTCGTCGGGCTGTCGGTCTTCGGGCTCGAACCATTCGATCAGATCGAATATGGGACGCCAAGGACGTTCGCGCAGGCGCTCAAGCCCGGCTACGACCTGGTGGCCAAGTACAACAAGCCGATCTGGGTCGCCGAGCTCGGATGGGAAGGCAGCCGGCCCTACATGCAGCCCTGGATCGATACCGCGACGAAGCCGGACCCGCAGTTCCCGAACCTGGCCGAAGTCGTCTACTTCAACGACCGTGACGTCATCGAATGGCCGCACGATCTCGGCCGGCCGAACTGGCGCGTGGTCAACCAGACCACGAACTGACATTGCCGGCAGTAGCGCGCTCTGAACGGGCGCGCGAGAAAGCTCAAGCATCTCGTTTGGCTGGATGCCCTTACTTGCAGAAAAGCCCCTCGCTTGAGGCGAGAGGCTCGAGTTAGAAGTGCCGGCGTTGTCGGCTGCGATTTACTCGGCCGCCTGCGGCCCCAGTTCGCCGCGACGGATCTGGTCGGCTTCGATCGATTCGAACAGGGCGCGGAAGTTGCCCTCGCCAAAGCCTTCGTCGCCCTTGCGCTGGATGAACTCGAAGAAGATCGGGCCGATCACTGTCTTCGAGAAGATCTGCAGCAGGATCTTCGTCATGCCGCCGTTCACCACACCTTCGCCGTCGATGAGGATGCCGTGCTTCTTCATCCGGTCGATCGGTTCGTCATGGCCGTGAACACGGTCATGCGACATGTCGTAATAGGTCTCCGGCGGGCCTGGCATGAATTTCAGGCCATTGTCCGCCAGCTTGTCAGTGGCGTCGTAGATGCCTTCGGTGCCGACGGCGATGTGCTGGATGCCTTCGCCCTTGTATTTGCGCAGATACTCCTCGATCTGGCTCGTATCGTCCTTGGACTCGTTCAAGGGAATGCGGATCTTGCCGCAGGGCGAGGTGATCGCCCGGCTGACGAGGCCGGTGATGCGGCCGTCGATGTCGAAGAAGTGGATCTGGGTGAAATTGAACAGCTCGCGGTAGAAGGCCCACCACTTGTCCATATTGCCGCGATAGACGTTGTGCGTCAGGTGGTCGAGATAATAGAATCCGACGCCCTCGGGCCTCGGATTGCGCTCGCCGGTCCACTCGAATTCGGTCTCATAGGCAGAGCCCTTGGCGCCGTAGGTCTCGACGAAATAGAGCAGCGAACCGCCGATGCCGACAATCGCCGGAACATCGAGGCACTTGTCCTTGCCTTCATAGGGGATCGCGCCCTTCGAAACCGCATGGTCGAAGGCGTGCTTTGCGTCGACGACGCGCCAGGCCATGGACGGGGCGCAGGGGCCGTGCTCATCGACGAAGCGCATGGCATGCGAGCCGGGTTCGGCGTTCAGAATGTAGTTGATGTCGCCCTGCCGCCAGACCGTGATGTTCTTGGTCTTGTGCTTGGCAACCGGGCTGTAACCCATGCGAGCAAAAAGCTCGGCGAGCTTCTCCGGTTCCGGATGGGCGAATTCGACGAATTCGAAGCCGTCGGTGCCAGCGGGGTTTTCAGCGGTAATCGTTGCCGGCGGGGCGTCATGCGGGAAGGGGCCCATCGGAAGTCTCCTCTTGTTCTTCCAAACTTTGCTGGAGTATGACGCAATTCCCATGCATGATGCTTGTATTCTTGCGCGGTTTAGACAGGATGGCGCACGGAACATGCATAATAGTGAATTAGGATGCAGGAATGGAGCAGCTTGACGGGTTCGATCTCAAGATCCTCAGCGAATTGCAGCGCGACGGACATCTGACCAATAATGAGCTGTCGGAGCGCATCGCACTTTCGCCGTCACAATGCTCACGGCGGCGTAGCCGGCTCGAAGCCGAAGGCTACATCACCGGCTATCAGGCACAGATCGACCGGCAGAAGCTCGGCCTCGATCTGATGGTGGTGATCTCGGTGACGCTCGCCACCCACAACCGCGACAATGCCAAGCGCTTCGGCAAGCTCATTTCGAGTTTGCCCGAGGTGTTGGAGGCCTATGCGCTGACCGGTGAGATGGACTATCACCTGCGGGTGGTGACGCCTGACCTCGCGGGGCTGTCGCGCTTCGTCAACGACGTGCTTTTGCCGCATGACAGCGTGCAGCACGTGAAGACGTCGATCGTGCTCGAAACGCTGAAGAGTTTTGAAGGTGTGCCGATTCCGGAGCGGATGAAGGGCTGACGTTTCACCCCTCGCGGCGAGGACGTTTCTCCACTTTGCCGATGGCGCGCTCAATCGCCTCGAGACCAGCCGTCAGCGCCTGCATTCCGGCGGCTCCCACCAAAGCGTCGAGTTCGGCCTGGTAGTTGGCCGCAAGCGCCGTCAATTCGACATAGGCACGCAGGCCCGCCTTCGTCAGCTGGAGATGTTCGAGGCGGCGATCACCTTCGTTTTCATTGCGCGTCAGCCAGCGCCGCTCTTCGAGTGCTGAGACCGCGCGGCTCACCTTGGTCTTGTGCATGGCGGAATGCGCGCCCACTTCCGTTGCCGTCATTGGACGACGGGTGCTGCCGAGGGCTGCCAGCGTTCGCCATTCCGGGCGAGTGAGCTGGTAGCGCGCCTTGTATTGTGCGGCAAAGCGCAGGGCGACGAATTCGGCCGCGCGGTTCAGCCGGTAGGGCAGGAAGGCATTGAGCTCGAAGCCGTCGGCGGCCATCGGTGTTTCCTTGATAGTTACAAAATCGATAGTTACGATTGCAACTAATATGCCGAAGGCGAGGCTCGCGTCCACCATGGATGGGGCCGTTGCGGGCGGTGTTTGGGATTGCGCTGGCCCCGCTGCGAAAGCTGGAGCCGGATGCTCAAGGGAGGAGGATAGAACCATGCTCGACAAGGCAGGAAAACAGGCCGAGGCACGGACTGACGCAGCCGAGGCGCTCAACTACATGCCGGGTTTCGGCAATGATTTCGAGACCGAAAGCCTGCCGGGAGCTCTACCGCAGGGCCAGAACAGTCCACAGAAATGCGCCTACGGGCTCTATGCCGAGCAGCTCTCCGGCTCGCCCTTTACCGCGCCGCGCGGCACCAACGAGCGCTCCTGGCTCTACCGCATCCGCCCGAGCGTCCGCCACACCGGGCGGTTTTCCAAGATCGACTATCCGCACTGGAAGACGGCGCCGCATGTGGCCGAGCATTCCCTGGCGCTCGGCCAGTTGCGCTGGAACCCGTTGCCGGCGCCCTCGGAAAAACTGAACTTCCTTGAGGGCATCCGCACCATGACGACGGCGGGCGATGCGCCGACGCAGACCGGAATGGCGGCCCATGCCTATGCCTTCAACGCCGACATGGTGGACGACTATTTCTTCAATGCCGACGGCGAACTCTTGATCGTTCCGGAAGCGGGCGCGATCCAGGTCTTCACGGAACTCGGCAAGATGGATGTGGAGCCCTCGGAAATCTGCATCGTGCCGCGCGGCACCATGTTCAAGGTGACGCGGCTTGGTGAAGAGAAGGTCTGGCGCGGCTATATCTGCGAGAACTATGGCGCCAAGTTCACATTGCCGGATCGCGGCCCGATCGGCGCCAACTGCCTTGCCAATCCGCGCGACTTCAAGACGCCGGTCGCCGCCTTCGAGGAGAAGGAGACGCCTTGCCGCGTGCATGTGAAGTGGTGCGGCGGCTTCCATGTGACCGAGATCGGCCATTCACCGCTCGACGTCGTCGCCTGGCACGGCAACTACGCGCCCTACAAATACGACCTCAAGACCTACTCGCCGGTTGGCGCCATCCTCTTCGATCATCCGGACCCGTCGATCTTCACGGTGCTGACGGCACCCTCGGGCGAAGAGGGTACGGCGAACATCGATTTCGTCATCTTCCCGCCGCGTTGGCTGGTGGCCGAGCACACCTTCCGGCCGCCCTGGTACCACCGCAACATCATGAGCGAGTTCATGGGGCTGATCTACGGCCGCTATGACGCCAAGGAAGAGGGCTTCGTGCCCGGCGGCATGAGCCTGCACAACATGATGCTGGCACATGGGCCGGATGCGTCGGGCTACGACAAGGCGACAAACAGTGAGTTGAAACCGGTGAAGCTCGACCATACGATGGCCTTCATGTTCGAGACCCGCTTCCCACAGCAGCTGACCCGCTTCGCCGCCGAACTGGAGACGTTGCAGGACAACTACATCGACTGCTGGACGGATCTCAAGAAGCGCTTCAACGGGACGCCGGAAGGCGATTGGTCTTGAGTTCACGCCTCGTTTTGCTTGGCAGCAAGGGTGGTCCGGCGATCCGGCCGGGCGGCCCGTGGCCGACCTCGTCATTGCTTCAAATCGGCGGCCGTTCGATCGTGGTCGATTGCGGCCTTGGCGTTACCCGCGGAGTAACGGATGCCGGCGTGCCGCTGAAGGCGCTGGACCTGATCGTCATCACCCACCTGCATTCGGATCATGTGCTTGAGCTTGGTCCGTTGATCCACACGGCCTGGACCGCGGGGCTCGCGCATCCAGTGCGCGTCTTCGGCCCCGCCGGGACACGTGCCTATTGGCAGGGCTTCCTTCAGGCGATGGCCTTCGACATCGACATTCGCATCGTCGACGAAGGCCGGCCGGACCTGTGCGCTCTTGTCGACGTCGTCGAGTTTTCCGAGGGCGCGGTCTTTTCGGAGAACGGCCTGACCGTGTCGGCGCTACGCGTCGATCATCCGCCAGTCACCGACTGTTTCGCGCTGCGGTTCGATCATGCGGAGGGCTCGGTCGTCTTTTCCGCTGATACGGCCTATTTTCCGCCGCTCGCCGATTTCGCCCGAGGGGCTGACATTCTCGTGCACGAAGCGATGCTCGCCGAAGGCGTCGACCGGCTGGTGGCGCGCACCGGCAACGGCGCGCGATTGAAGGAGCACCTGCTTGCGAGCCACACATTCGCCGAACAGGCGGCCGCGATCGCAACGTCCGCCGGCGTCGGTCGGCTGGTGCTGCACCACCTCATTCCGGCCGATGATCCCGAGATAACGCAAGGCCATTGGATTGCGGCGACCCGCAAAAGCTGGGCAGGCGCCTTGACGATCGCCGCCGACGGCCTTGTTGTGAGACTTGCGGACGATTCGCCCGCTTAAAACAACTCCGCGAAGGCCGCGCAGCGGCTTTCGGTCCGGAACAATGAGAAGATTGAGAGGGAGGACTGCATGAAACTGGCGACACTCAAGGACAGTACGCGCGACGGAAAGCTCGTGGTCGTCTCTCGCGATCTCACCCGCTGCTCCGAGGTCGGGCATATCGCCCGTACGCTGCAGGCAGCGCTCGACGACTGGGAACACGCAGGCCCGCGGCTTGCCCGCGTGGCCGAGGGGATCGAGACCGGCTCGCAGCCGACGATCCGGTTCCATGAACACGACGCCCTGTCGCCGTTGCCGCGCGCTTACCAATGGGCCGACGGCTCGGCCTACGTCAATCACGTCGAGCTCGTCCGCAAGGCCCGCAATGCCGAAATGCCGGCAAGCTTCTGGACCGACCCGCTGATGTATCAAGGCGGCTCCGACAGCTTCATCGCGCCGCGCGATCCGATCCCGCTTGCCGACGAAAGCTGGGGCGTCGACATGGAGGGCGAGGTCGCCGTCATCGTCGACGACGTGCCGATGGGCGCTACCAATGACGAGGCGCGCGCTGCGATCCGCCTGGTGATGCTGGTCAACGACGTATCGTTGCGTGGCCTCATCCCGGCCGAGCTTGCCAAGGGTTTCGGCTTCTTCCAGTCAAAGCCGTCTTCTGCCTTTTCGCCGGTCGCCGTTTCCCCGGATGAATTGGGTGAGGCCTGGGACGGCGGCAAGCTGCATCTGCCGCTCTGCGTCGACATCAACGGCAAGCCCTTCGGCCGAGCCAATGCCGGCATCGACATGACCTTCGATTTCGCCCAACTGGTCGCGCATGCGGCCAAGACCCGGCCGCTTTCTGCCGGCACGATTATCGGCTCGGGCACGGTCTCCAACAAGCTTGACGGCGGACCGGGCAAGCCGGTCGCAGAGGGCGGTGCCGGTTATTCCTGCATCGCGGAGCTGCGCATGATCGAAACCATCGTCGGTGGTGCGGCGAAGACGCATTTCCTGAGGGTCGGTGACGTCGTGCGCATCGAGATGAAGGACAAGACCGGCCATTCGATCTTCGGCGCTATCGAACAGACCGTCGAAGCCTACAACAAGGCCTAAACGGCTGAACGACAAGAACGGGCAAAGGCATGAGCGAGACCGTCCTTTACGACTACTGGCGTTCGTCGGCGAGCTATCGGGTGCGTATCGCGCTCAACAGCCTCGGCGAAAGCTATCGTTCGGTGCCGGTCGATCTGCTCGCCAAGGCGCACAAGGCGCCGGAGCATCTGGCGCGCAATCCGCAGGGGCTCGTGCCCGTTCTCGACATCGATGGCGAGCGGTTCACGCAATCGCTCGCCACCATCGAATATCTCGCCGAGACACGCAGCAATGCCGGTTTCCTGCCTGACGATGCCGTCGGGCGCCAGCGGGTGCGCATGCTCTCCCACGCGATCGCGATGGACATCCATCCCGTCTGCAATCTCGACGTGATCTCCTATGTCATGGCCAATGCCGAGGACGGTGAGGCGGCGCGGCGCAACTGGATGCGCAAGTTCATCGGCGAGGGACTTGCCGCCTTCGAACAGCTGCTCGACCATCCCGCAACCGGCCGGTTCTGCCATGGCGACAGCCCGTCGATGGCGGATTTCTGCCTCGTGCCGCAGGTCTACAATGCCCGCCGCTGGGAGGTGGATCTCAGCGCTTGCCCACGGCTTGTCGCGATCGATCAGAATTGTTCGGAGATCGAGGCATTCGCCCGCGCTCACCCGGATCGCACGCCGCGCTGACCGGTGCGGTTGTCCGTTCTGTTCCTTCAGACATCATCTGACTGAAGCTGCCTTGTGCTGACCGGCCTCATCTGGCCGGTTCCGTCAAACGGATGTCGCGAATGGATCGACGGCCGGGCCAAGGCCGCGCTAGTTTTTGTGTGACTGGCCGTATAAGGGGGGCCGGAAAAACCTCTGGAGCGAGAGATCTACCGATGAAAAGCTATGTGCTGAACGTCAGCTGCAAGACCACCCGTGGCATCGTTGCCGCCATCACCGGCTATCTCGCCGAAAAGGGCTGTTACATTTCGGACAGTTCGCAGTTCGATGACCTCGAAACCGGCCTGTTCTTCATGCGCCTCACGTTCATCAGCCAGGAGGGCGCCACGCTCGACGAGCTGAAAGCGGGCTTCGAGCCGGTGGTCAAGCGCTTCGACATGAATGCGGAGATCCGCGACAGCGAAGAGCGCATGAAGGTGCTGCTGATGGTGTCGCGTTTCGGCCATTGCCTCAACGACCTGCTCTACCGCTGGAAGATCGGCGCGCTGCCGATCGATATCGTCGGGGTCGTCTCCAACCACTTCGACTATCAGAAGGTGGTGGTCAACCACGACATTCCCTTCCACTACATCAAGGTGACGAAGGAGAACAAGCCGAAGGCGGAAGCCCAGCTCCTAGAGCTCGTCGAACAGACCGGCGCCGACCTGATCGTGCTCGCCCGCTATATGCAGGTTCTGTCCGATGCGCTCTGCAAGAAGATGTCGGGCCGCATCATCAACATCCACCACTCCTTCCTGCCGTCGTTCAAGGGCGCCAACCCCTACAAGCAGGCCTATGAGCGCGGCGTGAAGCTGATCGGCGCGACGGCGCACTATGTCACCGCCGATCTCGACGAGGGCCCGATCATCGAGCAGGATATCGCCCGCATCACCCATGCCCAGAGCGCGGAAGACTATGTCTCGATCGGCCGCGACGTCGAGAGCCAGGTGTTGGCCCGTGCGGTACACGCCCATATCCACAACCGCTGCTTCATCAACGGCAACCGCGTCGTCGTCTTCCCGCCGAGCCCGGGTTCCTACGCTTCCGAGCGCATGGGCTGAGGTATGGGAAATCCGGCCCTCTCGCCGCCAAGCGGGTGAGAGGCTCGGGGGACAAATCGTCCGCTGAAAATGAGAAGCGCCACCCGTTTCGACCGGTGGCGCTCATTTGTTAGTGCAACAGTTCCAGTCCGACCGCCGTCGCCTCGCCGCCGCCGATGCAGAGCGAGGCAATGCCGCGCTTGACGCCCTTCGCGCGCATGGCGTGCAAGAGCGTCACGATGATGCGGGCGCCGGATGCGCCGATCGGGTGGCCGAGCGCGCAGGCGCCGCCGTTAATGTTGACGATATCGTCGGAGAGGCCGAGATCGCGGATCGCGGCCATCGCCACCACGGCGAAGGCCTCGTTGATTTCGTAGAGGCCGACGCTGCCCTTCTCCCAGGCGAGCTTGGCCATCAGCTTGTCGATCGCGCCGATCGGCGCGGTGGTAAACCAGGCCGGTTCCTGCGCATGGCCGGCATGGCCAGCGACGATGGCAAGGGGCGTGAGCCCGCGCTTTTCCGCCTCGCTTGCGCGCATCAAGATCAGCGCCGCTGCACCGTCGGAGATCGACGACGAATTGGCCGCCGTCACGCTGCCGCCGTCACGGAAGGCGGCTTTCAGCTTCGGGATCTTTGCCGGATCCGATTTGGTCGGCTGCTCGTCGCGATCAAGGTTGGCGGTCTGGCGTTTGCCGGCGCCGCTAACCGCCACTATTTCCTCGGCAAAGGAACCATCCTCAGCCGCCCGGTTGGCGCGCTCCAGCGAGCGAAGCGCAAACGCGTCCTGATCGGTGCGCGAGAACTGGTAGTGTTCGGCCGTATCCTCGGCATAGGTGCCCATCAGCCGACCGGAGTAGGCGTCTTCGAGGCCGTCGAGGAACATATGATCCTTGACCTCACCATGCCCCAGGCGGAAACCGCCACGCGCCTTCGGCAGCAGATACGGGGCGTTGGTCATCGACTCCATGCCGCCGACGGCAAGCACCGACGCGCTGCCCGAAAGGAGCGCGTCATGGCCGAGCATCAGCGCTTTCATGCCGGAACCGCAGACCTTGGAGATGGTCGTCGACGGCGTTTCCTTGCCGAGGCCCGCGCCAAGAGCGGCCTGGCGCGCCGGGTTCTGGCCAATGCCGGCCGGCAGCACATTGCCCATCAGCACCTCGTCGACGGCATCAAGGCCGGCGCGATCAAGTGCTGCCTTCAGCGCGACGGCGCCGATTTCCGGCGCAGTCAGATCCTTGAGGCTGCCCTGAAAGGCGCCCATCGGGGTGCGGGCCGCCGAAACGATGACGATAGGGTCAATTCTGCTCATGTCTTTCTCCCATACGGCAATGGTTGGCGCTAGTGGGTGGCCACCGTCAGATATGCAGCGCGTGCCCCAGTGCCTTCAGCGCGGACTCCTGGAAGGCCTCCGATTGTGTCGGGTGGGCATGGATCGTGCCGGCGATGTCTTCGAGCCGCGCGCCCATCTCAATCGCCAGGCTGAAGCTTGCCGAGAGTTCCGAGACGCCGTGGCCGACGGCCTGGATGCCGAGCACCAGGTGGTTGTCGGCGCGGGCAACGATGCGGACAAAACCGTCTTCCGCAAGCGTCGTCATCGCCCGGCCGTTCGCCTGGAAGGGGAACTGGCCGATCTTGATCTCGATGCCGCTCGCGCGCGCCTCGTCGGGTGAGAGCCCTGATGTGACGATCTCGGGATCGGTGAAGCAGACGGCGGGGATGCAGCGCTTGTCCCAACTGCGCTTGTGGCCGGCGACGATCTCCGCCACCATTTCGCCTTGCGCCATGGCGCGGTGCGCCAGCATCGGCTCGCCGGTGACGTCGCCGATCGCGTAGATGCCGCGCATGGACGTCCGGCACTGGTCGTCGATGCGGATGAAGCGGCCGGTACGGTCGAGGTCGATCTCCTCCAGGCCGAAGCCTTCGGTCACCGGCTTGCGGCCGACGGTGACGAGCACCTTTTCGGCGGCGACATCGATGGCGCGACCGTTGTGCTCGGCATGCAGGCTGCCGGTCTCGGCGGAGTAGCTCTTGGCAACCGTCTGGGTGAAGACTTCGATGCCGAGCTCGCCGAGGCGCTTGGCGATCGGCTTCGTCAGATCCGCGTCGTACTGCGGCAGGATGCGCGTCAGCGCCTCGACGATGGTGACATGGCTGCCGAGCTTGGCGAAGGCGGTGCCCAGTTCCAGACCGATATAGCCGCCGCCGATGACGGCGAGGCTCTTCGGCACGCTCTTCAGCGACAAGGCTTCCGTCGAGGAAATGATCGGCCCGCCGAAGGGCAGGTCCGGCAGTTCGACCGGCGCCGAGCCCGTGGCAATGACGATCGCTTCGGCGCGGATGCGCTGCAGCCCGATTTCGGTCTCGACATCGACGGTCTTGCCATCGACGAAGCGGGCGGCGCCGATCACGGCCTTGACGCCGGCCTTTTTCAGAAGCCCGGTGACGCCGCCGTTCAGCCGGCCGACGATGCCGTCCTTCCAGGCGACGGTATGGGCGAGGTCGATCGACGGATTGGCCAGAGAGAGGCCGAGCGGGTTGCGGCCGGAGGCGGCCGCGCGCAGCTTGTGAAACTCTTCGGCCGCGTGGATCAGGGCCTTGGAGGGAATGCAACCGACATTGAGGCAGGTGCCGCCGGCCTTGGCCTTTTCGACGATGACCGTGTCGATGCCGAGCTGGCCGGCGCGGATGGCTGCGATGTAGCCGCCGGGGCCGGCGCCGATCACGAGCAGCTTGCAGGAAATTTCCTTCATGATCGCCTCAGGCCTCCACGAATATAAGCGCCGGCGTTTCGAGCAGGGTCTTCAGCCGCTGCACGAAGACGGCCGCATCCCAGCCGTCGATGACGCGGTGATCGAAGCTCGAGGACAGGTTCATGATCTTGCGCGGCACGAACTGCGTGCCGTCCCAGACGGGCCGGATCGCAAGCTTGTTGACGCCGACGATCGCCACTTCCGGATGGTTGATGACCGGGGTGGTGACGATGCCGCCGAGCGCGCCGAGCGACGAGATGGTGATCGTCGACCCGGTCAACTCGTCGCGGGTGGCCGTGCCGGTGCGGGCCGCTTCCGCCAGGCGGTTGAGTTCGGTGGCGCAGTCCCAGATGCCGCGTGCCTCGGCATGGCGCACGACCGGGACGGTGAGGCCGGCGGGTGTCTGGGTGGCGATGCCGATGTGGACGGCGTGATGGCGGTGGATGATGCCGGGACCGTCGTCGAAGATCGCGTTGACGGCGGGCTGATCGGCAATGGTGCGGACCAGCGCGCGCATCAGATAGGGCAGGATCGTCAGCTTCGGCTGGTCCGGCTTGCGGTCGCGGTTCATCGTCGTCCGCAGGTCCTCGAGCGCTGTCATATCCACTTCTTCCACATAGGTGATGTGGGGAATGCGCGAGGTCGAAAGCGACATCTTCTCGGCGATGCGGCGGCGAAGGCCGGTCATCTTGATCTCGTCGACCGCGGTCTTGCGCTGCAGGCCGGCGGGCGCCGGCGCCGGCTGGGCGCCGCGGGCGATGAACTGGTCGAGATCATCATGAGTGATGCGGCCGGCCGGACCGGTGCCGGCCACCTGGCGCAGGTCGACGCCGCTTTCCTTGGCGCGCAGGCGCACGGCCGGCGAGGCCAGTGCTTTTTCCAGCCGCTCGCCGGTCACGTGGCCATTCGCGATCGGTGCCTTCGCCTCGACTTTGACGGGTTGCGTAGGCTTGGCGACAGGGGCGGGCGCCTCGGCCTTTACGGCGGGTTTCTCTTCCGCCTTTGCTGTCAGCTTGTCGTCAACAGCCGGTGCCGCCGCTTCCCCTTCGCCGGCGATCTCGATGCGCACCAGCGGCGCCTTCACCGCGACGGTGTCACCCACTTCGGCACCGAGCCAGAGCACGGTTCCGGTGACGGGCGAGGGGATTTCGACGGTCGCCTTGTCGGTCATGACGGCGGCGAGCACCATGTCCTCGCGAACGGGATCGCCAGGCTTCACGTGCCATTCCACGAGTTCGGCCTCAGCCACGCCTTCGCCGACATCGGGCATCTTGATTACGAATTCGCCCATGTCAGGCCTCCATCACTTCGACGAGCGCGCGTCCGACGCGCGCGGGGCCGGGGAAATAGTCCCATTCCTGGGCGTGTGGGTAGGGCGTGTCCCAGCCGGCAACGCGCACGACGGGCGCTTCGAGATGGTAGAAGCAATGCTCCTGGACGAGCGAGGCCACTTCGCCGCCGAAGCCTGACGTGAGCGTGGCCTCATGCACAGCGACGCAGCGACCGGTCTTTTCCACCGACTTCACGATCGTATCGAGATCGAGTGGCAGCAAGCTGCGCAGGTCGATCACCTCGGCGTCGATGCCGGTTTCCTCGGCCGCTGCAAGCGCCACGTGCACCATGGTGCCATAGGCGACGACGGTGACGGCGGAGCCCTGACGGCGGATCTCCGCCTTGCCGATCGGGATGGTGTAGTGGCCTTCGGGTACCTCGCCGAGATCGTGTTTCGACCAGGGAATGACGGGTCGGTCGTGATGGCCGTCGAAGGGGCCGTTATAGAGCCGCTTCGGCTCCAGGAACATCACCGGATCGGGATCTTCGATCGAAGCGATCAGCAGGCCCTTGGCGTCATAGGGATTGGAGGGCACCACGACCTTGAGGCCGCAGACATGGGTGAAGAGCGCTTCCGGGCTCTGGCTGTGGGTCTGGCCGCCGAAGATGCCGCCGCCGGTCGGCATGCGCAGCACGATCGGGCAGGTGAAATCGCCGTTGGAGCGGTAGCGGATGCGGGCCGCTTCCTGGGTGATCTGGTCGTAGGCCGGGTACATGTAGTCGGCGAACTGGATCTCGACGCAGGGCTTCAGCCCATAGGCCGCCATGCCGATCGCCGTGCCGACGATGCCGCTTTCGCTGATCGGCGCGTCGAAACAGCGGGTCTTGCCGTACTTCGCCTGGAGCCCTTGCGTGCAGCGGAAGACGCCGCCGAAATAGCCGACGTCCTCGCCGAAGACGACGACATTGTCGTCGCGCTCCATGGAGACGTCCATGGCGCTGCGCACGGCTTCGATCATTGTCATTCTGGCCATGTCAGTATCCTGCCTTCTGCCGCTGGCGGCGAATGTGCGGCGGCATCTCGGCATAGACGCCCTCGAAGATGTCGCGCACCGACGGCTTGCCGCCGGCATGCAAGGTGCCGTGGCCTTCGGCCTGTTTCTGTGCCTGGATTACCGCATCGACGATTTCGGCTTCCGCCTGGGTGTGGCGCTCTTCGGACCAGGCGCCGCGCAGGATCAGGTGCTTTTTCAGCCGGAGGACGGGATCGCCGAGCGGCCAGGCCTCCGATTCCGTCTTCGGTCGGTAGGCGCTCGGGTCGTCGGAGGTCGAATGCGCGCCGACGCGATAGGTGACGTATTCGATCAGCGTCGGCCCGAGATTGCGCCTTGCGCGCTCGGCCGCCCATTTGGCGACGGCGTAAACGGCGAGATAGTCGTTGCCGTCGACGCGCAGCGCCGGAATGCCGAAGCCGAGGCCGCGGGCGGCAAAGGTGCCGGAGCCGCCGCGCGCGATGCCCTGGAATGTGGAGATCGCCCACTGATTGTTGACGATGTTGAGGATGACAGGCGCCTTGTAGGTGGAGGCAAAGACCAGCGCCGAGTGGAAGTCCGATTCCGCCGTCGAGCCGTCACCGATCCAGGCCGCGGCGATCTTGGTGTCGCGCTTGATCGCCGACGCCATCGCCCAGCCGACAGCCTGCACATATTGGGTTGCGAGGTTGCCGGAGATGGTGAAGAAGCCATGCTCCTTGGAGGAATACATGATCGGCAGCTGCCGGCCGCGCAAGGGATCGCTCTCGTTCGAGAAGATCTGGTTCATCATCTCGACCATGGGATAGCCGTCGGCGATCAGAAGACCGGCCTGGCGATAGGTCGGGAAGTTCATGTCACCCTTCACCAACGCCTTGCGGAAGGCGCAGCTAACGGCCTCTTCGCCCAGGTGCTGCATGTAGAACGAGGTCTTGCCCTGACGCTGCGCCATCACCATGCGCGCGTCGAAGGCGCGCAGCGTCATCATGTGCTTGAGACCAGCCAGAAGCTCGTCGTCGGACAGCAGACCGGCCCAGGGGCCGACCGCTTCGCCGTCACGGTTCAAGACGCGAATGATCGAATAGGCGAGATCGCGCATCTCTTCCGGCGCGACGTCCACCTCCGGGCGCGGAACGGAGCCGGCCTTCGGGATCTTGACGTTGGAGAAATCCGGCTGGCCACCGGGCCGAACGGCGGGTTCGGGGACATGCAGGCTAAGTCGATCGAGATCGCTCATGCAGTTTCCGGCCTCCTCCGGAGTGCGCAGCGCACCAAATCAAAGATCGGTTCCAATTGAACCGCTCTTCATCTCTGTTTTCACGCATTTCCGGACGCAAAACCGCTACGCAGTTTTGCTGGAAATGCTCTAAATCGGGAAAACGATCGGACTGACATATGCGAAGACGTACGTTCCGACCTCACACGGCTCCTCTGCCTGAGGTCTGCGTACACTCCTCCTAAGCCCCGCTCTCCCGACGGGAATACTCACAGACTGCCACGAGTTCCGGGGCTTATGAAGGTCTTTCCGTGTTGCGGGGCAGGGGCAGACGAAGAAAGATAGAATCCTGCCGGGAGTGCGCTCACGCGTTGTGTTGCGCATGGCCTTGCCGGTCGCTGCTTGTAATTTTCTTTCGCGGGCGTTTCGCCGTACGGCGATCAAACCGGCGGGGCGATCGTAATCGGTGTCCCGTCGAGGAAGCGCGAGAGCCGGAATGGGGTGGGGTCGACGACCGGTTTATCTCCGGTCACGAGATCCGCAACGAGGTGCCCGGCGCCCGGTCCGATGCCGAAACCGTGGCCCGAAAATCCGGTCGCGATGATCAGTCCCGGAACGCCTTCTGCCGCTGAAATCACCGGAACGGCATCCGGCGTCACGTCGATCAGGCCGGCCCAGATCTGCTGCACCTTGGCCTCACGCAGAAACGGGAAGGCTTTTGCGGCGGCGTCGAGAGCATGAAGTGCGCGGCGGGAATCCGGGTTGGGATCAAGCACGCGGTGGCGCTCGAAGGCGCCCGGGCGATCGAGCGGGACGGCGCCGATTTGGAACAGCTCGTTCCAGCTCTGGGCGCTGAGGCCGACCTGCACGGCCTCGCCTTCCGCCTTTCGCGCCGGCTGGAAATCGCGGAAGAACGCGAAGCTGTCGGGCACGATCGCGTGCAGATTGGCCGCGCCGTCGGCAATCGTGTAGCCGCCGTCGAGCCGCTTGCGGTAGGCGTAAGTTGCGGTTGCGCCGGCGCCTTCCGGTCCCCCGGAAGCCGGGCCGGTTCTCACGACCGTGTTGCGCACTTTCAGTTGCGGCAGGCGGATGCCAAGGCTCTTGAGGAACAGTCGCGACCAGGCACCGCCGGCGACGACGACCGTCGAAGTTTCGATGCGACCCTTCTCGGTCACAACCGCGGAGATCCGCCCGGCCGCCCGCTCGACGCCACGCACGGCGCAGCCGGTCAAGATGCGCGCTCCGGCGCGGCGGGCGCCGGCAACGATCGCAGGCACGGCCTTTTGCGGTTCTGCCCGGCCGTCGCTTGGGGTGAAGAGCGCACCTTCATAGCGAAGGGCGGCGCTCGGCATCGCCGCCGCGGTCGCATCAGCGCCAAGCTGCCGACTGTCGACGCCATAGGGTTTGGCCATCGCGAGCCAGGCATCGCGGTTGGCGGCATCACGTTCATTCTCGGAGATGTAGAGAATGCCGCTGCGGCGAAAGCCGGTCTCGCCGCCGACACGGGTGTCGAGTGTATCCCAGATCTTCAACGCCTCGATCGCCAGCGGGATCTCGCGCTCGTCGCGGCCCATGACGCGCACCCAGCCCCAGTTGCGGCTCGACTGCTCCGCTCCCGGCATGCCTTTTTCGCAAAGCACGACATCGATGCCGCGTTCGGCGAGGAAGAGGGCCGTGCTGACGCCGATGATACCGCCACCGACGATCACGACGTCGGCCTTGGCGGGCAGGGCGGTATCGGTGGCGATGGGATCAAGCGTGGGACCGGGCATGGGGGGACTTTCGGGCAGGACGTGTCGCGATCATCGGTGCATGCCGCCGCCGCGAGATCAAGACCTGCTATCTGGCCATTGCTCGAAAGCTTGGGTTTGCCGGCTCACTTTGTTTGGGAAAGCTGGTCCGCCTCGCCATCGGGCGGACTTCCGGTTTGCCCGGGGAGCTTCTATGCTCGCCCGCATGAGTGAGAGCCGCCCCGATCTTCGCCCCGTCCTGCGCATCGATTTTCCGCCCGCCGCCCGGCTCGGCCGCGGCAAGATCATGCTGTTGGAGTTGATCCGCGAGACCGGGTCGATCTCTGCGGCCGGCCGGGCGATGGACATGTCCTATCGGCGCGCCTGGCTGCTGGTCGATGCTTTGAACCGGATGTTCTCCGAGCCTTCGGTCGAGTCGCAGCGCGGCGGCAAACAGGGTGGCGGGGCGCAGGTGACACCTTTCGGCGAAACGTTGATCCGGCGCTACCGCGAGATGGAGGAAAAAACGCAAGCCGCGATCGCCGAGGATCTTGCCTGGCTCGAATCCGTTCGCGGCAGCGATCCGCCAGCAGGCGCTGGCGAGGTCGTTCCGGGCAAAGCTCAGTGATCGATCGCCACCGATTTTATGATGGCGTAGACCGTCTTGCCGGGAACAAGCGCAAGCGCGTCGCGTGAAAAGCGGGTGATGCGGGCGGCAATCGTCGCATCGCCGCAAGTCACCCTGACATCGACGCTGCCGTCTTCCTCCGCCGTGATCGCAAGGATGCGCCCTTCCAGCACGTTGAGCGCGCTGATCTCCACAGGTCTTGATGTCGCCAGCATGACGTCGCGCGCGGCGACGTGCAGGCGAAGCCTGCTGCCGGGTGCCGCGCTGACACCCGCAATGCGCAGCCGTTCCCGTCCGACCCGGACCGTCGTCAGTTCGTGGGACGGATCGGTTCCCTCGACCACGCCTTCCAGCAGGACGCCGGCCTCGCGCCTGCCGGTGGCGAGCATGGCGGCCGGCGCGCTCAAGACCTCGGCGGCCGCGCCCGATGCGGTGACCCGGCCGTTTTCGAGGACGACGACGCGGCGCGCCAGCCGGGCGACTTCGCCGACGGAATGGCTGACATAGACGATCGGGACGCCGGCATCGTCACGCAGCCGTTCGAGATAGGGCAGAATCTCGGCCTTGCGGGCCTCGTCGAGTGCGGCGAGCGGCTCATCCATCAGGAGCAGGCGCGGTGCGGTGAGCAACGCACGGCCGATCGCGACGCGCTGCCGTTCGCCACCGGACAGGGCTGAAGGGTTGCGTTCCAGCAGATGGCCGATCCCGAGCATCTCGACAATGCGCGCAAAGTCGCCACCGGAGCCGCTCTTGCCGGCGAACCAGCGGCCATAGGCGAGATTGCGGCGCACGCTCAAATGCGGAAAGAGGCGTGCTTCCTGGAAGACATAGCCGAAGCGGCGGCGATGCACCGGGGTAAAAATCCGGCGCTCGCTGTCGGCGATGACGTCGCCATCGAGCACAACGCGACCGCTTTGCGGCTTCAACAACCCGGCGATGATATTGATCAGCGAGGTCTTGCCGGAGCCGGAGCGACCGAACAGCGCGGTAACGCCGCCGTCCGAGGTGAAGGCGGCATCGAGCGAGAAACTGCCGAACTGGTGGCGGGCTTCGACGGTGAGGCTCATTGGGCCGCCACCCGACGGGCGGCGAATGTCGCCAGCAGTTCGGAGAAGATGAGCGCGGCCATGGAAATGACGATTGAAATGATCGTCAGTCGCATGGCACCGGCGTCGCCACCCGGCACCTGGGTGAAGGTGTAGATCGCAGACGACAGCGTCTGTGTCTCGCCGGGAATGTTGGAGACGAAGGTGATCGTCGCGCCGAACTCGCCCATCGCCTTGGCAAAGGCGATGATCATGCCGGCGATGATGCCGGGGATGATCAGCGGCAGGGTGACGGTGGCAAAGACCCAGGGCGGGCTGGCGCCGAGCGTGGTCGCTGCGTCCTCGAGCTTGCGGTCGATTGCTTCGATCGACAGGCGGATGCTGCGCACCATCAGCGGAAAGGCCATGACCGCGCTGGCGAGCGCCGCGCCCGTCCAGCGGAAGGAGAAGACCAAACCGAAGTAGTCGGCAAAGAAGGCGCCGAGCGGTCCGCGGCGCCCGAAGAGCAGGAGCAGCAGGAAGCCGGTAACGACCGGCGGCAGGATCAGCGGCAGGTGAACGAGACCATTCAGCAGCGTCTTGCCCCAGAAACGGCCGCGCGCGAGCAGCATGGCGATGGCGAGCGCGAAGGGCAGGCTGCAGATCATCGCGACGGTTGCGACGCGCAGGCTCAAAAGGATCGCCGTCCATTCCGCATCGCTTACTGCAAGCCAGTCCAACAGATGTCGCTCCCCGATACGAGGCCGGTGGGATGTGGCTGTCCGCCTGCGTCCGCCCCCCGCCTCTGACAAATGATCGCGTCGCCCGCGTTTGGGCGCGGGCGACACGTGACGATAGATGCTTCGCCTGCCTCTGGACAGCCGAGATCCACCGCCTTTTCAGGCCGATTACTTAAGGACGGTGAAGCCCTGCTTTTCGAAGAGGGCGGCTGCCTTCGCCGACTTGACGAAGTCGACATAGGCGGCGGCATCCGGGCTCTTGCTCTCGGCGGTAATCGCAATCGGATAGATGATCGGCGGATGGCTGTCTTCCGGGAAGGTACCGACGACCTTCACGCCCGGGTCGGCGGCCGCGTCGGTCTGGTAGACGATGCCATAGGGTGCTTCGCCGCGCGAGACGAGGAGGAGTGCCGCGCGCACGCTTTCGGCGCCGGCGACCTTGGGCTCTACGGCCTTCCAGGCGCCGAGCTTTTCGAGCGCCGCCTTGCCGTATTTGCCGGCCGGAACGGAATCGACGGCACCCATGGCGAGGCGACCGTCGCCGAGCATGGCTGCCAGGTCGAAGCCCTGCTTGATATCGACGGCTGCTGCGTCGGCCTTGCCGGAAACGAGTACGATGCGGTTGCCGAGCAGGTTGGAGCGGGTGTCGTCCTTGATCAACTTCTTGTCCGTGAGATAGTCCATCCAGGCAAGATCGGCAGAGATGAAGACATCGGCTGGGGCGGCCTGTTCGATCTGCTTGGCGAGTGCCGAGCTTGCCGCGTAGGAAACGGTCGTTTCCTTGCCGCTTTCCTTCTGCCACTCGGCATTGATCGCATCGAGCGCGTTCTTGAGGCTAGCGGCCGCAAAGACCGTTACCTTCTCTTCGGCCTGCGCCGATGCCGGCATGACGGTGGTACCGGCCCAGGCGAGGCAGAGTGTCAACACCAGGCCCTTCAGCCAGTCTCTTCTCTTGATCATCGATTTCCTCCAACGAAGCGTGATATCTCTTAGGATACAACGATATCGCTTCCTGATTAGCGTTGTATCCATTGAAATACAATGCTCTTGTAGACGGCTAGCGCGGCGTCCGGCGCGCCCATCCGCTCCAGGCAAAAGCCGTGCAACATCCGCGATGGGGCTTGCGATGGCGGTCGGGCGGCCTAAATTGCTGGCCTCAAAGCCAATTGATGGACCGGAGGTGCGATGGAAACGGCGGTGAAGCTCGAAGAGAGCTGGAAGGCAGCGCTGGCGCCGGAATTTTCCAGCGCCTATATGGCCGAGCTCAAGCAGTTCCTGCTCGCCCAAAGGAACGAAGGCAGACAGATTTTTCCGCGGGGACCTGAATACTTCCGCGCGCTCGACCTGACGCCGCTCGACAAAGTGCGCGTCGTCATCCTCGGCCAGGACCCCTATCACGGCGACGGCCAGGCGCACGGGCTCTGCTTCAGCGTGCGCCCCGGTATCCGAACACCGCCCTCGCTCGTCAACATCTATAAGGAACTGAATACAGATCTCGGCATTCCGCCGGCGCGACACGGCTTCCTCGAAAGCTGGGCGAAGCAAGGTGTGCTGCTCTTAAACAGCGTGCTGACGGTGGAGCGCGGCAATGCGGCGTCACACCAGGGGCGCGGTTGGGAGAAGTTCACGGACGCAATCATCCGCGCGGTCAACGAGGCGGATCATCCCGTCGTCTTCATGCTCTGGGGTTCCTACGCGCAGAAGAAGGCGGCCTTCGTCGACCGGTCGCGCCATCTGGTGCTGCGCGCGCCGCATCCTTCGCCCTTGTCGGCCCATTCCGGTTTTCTCGGCTGCCGGCATTTCTCCCAGGCCAATGCCTTCCTGGAATCCAAGGGTTTTGATCCGATCGACTGGCGGCTGCCCGAAGATCCGGCTGTCGCCGAAATGAACTGAGGTCGGCGTTGACGTTTCCGCTGTCGCGGTGAGGTCTTGCGCCGGAGACGGCGATCCGCCAAACACGCCGAGAGAAGGCAGGCGGAGGCGAGGACATGCGCAAAATTCTGATCATCGGCATCGGTTCGGGCAATTCGGAGCATATGACGGTACAGGCGATCAATGCGCTGAACCGCGCCGACGTGCTGTTCATCCCGACCAAGGGGGCGAAGAAGACCGAGCTGGCCGAAGTGCGCCGCGACATCTGCGCCCGCTACGTGACGCGCGGCGACAGCCGCACGGTCGAATTCGCTGTGCCGGTGCGCCGCACCGAGGGCGTCAGCTACGACGGCAGCGTCGACGACTGGCACGCCCAGATTGCCGCGATCTACGAGGGGTTGCTGGCGAAGGAATTGGGCGAGGATGGAACCGGCGCGTTTCTCGTCTGGGGCGATCCGATGCTCTATGACAGCACCATCCGCATCGTCGAGCGGGTCAAGGCGCGCGGGCAGGTTGCCTTCGACTATGACGTCGTTCCGGGGATCACCAGCCTGCAGGCGCTCTGCGCCAGCCACCGCATTCCGCTGAACCTCGTCGGCAAGCCGGTGGAGATCACCACCGGGCGCCGGTTGCACGAGAGCTTTCCGGAAAAGAGCCAGACTTCCGTCGTGATGCTCGACGGGGAGCAGGCGTTTCAGCGGATCGACGATCCCGACGCGGAAATCTTCTGGGGCGCCTATCTTGGTACGCCGGATGAGATCGTCATATCCGGTCGCCTTGCCGAGGTGAGGGACCGGATCCTCGAAACGCGGGCGGCAGCGCGCGAGAGAATGGGCTGGATCATGGACATCTACCTGTTACGCAAGGGCGCCGACTTCGAGGAGTGAGGACGCCGGACAGACCGCGCCGTGATTGATCTCACTCAAGGTTTGCGGCTGTGTTATAGCGTCTTAAGGGGCTTCTTCAGGGAGGAGAACCTCGAGCGATGACGGATTTGATGAGCACCTGTGCCCTTCCATCGACTGGAGAACCCGGTGCCAGCGCCTCGATGCGGCGCGGCGCCTGTCCGTCGCTCGCCGCACCGATGCAGACCGGCGACGGGCTGCTCGTGCGGCTCAGGCCCGATGACGGCAGCCTGACCATTCCCAAGGTCATCGCGCTTGCGGCCGCCGCCGAGACCTTCGGCAACGGCATCATCGAGATCACCGCGCGCGGAAACCTGCAGTTGCGCGGCCTGAGCGAGGCGACGGTGCCGGCGCTGGCGCAGGCGATCGGGGATGCCGAGATCATGATCGCCGAGGGCCTTGCGATTGAGGTGCCGCCATTGGCCGGTATCGATCCGACAGAGATCGCCGATCCCCGATCGATCGCGGCAGGGCTTCGGGAAGCCTTGCAGGCGCGCCGGCCGATGCTGAGGCTTGCGCCCAAACTGTCGGTCGTCATCGACGGTGGCGGACGCTTTGGTCTTAATGCTGTGGTTGCCGACATTCGCCTTCGGGCGCTTTCGACGCCCGACGGCTCTGGATGGCTGCTGTCGCTGGGCGGGACGGCAGCGAAGGGATCGATCATCGGGACGTTTGTCGGCAACGCGGTCGTGCCGGCCTTGATCACCATTCTCGAAAAACTGGCGAGCCTCGGCACGACGGCGCGCGGGCGCGATCTGGACCCGGCAGAAATCCGCGCCCTTTGTCGGTGCGAGGCATTGTCCGAATGTCCGGCAGTTCTGAGTTCGGCCTCGATTCCCGGCAGTCATGACCTCGGTGACGCCGGGGTCGTTCTTGGTCTCGGCCTTGCCTTTGCCCAGGTGGAAGCCTCCGCGCTGGCGGCCTTCCTCCATCAGGTCCAGGAGCTTGGCGCCACTGCGATCCGGCTTGCGCCGGGGCACGCCTTCTTCGTGCTTGGCCTCAGCCACGAGACCGCGGCTGTCGCCCAGAGCCTGGCAGCGGCGCATGGTTTTCGCATCGTCGAAGACGACCCGCGCAACGCGATCGCCACCTGCGCCGGCAGCAAGGGCTGTGCCTCCGCCTGGATGGAGACCAAGGGCATGGCACAAAGCCTTGTCGAGATGGCGCCCGAGCTGCTCGACGGCTCGCTTACCGTCCATCTGTCCGGCTGCGCCAAGGGCTGTGCCCGACCGAGGCGGTCGGAGCTGACGCTGGCCGGTGCGCCATCAGGATACGGGCTTGTCGTAAATGGGGCTGCGAACGGCTTGCCAAGCGCCTACACCGATGAGAATGGAGTGAAATCCGCGCTCGCCCGGCTCGGCCGGCTGGTGCGGCAAAACAAAGACGCTGGCGAATCGGCGCAGTCCTGTCTTACACGGCTCGGAGCTGCGCGCGTCTCGGCAGCGTTCGAACAGGAATAGACATGCCTGAGTATGATTACATCCGCGATGGCAACGCCATCTACGAGCGTTCCTTCGCCATCATCCGCGCCGAGGCCGACCTTTCCGGTTTCTCTGAGGAGGAAGCGGATCTGGCGGTGCGCATGGTGCATGCCTGCGGCTCGGTCGAAGCGACCAAGCAGTTCGTCTTCTCTCCCGATTTCGTGACCTCGGCCCGCGCGGCGCTCAAGGCCGGCGCACCGATCCTCTGCGATGCCGAGATGGTCGCTCACGGTGTTACCCGCGCACGGCTGCCGGCCGGCAATGAGGTGATCTGCACGCTGCGCGATCCGCGCACGCCTGAGATTGCCGCCGAGATCGGAAACACCCGCTCTGCCGCGGCGCTCAAACTCTGGAGCGAGCGTCTGGCCGGTTCGGTCGTGGCGATCGGCAACGCGCCGACGGCCCTGTTTTTCCTGCTCGAAATGCTGCGGGACGGAGCGCCGAAGCCGGCGGCAATCCTCGGCATGCCCGTCGGTTTCGTCGGCGCGGCGGAATCGAAGGATGCGCTCGCCGAGAATTCCTACGGCGTTCCCTTCGCCATCGTGCGCGGTCGCCTCGGCGGCAGCGCCATGACCGCTGCGGCGCTGAATTCGCTCGCGAGGCCGGGCCTGTGAGCGGCGCCGGCGTGGGGCGCCTGATCGGCGTTGGAACCGGCCCCGGCGATCCGGAGCTCTTGACGGTCAAGGCGGTGAAGGCACTGGGCGAGGCCGATGTGCTTGCCTATTTCGCCAAGGCCGGGCGCAGCGGCAACGGCCGCGCCGTGGTCGAAGGTCTGCTGAAGCCCGATCTCCTGGAGCTGCCGCTCTACTATCCGGTGACGACCGAAATCGACAAGGACGACGGCGCCTACAAGAGCCAGATCACCGATTTCTACAATGCATCCGCCGAAGCCGTGGCGACGCATCTTCTTGCCGGGCGCACGGTCGCGGTCCTCAGCGAAGGCGATCCGCTGTTCTATGGCTCCTACATGCACCTGCATGTGCGGCTCGCCAACCGCTTCCCGGTTGAGGTGATCCCCGGCATTACCGCCATGTCCGGCTGCTGGTCGCTTGCCGGCCTGCCGCTGGTGCAGGGCGACGACGTGCTTTCGGTGCTTCCGGGCACCATGGCCGAGGCCGAACTCGGCCGGCGGCTTGGGGATACCGAAGCGGCCGTCATCATGAAGGTCGGGCGCAATCTGCCGAAGATCCGCCGGGCGCTTGCCGCTTCCGGCCGTCTCGACCAGGCCGTCTATGTCGAGCGCGGCACGATGAAGAACGCGGCGATGACGGCGCTTGCCGAGAAGGCCGACGACGAGGCGCCCTATTTCTCGCTGGTGCTCGTGCCCGGCTGGAAGGACAGGCCATGACCGGTACACTCTATGTGGTCGGCACCGGCCCGGGCAGCCCGAAGCAGATGACGCCGGAGACGGTGGAAGCCGTTGCGGCGGCGGAAGAGTTTTACGGCTATTTTCCCTATCTCGATCGGCTGAACCTGCGTCCCGACCAGCTGCGCGTCGCCTCCGACAATCGCGAGGAGCTCGACCGGGCACAGGTGGCGCTGACACGGGCTGCTGCCGGCGCCAAGGTCTGCATGGTCTCCGGCGGCGATCCCGGCGTCTTTGCGATGGCGGCCGCCGTCTGCGAGGCGATCGACAAGGGGCCCAAGGAATGGAAATCGGTCGAACTGGTGATCACGCCCGGCGTGACGGCCATGCTCGCCGTTGCCGCCCGTATCGGCGCGCCGCTCGGTCATGATTTCTGCGCGATGTCTCTCTCCGACAACCTGAAGCCATGGGAGGTCATCACCCGGCGGCTCAGGCTGGCGGCGGAAGCGGGGCTCGTCATTGCGCTCTACAATCCGATCAGCAAGGCGCGACCGTGGCAGCTCGGCGAAGCCTTCGAGATCCTGCGCGGTGTGCTGCCGGCAACGGTGCCGGTCATCTTCGGCCGCGCGGCCGGACGGCCGGACGAGCGCATCGCGGTGATGCCGCTCGGCGAGGCCGATGCCAATCGCGCCGATATGGCGACCTGCGTCATCATCGGCTCGCCGGAAACGCGCATCGTCGAGCGTGAAGGGCAGCCGGATCTCGTCTACACGCCGCGCTTCTATGCGGGGGCGAGCCAGTGAGCGATGCGGTCGAGCGCCTCGTCGCAACTGCCTACGGCGGGCACGTCCGTCGGCTTGCGCCGCTCGACCATGATCACCTCGATGCCCAGCCGGCGCGCCGCGGCAATCTTGCCATAGGTGGCGCTGCCGCCGCTGTTCTTGGCGACGATCACGTCGATCTTCCGGGTCTCAAGCAGCGCGGCTTCATCGGCTTCCTTGAAGGGGCCGGTCGCCAGGACCGCCTCCTGGTCGGGCAGGTTAAGCGGCGGAGTGACCGGATCGACGCTGCGGATAACGTAGCTGTGCTGCGGTGCGACCTCGAAGTGGAACGCCTCCTGCCGGCCGATGGCGAGGAAGACGCGCCGGCGGCGATCGCCAAGCGCGCTCACCGCTTCGACAACGCTGTCGACGGTGGTCCAGCGATCGCCGGGCAGGGGCAGCCATTCCGGTCGGCGAAGGGCAAGCAGCGGAATTCCGGTTCGTTGCGCCGCTTCCGCGGCATTGTGCGATATGCGCGCGGCAAAGGGATGCGTGGCGTCGACCAGCAGGGCGATGTTTTCGTCGCGCAGGAAGTGCGCCAGCCCATCGGCGCCGCCGAAACCGCCGATGCGGGTCTTGACCGGCTGCGGCCGCGGGTCGGCGGTACGACCGGCAAGCGAGATGGTGGTGTCATAGTGGGCGTCTTCGGCCAATCGGCTCGCCAGTTCGCGCGCCTCGGTGGTGCCGCCCAATATCAGAATGCGAGGTTTTTCCATGGCTGACGTGTCGAACAGCGAACCCGCCATCGTCTCCCCCTGGCTGACCGTCATCGGTATCGGTGAAGATGGTGTAGCGGGTCTCGGCGACGAGGCCAAGCGGTTGATCGCCGAGGCACCCGTCGTCTATGGCGGTCATCGCCACCTGGAGCTCGCCGCTTCCCTTATTACAGGCGAGGCTCATCATTGGCAGAGCCCGCTCGAGCGCTCGGTGGTGGAAATCGTCCGTCGCCGTAGCACACCTGTCGTGGTGCTTGCCTCGGGCGACCCATTCTTCTTCGGCGTCGGCGTGACGCTGGCGCGCCGTGTCGCGTCTGCCGAGATCCGCACGCTCCCCGCACCGTCCTCGATCAGCCTTGCCGCCTCACGGCTAGGCTGGGCCTTGCAGGATGCGACGCTCGTCTCAGTGCATGGACGTCCGCTCGATCTGGTGCGGCCGCACCTGCATCCGGGCGCGCGCGTGCTGACGCTGACATCGGACGGGGCCGGCCCGCGGGACCTGGCCGAGCTGCTGGTCGCCAGCGGCTTCGGTCAGTCCCGGCTGACGGTTCTGGAGGCGCTCGGCGGCGCCGGCGAACGGGTGACGACGCAGATCGCCTCGCGTTTCATGCTCGGCCTCGTGCACCCCTTGAATGTCTGCGCCATAGAGGTGACGGCCGACGAGGGCGCACGCATCCTGCCGCTTGCGGCCGGCCGCGACGACGCGCTGTTCGAGCATGACGGGCAGATCACCAAGCGCGAGGTCAGGGCTTTGACGCTGTCAGCACTGGCGCCGCGCAAGGGCGAACTGCTCTGGGATATCGGCGGCGGCTCCGGCTCGATCGGTATCGAATGGATGCTCGCCGACCCGACCATGCGCGCGATCTCTATCGAAGTGTCGCCGGAGCGTGCGGCCCGCATCGGCCGCAATGCGACGATGTTCGGTGTGCCCGGGCTGACGGTGGTCGAAGGTGATGCGCCGGCCGCCCTTGCCGGCCTGCCGCAGCCCGATGCGATCTTCATCGGCGGCGGCGGCAGCGAAGCCGGCGTGATGGAGGCGGCGATCGCGGCGCTCGGGCCTGGTGGACGTCTGGTCGCCAACGCGGTGACAACGGACATGGAAGCGGTGCTGCTCGATCACCACGCGCGGTTCGGCGGCTCGCTGATCCGCATCGATATCGCACGAGCCGGTCCCGTTGGCGCGATGACCGGCTGGCGGCCTGCCATGCCGGTGACGCAGTGGTCCTGGGCGAAGAGCTAGAACAATACCAGCAGTGCGAAGCGGTTTTGCGTCCGGAAATGCGGAAGAAAAGCGGGCAAAACCAGCGGGAGCGTGAAGCAGTTTGCGTCGGCAACGGCGCCAGAACGAAAAGTGAGAGTGGCAAATGACGGTACATTTCATCGGCGCCGGTCCGGGTGCTGCGGATCTGATCACGGTGCGCGGCCGCGACCTGATCGGGCGTTGCCCGGTCTGCCTCTATGCCGGCTCGATCGTTTCGCCGGACCTCCTGCAGTATTGCCCGCCGGGTGCGCGTATCGTCGATACCGCGCCGATGTCGCTGGACGAAATCGAGGCGGAATATGTGAAGGCAGCTGCCGACGGTCTCGACGTGGCGCGGCTTCATTCCGGCGACCTCTCGGTTTGGAGTGCGGTGGCCGAGCAGATCCGCCGGCTGGAGAAGCACGGCATCGCCTACACGATGACGCCGGGCGTGCCGTCCTTTGCCGCCGCCGCCTCAGCCCTTGGCCGCGAGCTCACGATCCCGGCGGTTGCCCAGAGCCTGGTGCTGACCCGCGTCTCCGGCCGCGCCTCACCGATGCCGAACAGTGAGACGCTCGCCGCCTTCGGCGCCACCGGCGCGACGCTGGCGATCCATCTCGCCATCCACGCGCTCCAGCAGGTGGTCGAGGAACTGACGCCGCTTTATGGCGCCGATTGCCCTGTTGCTATCGTCGTCAAAGCCTCCTGGCCGGACGAGCGGGTGGTGCGTGGCACGCTCGGGGACATCGCCGCCAAGGTGGCGGAAGAGCCGATCGAGCGCACCGCGCTGATCTTCGTCGGCCCGGGGCTCGAAGCCTCCGATTTCCGCGAGAGTTCGCTCTACGATCCCGCCTATCAGCGACGGTTCAGGGGCCGCGGCGAATAGGCCGGGTCGCTTCAGGTCCCTGTCGCCGGCTTTCCCTGTCGTTGCGCAGGCTGAAACCTACTCTGCCGGTTCTTCGCGCGGCGGACGCTGCTTGAGCGGCACGCCGTGTTTTTCTTCCACGCGGTCGCGATAGAGTGCGGCCTGCCCGAGCAGCATCAGCGTCATCGGTGTGGTGACGAGAACGAAGACGATGATCAGGATTTCGTGGAACACCCAGCGGCTCTGCAGCACGGCGAAGCAGATGATCGAGGCTGTGCAGATCAGCAGCACGCCGCCGCTGGTTGCCAGCGTCGGCGCATGCAGCCGCTCGTAAAAGCTGGTAAACCGCAGCAGGCCGACCGAGCCGATCAGCGCTATGGCAGCGCCCAGAACCGTGAGCCCGCAGACCAGAATGGCCGCCCAGACGGGAAGGTCGGTGACATGGCTCATTCGATGATCTCCCCGCGCATCAGGAACTTGCCGAAGGCGATCGACGAAACGAAACCGATCAGCGCGACGATCAACGCCGATTCGAAATAGATCGAGTTTGCCGTGCGGATGCCGAAGGTGAGCAGCATCAGCATGGCGTTGATGTAGAGCGTGTCGAGGCCGAGGATGCGATCCTGCGCGCGCGGTCCTCTCACCATGCGGTAGAAGGCGAAGGCCATAGCCAGGCCGAGCATGATCTGGGCAATCAGGATCGACCAGATGATCGTGAGTTCCATCATCCGAATATCTCCTTCAAGGCGGCCTCGTAGCGCTTGACCGTATCGATCCAAACGCGCTCGTTCTCCATGTCGAGCACATGGAAGAGCAGGGATTTGCGCAGGCGATCGTATTCGAGCCAGGCCGTTCCCGGCGTCGCCGTCATGACGCAGGCGAGCAGCGCCAGGGCATTTTCGTCATCGAGATCGATATCGACGGTCAGGAAGCCGGAATTCGGCGGTCTGCGTCGGCCCCTTAGAATGACGGCAGCGACGGCCAGGTTGGATCGGATGATGTCGAGCGCAATGGTAAAGCCGAAACGCAGCATCAGCAGGACCCGCCGCGGGTGCGAACGGGCGAGACCGAGCTTGAGCGTCACCCAGCCGAGACCGGTGGCGAGCACGGAACCCATGAGGATCGTGCCGGGGGCGACCGACTGATTGAGCAGCAGCCAGATGGCGAGCAAACCGGCCGAAAGAAGCGGGTAGGGAAACCAGGTGCGCATCGGCTATTGCCCTCCCGCCCGCGGTGCGGTGAGTACGCGTTCTGCATAGCCTGCCGGGTTCAGAAGCGAGTCCGCCGTCGCCTGCATGTAGCGCATCGTCGGGCCGGCCTGCACGCTGAGGTATATGCAGGTGGCGAGCAACACGACGACGGGTGTGATCTCGATGACGACCACCCGCGGCACGGTGTTTTCAATCGACGCCCAGAAAGTGCGGATGCCGACGCGGTTCATGGCGATCATCGCGGCGAGACCGGAGACGATCAAGAGGGTGACATAGGTCCAGTCGGCTGCGGAAATCGCCGGAGTGGCTTCGGCTCCCGACAGGCCGAAAAGACCGCCGAGGATCGCGAATTTGGCGACGAAGCCGGAGAGCGGCGGCAGGCCGGCGAGCAGCAGGGCGCAAAGGCAGAAGCAGAGGCCGAGGATCGCCATGGTGCCGGGGATCGCGGCGCCGACCACTTCTTCCTCCTCGTCCTCGTCGGCATCGCCGTAGGCTTCCATCGTCACCGCCAGAACGTCGGCGCCGGCGTCACGGCCACGCTCGACCAGTTCGATCAAGAGGAAAAAGGCGGAGATCGTCAGTGTCGAGCTGACGAGATAGAACAGCGCGCCGGCAATCATGCTCGGATGGCCGAGGCCGATTGCGGCGAGCAGGGTGCCGGAAGAAACGAGCACCGAATAGGCGGCCAGACGGCCCATTGCCTGGGAGGCCAGCACGCCGATCGCGCCGAAGGCGATTGTCAGCAGGCCACCCAGAAGCAGGATCGGTTGGCCGAAGCCTGCGGAAGCGCCGGCGCTGGCGCCGAAGACCAGCAGCGAAAGCCTGAGGATGACGTAAATGCCGACCTTGGTCAGGATCGCGAAGACGGCGGCCACCGGCGGTGTCGCGGCCGAATAGGCTGTCGGCAGCCAGAAGCTCAAGGGCCACATGCCGGCCTTCACCAGGAAGGCGACGCCGAGCACGCCCGCTCCGACCTCAACCATCTGGCGGTCATCCGGCGAGAGCGTCGCCAGTTTCATCGACAGATCGGCCATGTTGAGCGTGCCGGTCGCGCCATAGATCAGGCTGACGCCGATCAGGAAGAGCGATGAGGCAGCGAGGTTGATAGCAACGTAATGCAGGCCCGCCTTGACGCGGAGCGGCCCGGAGCCGTGCAGCAGCAGGCCGTAGGATGCCGCCAGCATCATCTCGAAGAAGACGAAGAGGTTGAAGAGGTCGCCGGTCAGGAACGAGCCGTTGAGACCGGCGATCAGCAGCTGGACCAGCGAATGGAAGTGGTGGCCGGCCGTGTGCCAGCGCGCGATCGAATAGGCCTGGGCGGCAAGCGCCAGTCCGCTCGTCAGGCACAGCATCAGCGCCGACAGGCGGTCGAGCACCAGCACGATCCCGAAGGGCGCCGGCCAGTTGCCGAGTTGATAGACGCCGCTGCCGGCGGGGGCGCCGTCTAACGAGGCGATGCGCATCAGCACCATCGAGAGGATGAAAAGCGCGAGCGTCGAGACGAAGCCCATCACGCCCTTCAGCATGCGGTTGCGCTCGTCGATCGGGATCATCGCGGCACCGACCATCAGCGGCAGCAGGATCGGCAGAATCAGCAGGTGGTGCACCCAGTTAGTCATGGCGCTGCTCCCGGCCGTCGACGTGGTCGGTGCCCGTGAAGCCGCGCGAGGCGAGCAGCACGACGAGGAAGAGCGCGGTCATCGCAAAGCCGATGACGATCGCGGTCAGGACGAGCGCCTGCGGCACCGGATCGGTATAGCGGCTGAGGTCGCCGACGCCGCCGGGTTCCAGCACCGGCGGCGCGTTCACGCGAAGACGCCCCATGCCGAAGATGAAGAGGTTGACCGCATAGGAAAGCAGCGAGAGGCCGATGATCACCTGGTAGGTGCGCGGACGCAGCAGCAGGTAGACGCCCGATGCGGTCAGCACGCCGATCGCGACAGAGAGGATGATCTCCATTAGCGGGCCTCCTTTCCGCTCCGCGTGGCGCGGGCATGGGCACGCGGCGCACGGATCGACTGGTGGGCAAGGGCGATGAGGATCAGCACCGTTGCGCCGAGCACCAGCGAGAAGACGCCGAGATCGAAGAACAGCGCGCTGGCGAGCGGGAACTTCCCGACGATCGGCAGCGTGACGTATTGCGCGTGCGAGGTGAGGAACGGATAACCGAAGAGCCAGGAGCCGATGCCGGTGGTCGCGGCAACCAGCAGACCGATGCTCATCCAGCGCAGCGGATGGATGCGCAGCCGTTCCTCGACCCAGCGGGTGCCGCCGGACATGTATTGCAGGATAAAGCCGATCGACATGGCGATGCCTGCCGCAAAGCCGCCGCCCGGCAGGTCATGGCCGCGCAGGAACAGATAGGCGGCGAGCATGCCGATGACCGGGAACATCCAGCGCATGATCACAGAAGGCACGAACAGATACTCGGCGACGCTGTCGCCCTTGCTGCGATCCGGGTGGTCGTCGTCGAAGGCGTTCTGGACGCGCTGCTGTTCCGGTGCCTCCAGGCTGTCGGCCTGCGGGCGGAAGCGCAGGAGCAGAGCGAAGACCGTGAGCGCGACGATTGCCAGAACGGCGATTTCGCCGAGCGTGTCGAAGCCGCGGAAGTCGACGAGGATGACGTTGACGACGTTGGTGCCGCCGCCCTCCTTGTAGGCGCGCTCGAGGAAGTAGCTGGCGATCGTCTCGGGCATGGGCCGGGTCATCATCGTATAGGCGATGAGCGCCACGCCGCCGCCGGCGGCGATCGCCAGCAGGAAGTCGCGCAGACGGCGGAAGCGGACCCGCAATGACAGCAGCTCCGATTCCTGCGTATCCTCGATACGCTTCGGCAGCCAGCGAAGACCGAGCAGGATGAGGACCGTCGTGACGATCTCGACGAGCAGCTGAGTCACGGCAAGGTCCGGCGCCGAAAGCCAGACGAAGGTCAGGCAGGTGGTGAGACCGGCGCCGCCAAGCAGCACGAGTGCGGCGAGCCGGTGGAATTTTGCCAGCAGCGCCGCGCCGATCGCGCAGGCGATGCCGACCGCCCAGAGCAGCGCGAAGGCCGGATCGATGCTGCGAACGAGAAGCGGCGGCAGCTCGTATTTGCTTAGAAGCAGCGGCAGCGCACCGGCGGCGACGGCGATGAAGACGAGGAAGCGCATCTGCGGCTGCAGCCGCCGGGTGCCGAGCCGTTGTTCGAGCGAACGTGCCCATTTCCAGGAGAGCGTCACGAGCACGCGCTCGAAGATGCGCTGGCCGTGCAGCAGGCGGAAGATCGGCGGCCCCTCGATGCTGGTCGCAAGATAATTGCGCATCAGGAAATAGAGGCCGACGCCGCCCGCCAGCGCCACGAAGCTCATGATTAGCGGCAGGTTCCAGCCATGCCAGACGGAGAGGCTGTAGTATGGCGTGCTGGCGCCCAGGATCGATACGACCGCCGTGTGCAGGAACGGACCGATGGTGATCGCCGGAATGATGCCGACGACCAGGCAGGCGAGCACCAGGAATTCGATCGGCACGCGCATCCAGCGCGGCGGCTCGTGCGGCACCTTTGGCAGATCCTCCGGCGTCTTGCCGAAGAAGACGCTATGGATGAAACGCAGCGAATAGGTGACCGCGAACATGCCGGCGAGCGTCGCGATATAGGGCGTCATCGTGTCGAGGATGTTGGCCTGGTGTGTCTCGATCGCCTCGGCGAAGAACATTTCCTTCGAGATGAAACCGTTCAGAAGCGGAACACCAGCCATGGCAGCGCTCGCGACCATGGCGAGCACCGCCGTTCCCGGCATGTAGCGGATCAGCCCGCCGAGCTTGCGCATGTCGCGCGTTCCGGTCTCGTGGTCGATGATGCCAGCCGCCATGAACAGCGACGCCTTGAAGGTGGCGTGGTTGACGATGTGGAAGACCGCGGCGACCGCTGCAAGCGGGCTGCCGAGGCTCAACAGCACCGTGATCAGGCCGAGATGGCTGATGGTGGAATAGGCCAGCAGGCCTTTGAGGTCCTGCTGGAAGATGGCGAAATAGGCGCCGAGCAGCAGGGTGGAGAGCCCGGCAAGGCCGACGATCCAGAACCAGGCCTCGGTACCGGCCATCACCGGCCACAGACGCACGAGCAGGAAGACGCCTGCCTTCACCATGGTTGCGGAGTGCAGGTAGGCGGAGACCGGGGTCGGTGCCGACATCGCGTGCGGCAGCCAGAAGTGGAACGGGAACTGCGCGCTTTTCGTCAATGCGCCGAGCAGGACCAGGATCAGGACAGGCATATAGAGCGGCGAGTTGCGGATCAGATCGCCCGACGCCAGCACGACGTCGAGGTCGTAGCTGCCGACGATGCGGCCCATCAGCAGGAGGCCGACGAGCATGCAGAGGCCGCCCGTGCCGGTCACGGTCAACGCCATGCGGGCGCCGTCGCGGGCATGGGCATTGTGGTGCCAGTAGCCGATCAGGAGGAACGAAACGATGCTCGTCAGTTCCCAGAAGACCGCAAGCAGGATGAGATTGCCTGAAAGCACGACGCCGAGCATCGAGCCCATGAAGGCAAGAAACAGCGCCAGGAAGCGCGGCACCGGGTCTTCCGCGGCCATGTAGTAGCGGGCGTAAAGCACGACGAGCACGCCGATCGCCGTCACCAGCACCGTAAAGAGCCAGGCGAAGCCGTCCATCCGGAGCGTGAAATTGAGGCCGAGTTCAGGGAGCCAAGCGATGTCGTAGCGCAGCACGCCGCCCGAGGTGACGAAGGGATAGAGGCTGGCGGCGACGAGGAAACACAGGAGCGCGATCGTTCCTGCGAACCAGGCTGTCGCACCGCGTTGATCGGGCGGAAAGAAGATTGCAAGGAGGCTTCCCGCAAATGGGGCGAGAATGAAGACAGAAAGCAATTTTCCCGCGTATTCGATCGTACCGTTCCCTTCGTTCGGGTTTCATGGAGAGCGGGCACCAGAGCGCCGTGCTTTCAAAAGAATGCACAGGGGACGCACCAGGAGTTTGAATCTAGAGCATCTTTTCCGCTTCAGTGGGTTGCCCTTGAAGCGGGACGCCCTAGAGGCCCGAAAGGGCGGTCGCATCAGCGACTGCCGCAGGTGATGCCGCCGATCCCAAGACGTGGAGGCAGGCAATTGTTTTTATGGCGATTCGCGGCAAAGCTGCCAAGCCTTACCGGTGCGAAAAATGCACGCACCGTGTTTTTTGCAGCAGGCCGGCGTGCTTCTCAGGCCGCAAGCCAGCGGCGCTCGAAGGCGAAGGTCGCGAGGTCGTTGGCGTTCATCGGCCGCGCGAAGGCATAACCCTGCAGCCCGTGGCAGCCGAGTTCCTTCAGGATATGGGCGTGTTCCAGCGTCTCGACGCCTTCGGCGATTACTTCGATGCCGAGCGACGTGCCGATATCGATGATCGATTCGACGAGGCGCTTTTCGGCGGGCGAGTCGAGGATCGGCAGGACGAGCTGGCGGTCGATCTTCAGCCGCCGCGGGGTCAGCTTCAGAAGGCTCAGGATCGAGGCATAGCCGGTGCCGAAATCGTCGATCTCGATGTCGATGCCGAGTTCCTTGATTCGGCGGATGTTGGAAAGCACGGTCACGTCGCTCTCGTCAAAGGAGATCGATTCCAGGAGTTCGAAGGACAGGCGGCCCGCCGGAATTTGCAATTGTTCGAGGCGATCGATCAGGTTTTCGTCGTGAAGACGTGCATAGGACAGATTGACCGAGACCTTGGGAATATGGATGCCGCCCGCCTCCCAGCGGTAGATCTGGAATAGCGCCTGTTCCAGGATTGCCTGGTCGATCGACGCGACCACGTTGATGTCTTCCGCCGTCTTCAGGAAGGTATGCGGGCCGAGCAGTCCCTTGGACGGGTGATCCCAGCGCGCCAGTGCCTCGACACCTGTTATGTCGAGGGATCGCGGGCAGAACTGCGGCTGGAAATGGGCGATGAACTCGTTGTGCTCCAGCCCGCGAAGGATCTCGTCGGCCGTCTGCTTGGTCTTGAAAACGGCCGTCTTCAGCTCACCGGTAAAGGTCTCGTGCCGGTTGCGGCCGCGGCGCTTGGCTTCGTAGAGCGCAATATCGGCATTGACCAGCACGTGCGACAGATCATCCGTTGCCTTGGCCTGAGCAGCAATGCCGATGCTGACGCCGATGCGGCACTCCTGGTCCTTGTAGCGGACGGGCACGCTCATCGCCTCGATGATGCGGGATGCGAGTGCGGCGTCCGGTTCCATCCCGCCATCCTGGCGAACGATGACGAACTCATCGCCGCCGATGCGAGCGACGAAGTCCCTGGCATCCGCATTGCCCCGGAGCAGCTCGGCGGCATGGCGCAGGATCTCGTCGCCGGCGGCGTGGCCGAGCGTATCGTTGATCTGCTTGAACCGGTCGAGGTCCATGTGGAATATGCTGAGCCGGGCCTCCGGTGCGAAATGCCTGTTGCGCTCGGCCAGGACCTGATCGAGGAACCGGCGGTTCGGCAGGCCGGTCAGCGGATCGTGCAGCGCATTGAATTCCATGCGATGGCGCGCCGCCTCGAGCTCGACGCTGTGTGCCTCGGCCATGCGCTTGGCTTCGAACAGGGTTTCGCGGGTCTCGAAGTCGGCGGTGACGTCCCAGTTAACCCCGACGACCTTCCGCATGCCATCGGCGCCGATATAGGCGGAGCCGATCGCGCGAATGTGACGCAAACTGCCGTCTGGGAGGCAGATGCGGAAGTCCGAGTTGTAGGCGTCGCCCGTCTCGAGCGCTTCTGCGAACTCGGCCTCGGCGCGCTGGAGATCGTCGGAATAAAGGGCGCTCCTCCAGTCCTCATAGGTCTCGCGGGTAGAGCCGGCGCGACCGTAGAGTTCGCGCATCCGGTCGTCCCAAAGCAGCTTGCCGCTCGCAATATCCAGCTCCCAAATGCCGATCTGCGACGAGTCCAGCGCGATCTTGAGGCGATGGGAGAGTTCCTGCAGCTGCGCCTTGCTGTGCCTCAGCGCGCGGATGTTCATCTGCCGCTCGCTCATCAGGCGACCGGTCAGCACCATCGGCAGGATGATCATCAGGCCGCCGAGAACGATCAATCCGCGGATGAACCAGGCATTGCCGGCCGTCGTCGGCCAGCCGCCCCTGGGAACGGCTGCAATGCGCCAGGAGCCGCCGGGCAACAGCACGGTCATCCCGACCGGCGAATGCTTGAAGATCGCGGGGTCGCCAAAGAAGACCTGCCCGTCCGCGCCGGTGCCGTCGCGCCCGGCTATTGCGATATCTATGCCGGGCTGTTCGGAAAGGAGGCCGCTGTCACGATAGAGGCGGTCGATGTCGATGATGGCGGAGACGATGCCCCAGAAGCGATTGCTGCCGCCGCCGGCGTCGATCATTACCGGGAAGCGGCCGATCAGCCCACGTCCGCCCTGGACGAGATCCACCGGGCCGGCAAGCACCATCTGCCTGGTGTCCTTGACACGCATGACGGCAGCGCGCTGCAACTCGTTCTTGCGGTAATCGAGCCCCAGCGCCTTCTCATTTCCTTTGAGCGGGTAGACGAGCGAGACGACGAGGTTCGGCGCGGCAGCGATGCTGCGCAGTTGCGAGCGTTCGGTAAAGATGCTGCGCGAAAGGGCGGCGAAGCGCTTCTGATCCATGCCCGGCTCGGTGACGAGCGTGCCGATCAAGCCGCGCACGAGCTGGATATTGCCGTTGACGTTGGCTTCGAGCTTGGAGCGGATGGGATTGAGCTCTTCGGCTACCCGTGCGCGCAACCGCGCCTCGGCTACCACCTGGTTCTGATTGTCCGCCAGGATGCCGGCCACCAGGACCACGAAAGCCGCGATGACCGCCGGAAGGTAGCTTGGCGTTAAAACCCTGGAGAGCCTCTTCATTCCGAGGTTGAAAGCATGTCTGGCAGGCACAAATCACCCCGGCGGCACGCGAATGGCTGTGTATCGACCCGGATAATCCCAAAAGGGTCTTAATAATTCTTGTTTTAGCCAGCTCTTTTATTCGAGGTTTCGCACTCAACCGCCCTTGCGCTCGGGTAGCTTCTTGCGCTTGGTCTCGGCGAGTTCCTTGAGCTCGCCTTCCGTCATGGATTTTTCCATCTCGCGGGACGCGCCCTTGAGGCTGGACTTCTTGGTCTCTCCGCGTTTCGCGGCCAGGGCCGCACCGGCTGCCTTCTGCTGAGCCTTCGATTTGGCTGGCATGGAACACCGCCTTTCGGTTGATAGCCCCTCCCAACGCTCAGCTGTCGCCGGTGTTCCGAGATTTTCGGATGAATAGCGCGATGCTACGCGCCTTCCCGGGCCTCGATCATGGCTTGCAGCGTCTCCAGGCGATCGGCATCGCGTGGCAGCTTGTCCTGTCTCAGGCGGGCAATGCGGGGGAAGCGCATGGCCACGCCGGATTTGTGCCGGGTCGAGCGGTTGATGCCTTCGAAGGCCACCTCGACGACGAAACCGAAATCGCGTTCGGCCCTGACGGCACGGACGGGCCCGAAACGGTCGGTCGTGTTGTCCCTGACGAACCGGTCGAGAAGCTCCAGCTCGGCGTCGGTGAAGCCGAAATAGGCCTTGCCGACCGGTACGAGCGTTTCCTTCCCGTCGATGACAGTCCAGACGCCGAAGGTGTAATCGGAATAGTAGCTCGAGCGCTTGCCGTGGCCGCGCTGTGCATACATCAGCACCGCATCGATATTGAAGGGCGCACGCTTCCACTTGAACCAGGGACCTTTGACACGGCCGGGCGTATAGGGCGAATCGAGCCGTTTCAACATGATGCCTTCGATGACTGGATCGGGCGGGTCGGCGCGCAGCCGGTCGAGCTCGTCCCAGGAGGAGAACGGCACCAGCGGCGAGAGGTCGAAGTGTTGTGGCGCAGCACTTTCCACAAGATCGGCAAGCATTGCCCGTCGTGTGACGAAGCCTTGCGGGCGAACGTCCTCCTCGCCTGAAAAGAGAATGTCATAGGCGCGGATGAAGGCCGGGTAGGCCTCGATGAGCTTGTGGCTGACAGTCTTGCGGTTCAGGCGCTGTTGCAGGTCGGCGAAGCTTCGGGTTGCGCGATTGGTGCGCGCCGTGCCGCCGACGAGCAGTTCGCCGTCGATGACGCCGGTGAAGTCCGCGGCCTCCAGCACATCGGGAAAGGCGCCGGAAATTTCGTCGCCGCTGCGGGAGTAAAGACGTTTGACGCCGCCGATATTGGCAAGCTGTACGCGGATCCCGTCCCACTTCCATTCGGCCGCGAAATCCCTGGGGTCGAGCGCGTCGAGATCGCCCTCAGCGACGGGATTGGCGAGCATGACCGAGTGGAAGACCGCCGGCGTCGAAAGCTCGGGCTTATCCGCCTCGCCCAAGAGCCAGCGGAAGAGCGGCAGATAGGGCGGCGACAGGCCGTGCCAGAGCGTTTCAATCTCGGCGACATCCTTGCCGCCCATGTCGGCAAGCGCCTGCTTGGCGAGCTTCGCCGATACACCGATGCGCAGACCTCCGGTCACCAGTTTGAGGAAGGCGAAGCGCGCCGAGGTGTCCAGGTGGTCGAGCATGTCGCGCACGACGCTGCGCACGTCGGCGCGCCCGGTCATCTGCAGGCGCTCGATGGCCGCACCCAGCGGGATGTCCGATTGAACCGTACCAGCCGGCGGTTCCCAGACCAGCGAGACCGTTTCGGCGAGGTCGCCGACATAATCGTAGGAATATTGGAAGAGCACGGCGTCCATGCGTTCGAGCAGCAGGTCCCGGATCATCGCCGGCTTGACCGTGTTCAGCGACAGCGTGCCGGCGATTGCCGCAAGCGCATATCCGCGGCTCGGATCCGGCGCGGTCCGGAAGTAATCGGCAAGCAGGCGGATCTTGGCGTTGCGCTGTGGGCTCAGGACGAGGCGATCGAGCAGCTCGGCAAAGGCGTGCATCCGTCACTCTCCCTCGTCGTCGTAGCCGACGAGATGCAGCGGGCGGGCGGCGATGCCTTGCAGCTCGCACCAGCGCACCAGTGCTTCTTCGCGGCCGTGCGTGACCCAGACTTCGCCGGGAGCAATCTCGGTGATCGTCTGCGTGAGCTCGGCCCAATCGCAATGGTCGGAGATGACGAGTGGCAGTTCGACGCCGCGCTGCTTCGCTCTTTGCCGGATCAGCATCCAGCCGGAGGCGAAGATGGCGATCGGATCGGCGAAGCGCCGCGACCAGCGGTCGGCGAAGGCGGCGGGCGGACCGATCACGATGGTCCCTCTGAAATCCTGCTTTTCGTCGGCGGCAAGTGTTGCCGGGCGGAGTTCGCCGAGATCGATGCCCTGGCTCTGGTAGTAGTCGCACAGCCGCTGCAGGGCGCCGTGAATGAAAATCGGTTGGTGGTAGCCCTCTTCGCGCAGCAGCGCGATGACACGCTGCGCCTTGCCGAGCGCATAGGCGCCGACCACGTGGGTCCGTTCGGGAAACTGGGTAAGCGAGGTGAGCAGCTTGCGCGTCTCGGCCCGGTCGTCCGGGTGGTGGAAGACCGGCAGACCGAAGGTGGCCTCGGTGATGAACACGTCGCAGGCAACCGGTTCGAAACCCGTGCAGGTCGGATCCCGTCGCCGTTTGTAGTCGCCGGAGACGACGATGCGGATACCGTTGGCATGCACTGAGATCTGTGCCGAGCCAAGCACGTGGCCGGCGGGATGGAAGCCCACCTCGACACCGTTCAGCGTCAGCCTTTCCCCGAGTTCGACCGCCTGGCTCGTGCCGCAGAATCCATCTCCGTAACGAATGCGCATGATGTCGAGGGTTTCGCGGGTGGCGAGCACCTGGCCGTGGCCGGCGCGGGCATGGTCGGAATGGCCATGGGTAATGAGCGCCCTTTCGACCGGCTGCACCGGGTCGATGTAGAAATCGCCAATCTGGCAGTAGAGACCCTTGGGGGCGGGATAGAGCAGGGCGTCCGGTTTCATGGACATAAAGATAGCCGGCGAACGCGCGTCCGCCAGCCATCTTGTTCAAGTTTTTCAAGGCGCAACATCGGTCGCGCCTCGATCAGGTTCAGTCGTTCAAGACAAGCGTGTCGCTGATCAGCTTCAGCGTGCGGGCCGCATCGATGTCGATGCAGGCCTTCTGGCTTGGCAGATTGTCCCACGGGCTCGGCGGGAAGAGCCTGTTGTCGGGGCTCTGGATCGTCTGGCCGTCGGCAATGCCGCCGCAGACGACACGGATCGATCCGCTTCTGACGGTGAAGAGATCGGGCGCCACGACATAGGCGCAGGCGCAGCTGTCATGCACGACCATGCCATCGGGAACATGCTGCTCGTAGAAGGTGACGTAGAACTTCGAGATGTCAGCAAGCAGCTTGCCGGCCTCGCCGCCGCGCTCGGCTATGTCGGCGATCATCGCCTTGGTCATCACGGTCTGGGTGGTGACGTCGAGGCCGACGACGGTGACCGGCCACGCGGCCGTCATCACCACGTCAGCGGCTTCCGGGTCGCCGTGGATATTGGCTTCGGCAGCGGGTGTGATGTTGCCGTTGACGTCGAAGGCGCCGCCCATGATGACGACTTCGCGCACGAGTGCGGCAAAATCCGGATCCTCGCGCAGCGCCAGCGCCAGGTTGGTCATGCGGCCGACGGCGATCAGCGTCACTTCGCCCGGATGGGCGCGGACCGTATCGATGATGAAGCGGTGCGCCGGGCGCGGGTCGATCGGCAGGTCGACAGTCTCCGGGACATCGATGTTGCCGAGGCCGTCGTCGCCGTGGATGAAGGTCGGCCAGCCGACATGCGGACGGTCGGGGTCGAAGGTCTTGTCGAGGCCCTTGGCAACCGGTGCATCGATGCCCCATTGCTGCTTCAGGAACAGCGCATTGCGGGTGGTGGTTTCGACCGAGGCATTACCGAAGACAGTGGTGATGCCGATCAGGTTGATAGCCGGATGACGATGCAGGAAAAGCAGCGCCATCGCATCGTCGATGCCCGGGTCCGTATCAAAGATGACTTTGTGCATTGCGTTCTTCTTTTCTTGTTCTTGTGTTTGACGGCCCGCAATGGAGGCAAGATGGCTGTGAAAGTCAATCTCCCTCGCGGGCGCCTGGGCCGAGACTGAGCGCCTTCCTGGCCGGTTTCCGTTGGAACATCGCTGCACCGGCAGACATGGCGGGCTCCCTCGCAGCAGCTTAAACTTTCCGAAAGGGTGGCGCGCCTAATGTTGAGGCGCGCCCTTTCGGGCTTTTCTGCAATTCCTGGATATGACGGCGGAGTCACCCTCGTGAAGGCTATCCTCGGCAAGTTTCGGCCATCGAAGAGGCTGCTCGTCATCCTCGCGGCCGCCTTCGGCGTTTCGGCCGCATCCGGCGGGGCCGCCGTCTATGTCAGCCGGGACGCACTGATGGCGGGGCTTTCCAAGCCGAATACCTCGGGTCTCGAATGCACGATGCTGCGGACCCTCAAGCTCAGCCACAACGGCCAGCGCTGGATCCGCATGCACGTCAAGACCGATCGCGCCGATGGCGAAACGCGCATGCGCACGGCCCTGCGTGTGGTCGGCGCGCTGGCGAAGGCCGAAGGCGCCGATCTCTATCAGGTCGTCGTGCTCGACGCGGCCGGCCCGGAGGATCGGGCGCAGGTTCGCGGAGCCGCAATCGGGGCGGAAGTGCTTTTCGCTCCCGGCCCGCAGAGCGTGCCTGGAATGAGCGAAACGTTCCGCGCTTCCTATAATGCCGGCACGGCGAATTCTGCCGGCGTCTTTCATGGCAAGACGGTCGATCTGTCGATGGATGATATCCGCACGATGATGGCAGCGATGGACGACCACTCGTCGTGCATCGATCCGTCCGTGGATCCGGCCGAAGCCAAGACCGCCGACGCGGGCGGTGCCGAACACGAGGCCAAGCCGGAGGAGACGGCCGAGGCGCCGGCCGGTCACTGAGACCACGCTGCGTCCGAGACGTCGGATCATCATCAGAAAATAAAAAGGCCCGACGCGGGTGCGGCGGGCCTTCGTGTTCATGGCAATGCGACCTTGATCAATCAGCCTTCTGGCGGCGTGCCGGGAAGAGGATGACGTCGCGGATCGACGGCGCATTGGTCAGAAGCATGATCAGGCGGTCGACGCCGATGCCGAGGCCACCGGCCGGCGGCATGCCCTGGTCGATGGCATCGAGGAACTCGTCGTCGAGCTGCTTGGCCTTTTCGCCGCGAGCATGCGCCTGTTCGAGCTGCTCGACCATGCGGGCGCGCTGCTCTTCCGGGTCGTTGAGTTCCGAGAAGGCGTTGCCGAGTTCCCAGGCGTTGCAATAGGTCTCGAAACGCTCGACCAGGCGCGGTTCGCCCGGCACTTCCTTGGCGAAGGGCGAGATGTCCTTCGGGAAATGCGTGACGTGGGCCGGCTGGATCAGCGTTCCTTCAACCTTTTCTTCAAAGATGAAGGCGAGGCACTCGCCCCAGGTCCAGTCCTTCTCGACTTCGAAGCCGGCAGCCTTGGCGGCCGCGCGGGCTTCCTCGTCGGTCTTCATCGCCAGGAAGTCGATGCCTGTCGCTTCCTTGACGGCGTCGGGCATCGGCACGCGGCGGAACGGACCCTTGAAGGAGATTTCCTTGTCGCCGTAGGCAAATTCGGTCGAACCGTGGATCGCCATCGCCAGCTCGGCGAACAGCCGCTCGACGAGGTCCATGATGTCCTCGTAGTCGGCATAGGCCCAGTAGCACTCCATCATGGTGAATTCCGGATTGTGCCGGGTGGAGACGCCTTCGTTGCGGAAGTTGCGGTTGATCTCGAAGACCTTGTCGGTGAGGCCCGAAACCAGCGTGCGCTTCAGGTACAGTTCCGGCGCGATGCGCAGGAACATGTCGAGCTTCAGCGTGTTGTGATGCGTCTTGAACGGCTCGGCGGTAGCGCCGCCGTAGACCGAATGCAGCATCGGCGTTTCGACTTCCATGAAGCCGTCGTTTTCCATGAAGCGGCGGATGCCGGAAACGATGCGGCTGCGGCTCTGAAAGCGCAGCTTCGATTCCTCGTTGGTCATGATGTCGAGGTGACGCTTGCGGTAGCGAATTTCGATGTCGGAGAGGCCGTGCCACTTCTCGGGCATCGGCAGCAGCGACTTCGTCAGCATGGTGATCGCCTGGGCGTTGATCGTCAGCTCGCCGCGCTTGGTACGGCGCACGACGCCGGTGACGCCGATGATGTCGCCGATGTCGATCATCGGCAGCAGGCCGCGGGCCTCTTCGCTCGTCACGTCCTTGTGGCTGAAGATCTGAATCTTGCCGGAGGCGTCATGGATGTCCATGAACATGCCCGAGTTGCGCGAGGAATAGACGCGGCCGGCAACGGTGACGACGTCCTGCGTCTCGGTGTCCGGTTCCAGGCCTTCGTATTTCGCGGTGAGTTCGGCATTGCTCATCGTCCGGTGGAAATGCGCCGGATAGACGTCGCCGATCTGTTCGCGCAGCAGCTTCAGCTTCTGTGCGCGGACTTCAGTTGCGTCGGAGGAGAGGCCAGTGGTCTCGGTCTTGTCGTTCATCGTGCTCTCCTTACTTTCCGCTGCCGACCATGGAGGCGACCACCTGGGCGGCAACCTTCAGGCGCTGGCGTACCACGGCGCGGCCCAGGATTTCCATGCTGTCGAACAGCGGCAACGAGCGCTGAGAGCCGGAAACCGCCACAAAGAGCGGCGCCACGATGACCTTCAGCTTCTTGCCCATGCGCTCGGCGACCGCACGCAGTTCCGCTTCGATCGACTCCTTGTTCCACTCCAGGATCTTTTCGAGATCCGGCTGAACGGTGTTGAGGACCTCGAGCAGTTCCTCGGGCGTCGACTTGACGCCGGCGAAGGCAGCCGGCTGCAGGCCGAGATCGGACTTGAACAGGAAGCTTGCGAGATCCGGCAGTTCGCCGAGCTTCGAGATGCGCGACTGGCTGAGCTTCAGGCCCTGCTTCAGGCGGTCGTTTTCCATCGCCCAGGCAAGCACACGGGCAGCGAACTCGTCTTCCGAGAGCTTCTCGCGGATCCAGCGCGCGTTCAGCCAGTCGAGCTTCTGGATATCGAAGATCGCGCCGGCCTTGGACAGGTTTTCCGGATCGAACTTTGCCGCGAGCTCGTCGATCGTGAGCAACTCCTCGCCTTCGGCGATCTGGATGAAGAACAGGCCGAGGAAGTTCATCAGCGCTTCCGGCAGATAGCCGAGGGCGGTGTAGTAGGAGATCGACGTCGGGTTCTTGCGCTTCGACAGCTTCGACTTGTCGGCATTGCGCATCAGCGACAGGTGCATGAATTTTGGCGGTTCGAGGCCGAGGTACTGGTAGATCAGGATGTGCTTCGGCACGGAAGCCAGCCACTCCTCGCCGCGGGCGACGTGGGTGATCTTCATCAGATGGTCGTCGACGACGTTTGCCATGTGGTAGGTCGGCATGCCGTCGGCCTTCAAGAGCACCTGCATGTCGACGGCATCCCACGGGATTTCGACGTCGCCATAGACGCCGTCGTTAAACTTGCACGAACCCTCGGTCGGGATCTTCATGCGCACGACATGCGGCTCGCCGGCGGCAACGCGCGACGTCACTTCTTCGGCTGTAAGGTTGAGGCAAAGGCCGTCATACTTCGACGGCTTGCCGGCGGCGCGCTGGCTCTCGCGCATCTGTTCGAGCCGCTCGGGCGTGCAGAAGCAGCGGAAGCCGTGACCGTTCTCGACGATCTTCTCGACATAGGGACGGTACATGTCCTTGCGGTCGCTCTGGCGATAGGGGCCATAGGGACCACCGACATCAGGACCTTCAGACCATTCGAGCCCGCACCATTTCAGCGCGTCCAGCACCTTCTGTTCGAACTCCGGCGTCGAGCGGGTCGCATCGGTGTCTTCGATGCGCAGGATGAACTCGCCGCCGTGTTTCTTCGCGAAGAGGTAGTTGAACAGAGCGATATAAGCCGTGCCGACATGCGGCTCGCCGGTGGGGGAGGGTGCGATGCGTACCCGGACTGCTGAATTTGCCATGGTCTTTTTGCCCGTCTGACGTGCTTTTCGCCCCTTGCCGGAAAAGAAATCCGACCGCCGGGGCGCGCATTTTATGGGAAGGAAAGGCCCGCAAGGGTGCCGCAACAGCGGTATCGGCAGGCTATTCCAGTCGGCTCGCGTGAGACCATAGAACACCGATCATGTCAACGGAAAGTGGACCACGTCGGTTTTTGTTGACACTGCCTCCCCTGAGGGATAATGAACCGAAAGGTTATTTAACTGAAAGGTTTTTTAGAAAATGCCGGAAGATCGTTTGTCGACGACGCTCTCAGCTCTGGCCGACCCAACGCGAAGGGCGATCCTCGCCCGTCTCGCCCTCGGAGAGGCCTCGGTCGGCGAACTGGCGGAGCCCTTCGCAATGAGCCTGCCGGCAGTGTCCAAGCATCTCAAGGTTCTCGAGCGCGCCGGGCTGATCAGCCGGGGCCGCGAAGCGCAATGGCGCCCGTGCCGGCTCGAGGCCGCGCCGCTGAAGGACGTCAACAGCTGGCTCGACAGCTACCGTCGCTTCTGGGAGCAGAAGTTCGATCGTCTCGACGCCTATCTGCAGGAACTCCAGCACATCGATCCGGACGCCGGAAAGAACTGATCGCCATTCCATCTTCCGTCCGCTTCCGTTCTGCTGTAAGCAGGATGCGTCGAAAAAGGCAGGACCGGATATGGTAAGCCCGGTCCCTTCGGTTTTCTAACGAAGCTCTGCTCGAACGTCCCGTTCGAACCCACGACGTGGTTCCGATGCAATCGCATCGGTCCGCGGCGGGGTATGCATATCGACGCAGTCCGCCGCGTTTCTCGAACACGGAGACTGTGAACATGCGACTGAATCATATCGACCTCTATAGCCCCGTCGTTGCCGAAACGGCTTCCTTCCTCATCGACCATTTCGGCCTGACGCTGGTCGAAAAGCGCGGCAAGGACGCGTTCTATCGCTTGACGGATAGTTTCGGCCTCGTGCTCGTCGTCAGCCCGCCGATCACGGCACTTGGCGGCGGCGACCAGGTGAACCTCGGTGCCCAGACCTACCACATCGGCTTCCTGCTGCCGGCGCGGGCCGAGGTCGAAGACGCCTACGGGCGGATGCGTGGATCCGGCGCCCAGGTGATCGCACCGGAGGACCGGCACGGCGCCTACGTCTTCTATGTGGTCATTCCCGGCAACATTCTGGTCGAAGTCGGTCATCGCGCAGACGTATGAACCGGACCGGAGGTCAGCGGAACGTTTCCTCGGGAGACGCGTTGTCCAATCAGAAGGCGCGGAGCCAGCCACTGGCATGGCTCAGCGAGAGAGAAGGAGCAATCCTGCTTTTCGCTGAAGGCTCGCGGTTGACGGCCGGTCGGGTCGGCCCCGCGTCTTCGTGAACTCCCGCAAACAAGAAGGCCCGCATCGGCGATGCGGGCCTTTTCGTGATGAGACCGTCGTGGGCTCAACTCGTCAGTTGAGTTTGCCAGCCTTCCGGAGCCGCGCATTGCGCGCGACCATGTTGAGGATTTCGACAAGGGCCGAGAAAGCCATGGCGGCGTAGATGTAACCCTTCGGCACATGCAGGCCCATGCCTTCGGCAATCAGCGTCGTGCCGATCATCAAGAGGAAGGCGAGCGCCAGCATGACGATCGTCGGGTTCTTCTCAATGAAGTTGGCGAGCGGATTGGCGGCGACGAGCATCACGGTCACGGCGGCAATCACGGCGATGACCATGATCGGCAGGTGCGGCGTCATGCCAACGGCGGTGATGATGCTGTCGACGGAGAAGACAAGGTCGAGCAACAGGATCTGAGCGATCGCAGCGCCGAAGCTGTTGATCGCCGAAGACGCGATGAAGTCCTCGCCATGATCGGCCGGATCGACATTGTGGTGGATTTCCTTGGTCGCCTTCCAGACGAGGAACAGGCCACCGGCAATCAGGATCATGTCCTTCCAGGAGAAGCCGTGGCCGAAGGCCTCGAACACCGGCGTCGTCAGCTTGACGATCCAGGCAACGGTGCCGAGCAGGGCAAGGCGCATGACGAGGGCGAGGCCGATGCCGATGCGGCGGGCCCTTTCGCGATGCTCCAGTGGTAGCTTGTTGGTGAGGATCGAGATGAAGATCAGGTTGTCGATGCCGAGAACCACCTCCATGACCACAAGCGTGACGAGGGCGACCCAGGCGGCGGGGTCTTGGGCAAGCAACAGGATATCCTGCATCGGCGATCTTCCTTTGTGGGTGGCGCGTCGTCGCGCAAGAATCGCCGAAAGTATTTAAGAAACATCGCGGAGGTGACAAGCGCCGCCGCTATTTGCGGCGGCGCTTTACCGTTTACGATTTATCGGAATCCACAATTCCACGACGCCCATGCCCGAATGCGGATCGAAACGATCGTCGTAGCGTTCGATGAGATCAGGCGTTTCGCCGTGCTGAAGTCCGGACTCGGGCAGCCAGGTGCCGAAGACATGGTCCGCGGTCTTGGCGATCGCTGAGATGTGGCCGCGGTGCAGGAAGACGGCATAACGCTGCTTCGGCAGCTTCAGCGTCGAAAAGCCCTCCGGCAGGTCGTCGGTTTCGCTGACTTCTGCGGCTGCCATGTAGCGGAAGGTTCCGGCCTCGCCATTGCTTTGGGTGCAGACGCCGTAGGCGATGTCGCCCTTCTGGCCGGCTATGTTGCCGAAGTGGCGGTTGAACCGCTGCCAGAGCGAAGGGATGCCCTCGGTGCGGCTGTAGGCACAGGTTTCCGCTAGGCCCGCCAGAAGCAGGGGCGGGCTGTCTTCGAAGCGCGGCGGGTCGATCTTGAGAAGGCGGGTATCGTCCATTCTTAAAGGCTCCATCAGTTCGATGTTTCGAACGTGCCTTTGCTTGCGCACCGTCTCGGGCGTCACGCCGAACTGGTCGCGAAAGGCGCGGGTGAAAGCCTCGTGCGAGTTGTAGCCCGCTTCGAGGGCTACCGAAAGAATGCTGAGGGAACCATCGGCCAGGGCGTAAGCGGCATCGCTGAGGCGCCGGCCGCGAATATAGGCGCTGATCGAACGGCCCGTGACCAGCCCGAAAACGCGCGAGAGATGGAAGCGCGAGAGGCCAGCGGCCCCGGCGATCTCATCCAGCGATATGTCCCTTGCGAAATGGCTCTCGATGAACCAGACCGCGCGTCCGATGGCACTCATCATCACTCCTTTGGCAGCGCCCTGGTGATAGGGTCTTGCCGGAAGGCGCGCTTGATCGCAATTGCTGGATTGTAACGCCGGAGGGGTCGGATGAGTTCGGCGCCAGCCGTCCTATTTCTTCGGTCCGTAGGCGGACATGAAGACGCGGACGGCGGCGGTCACCGTCGCCTCGATCTGTTCCTTCGGCGGTGCGGTGCACATGCCGCCGAACAGGCGGTGCTTGAAGAGCCCGGCCTGCGCCATTTCGATGAACTGGCGGGCGGCCATCTCGGTGTTGTCGATATCCAGAGTACCGGCAGGAACCTGCCGGTCGAGATAGGCCTTGAGCACGGTATAACCGTTTTCCGGCGCCTCGCTGAAGAAGCGCTCGGCCAGATGCGGCATGCGATCGATCACGCCGATCACCATGCGCATGGAGCGGATCGTTTCTTCGGCCGTCATGCTGGTCGTCAGCGTCACGCCGAAATCGTAGAGCGATTCCTCGACGTCGTCGTGATCGTTGAGCGCGTGCTTGGCGGTCTGGACCACCCGGGTCTTGCCCTTGATGATCAGAGCCTTGAACAGGTCTTCCTTGTTCTCGAAATAGACGTAGAGCGTACCCTTGGAGACGCCGGCCTCGCGGGTGATGTCGTTCATGCTGGCAGCGTCGAAACCCTGGCTCAGAAAGGCGCGCCGGGCACCTTCGAGGATCTGCTCGCGCTTGGCGGGGTCCTCGCCGGCGGCGTGGCGGCCGCCCATCGAAAAGAGATCTTCGTCCTGGCCGACATTCGGCTGGATCATGTCCTGGGTTCCGGTCTTCACCGTGCTCATGGTGGTCGCTTGTTTCCGTCCTGCTTGCATTAAATTTCAGTCATCGAACCGCGTGGTTCGATTTCCTCTTGATATGCGACCAGAAAGGGCCTATGTCAAGCTCGATCGAACCGAACGGTTCAGTTCGTTCAGCAATCTTTAACCAGGCCGGTGCCCAATGTCCGCATCCAACACATCCAGCGCTGCTCGCGTCCGTCCAGTCGACGAGAATTTTGAAGTGCAGCAGGAAACCGCGCTTGAGGCAAAGGCGCCTGCGGCGGAGCAGGCCGCTGTCCAGGCTCCCGCAGAAGCGGCGCAGCCGCCGAAGAAGGCGCGCAAGCCCATCGTTCCGGTGCTCGGTCTGGCGCTTCTCGCCGCCGGCGCCTGGTTCGGCTACGACTGGTGGACCAATGGCCGCTTCATGGTCTCGACCGATGACGCCTATATCGAAGGCGACATCGCGACGATTTCGCCGAAGGTTTCGGGATACGTCGCCAAGGTCGATGCCGTCGCCAACCAGAAGGTGAGGGCCGGCGATCCTCTCGTTACCCTCGACGATGGCGATTATCGTATCGCTGCCGAGCAGGCCGAGGCAAAGATTGCCACCCAGAAACTTGCACTCAGCCGTTTCGATGCGCAGATTGCCGGTGCCAAGGCGAGCCTGGCCCAGACCGAAGCGCAGAAGAAGGCTCTCGAAGCGACGGTGCGCGGCGCCGAGCTTGCGCAGAAGCGCGCAAGCGACCTCCAGTCCAAGGCCGTTGGCACCGTCGCTTCGCTTGACAACGCCGATGTGGCGCTCGACCAGGCACGGGCGAACCTTGCCGGCGCCGATGCCAACATCGCCGCTGCCAATGCGAGCATCACGGTTCTCGAAGCCCAGCGCACCGAAGCCGAAAGCGAGATCCGCTCGCTCGAGCTTGCGCGCGACAAGGCCAATCGCGACCTCGGCTTCACCGTCCTGAAGGCGCCCTATGACGGCATCGTCGGCAACGTGGCGGTGCAGGTCGGCGACCTCGTTTCGGCCGGCCAGCGGCTCGCTGCCCTCGTTCCTGTCGACCAGCTCTACATCGACGCCAATTTCAAGGAGACCCAGATCGCCCATCTGGTGCCGGGCTCCAAGGTCAAAGTCCATGTCGATGCCTATGAGGATCACGCGATCGAAGGCACCGTTGCCTCGATTTCGCCAGCCTCCGGTTCGGTCTTCTCGTTGCTGCCGGCGGAAAACGCCACCGGCAACTTCACCAAGGTGATCCAGCGCGTGCCGGTGCGCATCACGCTCCCGGCCGACGTGCTGGCCGAAGGACACCTGCGTGCGGGCCTGAGCGTCGTCGTCGACGTCGACATGCGCACGGCGCCGGATCAGACCAAGGTCGCCGCCACCAAGTAATCAGGCCCAAACGCCGGCGCGCCTCAAGGCGCGCCTTTGCAAGGAGTGGCTGAGATGGCCGCAACGGCAACAGCAGGTTCGGTGGCGGCCGCCGCACCGAAGGTCGAGGAACATATGGATCCGAAGAGGCTGATCGCCTTCTTCGCCATGGTCGTCGGCATGTTCATGGCCATCCTCGACATCCAGATCGTCTCGGCCTCGCTCGCCGAAATCCAGGCGGGCCTGTCGGCCGGCTCGGACGAGATCGGCTGGGTGCAGACCTCCTATCTCATCGCCGAAGTCATCATGATCCCGCTGTCGGGAACGCTAGCGCGCATCGTCTCGACGCGCGTGCTGTTCTCGGTTTCGGCGGCAGGCTTCACCGCGGCGAGCGCGCTTGCGGCAACGGCGACGAACATCGACCAGATGATCGTCTATCGCGCCATCCAGGGCTTCATCGGCGGCGGCATGATCCCGTCGGTGTTTGCGGCAGCCTTCACCATCTTCCCACCGTCGAAGCGCAACATCGTCTCGCCGATCATCGGCCTGATCGCGACGCTGGCGCCGACGATCGGCCCGACCGTCGGCGGCTATCTCAGCCACGCCTTCTCCTGGCACTGGCTGTTCCTCGTCAACGTCATTCCCGGCATCATCGTCGCGACGCTCACCTGGACCTTCATCGATTTCGACAAGCCGGAACTCGGCCTGTTCAAGAAGTTCGACTGGTGGGGCCTAGCCTCGATGGCGATCTTCCTCGGCGCGCTCGAATATGTGCTCGAAGAGGGCAACACCAACGACTGGTTCAATGACGAGCACATCGTCATGGGCGCAGTCGCTTCGGCAATCGCCGCCATCATATTCTTCTATCGGGCCTTCAAGGTGGAGTTCCCGGTCGTCGACCTCAGGGCCTTTGCCAACCGAAACTTCGCCTTCGGCTCGATGTTCTCCTTCGTGATGGGCATCGGCCTCTATGGCCTCACCTATCTCTACCCGCTCTATCTCGGTCGCATCCGCGGCTACGATTCGCTGATGATCGGCGAGACGATGTTCGTCTCGGGCCTTGCGATGTTCTTCACGGCGCCGGTCGCGGGCATCCTTTCGGGCAAGCTCGATCCGCGCGTGCTGATGACGATCGGTTTTACCAGCTTTGCCGCCGGCACCTGGATCATGGGCCATCTGACCGCCGACTGGGACTTCTACGAGCTGTTCATCCCGCAGATTCTGCGCGGCGTCGGGCTGATGCTCTGCATGGTGCCAATCAACAACATCGCGCTCGGCACCATGCCGCCGGCGCGCATGCGCGGCGCGTCCGGCCTGTTCAACCTCACGCGAAACCTCGGCGGTGCAGTCGGGCTCGCGGTCATCAACACGATCCTGACCCAGCGCCAGGACTTCCACTATGCGCGCCTCGCCGAGCATGTGCAGTGGGGCAATCCGGAGGCGATGGAGCGGTTCAACAACATGGCCGCCAACTTCAACGCCCATGGTCTCGACGGCACGACGATCGCCGTCAAGCAGCTTGCCGCCATGGCGCAGAAGCAGGCGGTCATCCTGTCCTTCGGCGATATCTTCGTGCTTTTGACGGTGCTGTTCCTGTCGCTGATCCTCGGTGTGATGATGATCAAGAAGCCGCAGGGCGCCGGCCCCAGCGGCGGCGGTCACTAGGACAAGAGGATGATGGGTCGAGGCGGCCCATCATACTTTCCCATGAGAGGTAGGTAGGCGGGCGAGCGCCCGTCTTTCCTCGTTTCCATCCTCAGGCAAGTCCGCACGGTTTACGCGAGCCGAGCCTTGCTGCACACTCCCGTCGACTGATGGCGAGGGGCGGCGGGATGAAGGAACGGGTTTCGACGGCTATCTCACGGCGGTCTTTCATGACGGGCCTTGCCGGCGTCGGGCTGGGGCTTGCAGCCTCGCGCAGTCGCGCTGCCGCACCGGCCATCGATGCGACGTTCCTGTTCTCCAACGACATTCATGCTTGCCTCGTTTCGATCGAGGGGCTCGCGCCGAACTGCGCGGCGGAAGGCAAGACCGACGCGAACCTGCTGCGCCATGTGGCGGCGCTCAACGCCGTGCATGCCATGCGCTGGCCGGAAACGGTCGCGGGCAAGCCGAGCGGTCTCGCAAGTGCCGGACGGCAGATCGGCAAGCCACTCGGCCTGGTGCTTGGCGGTGACATCACCGACGACGGCGGCGGCCAGGTACGCCAGCCGCGGGAAGGGCGGCAGCTGCAGCAGTTCTCCAGCCGCTATCAGGAAGGGGCAGGGAGCGATCGCGTCCACATGCCCGTATTCGTCGGGCTCGGCAATCATGACCTCGACCAGGACGGCCCGCCGCCGCATATCGACTGGTATCGCCGCGAGCTGCGCGATTATGTCGAGCTCAATCATCGCCAGACGGTCTTCTACAAGCCGCCGGTGCCGGTGACCAACTACGACCCGCTTTCGGACTGCTACTCCTGGGATTGGGGCGGGTTGCACCTTGTGCAGCTGCAGCGCTTCGGCGGCGATGAGACGAAGGGCGCGGTGAATGCGCTGCCCTGGCTGAAACAGGATCTGGCTGCCTATGCCGGCGATGGCCGGCCCGTCATACTGTTCCAGCACTATGGCTGGGACGCGTTTTCGACCGAGGTCTGGGATGTGAAGGCCAAGACCTTCGATGATGAAGGCGATGGCGCGCCGCATTGGTGGAGTGTCGATCAGCGCCAGGCGCTGCTCGACTCGCTCAAGGGCTACAACGTCATCGGCCTGTTCCACGGACACCAGCACGAAACCGCAATGATCTACCGGCAGGGCGGGCTCGACCTCATCAAGCCGAAGGCTGCCTATATGGGCGGCTTTGCGGTTGTGCGCGTCACCAACGGCTTCATGGACGTAGTGTTGGCCGAGGCCGGTTCCGTGCACCGAGAGGTCGCGTTTACTACCGCTTTCAGCAAGCGGCTCGGCTAGTATCCGGCAAGTTTCACAACACTCGTTAAATCATTCGGAATCAATCGTTTAAAGTGACAGCGTGCCGTCCTTCCGCCGGCGCGCGGACGCCTGTTTTCGCCGTTTTGAAGATTTCTGATTTACGTACATCAGAAATTCCTCTAAAGGCAGAACCCGGAGGAAAACATGCGTCCGACAGTTCACGATATCGCTGCTAAAGCCGGGGTCAGTCTCGCCACCGTCGACCGGGTTTTGAACAATCGTCCCGGCGTGCGCGGTGTCACCCGCGACAAGGTCGAGCGCGCCATAACGACGCTCGGCTATGTGCGTGACGTCGCCGCCGCCAATCTCGCCAAGAGCCGCATCTACCCGCTGATCTTCATCCTGCCCGAGGGCGACAACACCTTCATGCGCGGCCTTGCGGTCGAGGTGGAGGCGGCGAAAGTGCGGTCTGCGGTCGAGCGCACCGCGATCACCGTGCTCTCCGTCCCGGCCTTCGATAAGGCGGCCCTGGCTGCGGCGCTGGAAAAGGCGCGGGCACTCGCCCCTGCCGGTGTCGCCGTGGTTGCGATCGATGCGCCCGAGGTCGTTGCGGCTGTCGATCGGCTGCGTGAAGACGGTATTGCCGTCGTGACGCTGGTTTCCGATCTGCCGGGATCGTCGCGTGATCACTTTGCCGGCGTCGACAACATCGCCGCCGGCCGGACCGCAGGCACCTTGATGGGGCGTTTCCTCAGCGGTCGCGAAGGACCGGTCGCGATCGTCGCCGGCTCGATGCTGGTGCGCGACCATCGTGATCGCCTCGAAGGTTTCAGCGCGGCGATGGCCGAAAGCGCCCCGGGCCGCCGGCTTCTGCCCGTCGTCGAGGGGCATGACGATCCCACCGAAGTCGAGAACCTTGTGTCGGGACTTGTCGCCGATCATGCGGACCTCGCCGGCATCTACAGTCTCGGCGCCGGCAATCGCGGCCTGATCGCAGCACTCGAAAAGGCCGGGCGTCAGGCTGATATTTGCGCCATCGCGCACGAGCTGACACCGCATAGCCGCGCGGCACTCGCCTCCGGCACCTTGGACGCGCTCCTCAATCAGGATGCCGGGCATGAGGTGCGCAGCGCCATCCGCGTGCTGAAGGCCCGTGCGGATGGACTCGCGGTGATCGGGGCGCAGGAGCGCATCCGCATCGAGATTTTCCTTAGGGATAACCTGCCGGTCGAGCCGGCGTAACGATTTGGAACTGCGCGGTTCCGGACGGCAAACCGGTCTGGAATTGCTCAATGGAGGCAAGCATGTATCTCGGACTGGATCTCGGCACCTCGGGCGTCAAGGCAATGCTCATCGATGGCGACCAGCGCATCATCGGTTCGGCCTCCGGCGCGCTCGACGTCTCGCGGCCGCATCCCGGCTGGTCGGAGCAGGACCCGGCCGAGTGGGTGCGCGCAACCGAGGAGGCGATTGCCGGCCTGAAGGCAGCGCACCCCAGGGAACTTGCAGCCGTGCGCGGCATCGGCCTTTCTGGCCAGATGCACGGTGCGACGCTCATCGATGCCGACGACCGGGTGCTTCGGCCCTGCATCCTCTGGAACGACACCCGCAGCTTCCGCGAGGCGGCAGCGCTCGACGCCGACCCGCAGTTCCGGGCGATCACCGGCAACATCGTCTTTCCTGGCTTTACGGCGCCGAAGCTCGCCTGGGTGCGCGCCAACGAGCCGGAGATCTTTGCCAGGGTGCGCTGGGTACTGTTGCCGAAGGACTATTTGCGCCTATGGCTGACCGGCGAGCACATGTCGGAAATGTCCGATTCCGCCGGCACCTCCTGGCTCGACACCGGCAAGCGGCGCTGGTCGAAGAGCCTGCTTGCCGCCACCGGCATGGACGAGAAGCAGATGCCGAGCCTGGTCGAAGGGACCGAGGCGGCTGGCAGGCTGCGTTCGGAGCTTGCAGCGCGCTGGGGGATTTCCGGTGACGTCGTGGTTGCCGGCGGCGCCGGTGACAATGCGGCGTCCGCCTGCGGCATGGGCACCGTCGGCGAAGGACATGCCTTCGTCTCGCTCGGCACCTCGGGCGTGCTCTTTGCCGCCAATGCGAGTTACCTGCCCAATCCGGAAAGCGCCGTACACGCCTTCTGCCATGCGCTGCCGAACACCTGGCACCAGATGGGCGTCATCCTGTCGGCGACCGATGCGCTCAACTGGTACTCGGGCATCGCCGGGCGCAGTGCTGTCGATTTGAGCGCCGAGCTTGGTGATGACCTGAAGGCGCCGACCGGCGTCACCTTCCTTCCCTATCTCTCCGGCGAGCGCACGCCGCACAACGATGCGGCGATCCGCGGCGCCTTCGTCGGGCTAGGGCATGAAAGCAGCCGCGTGGTGCTGGCCCAGGCGGTGATGGAAGGCGTGTCCTTCGCCATTCGCGATAGCCTGGAGGCCCTTCGCGCCGCCGGCACGACGCTGTCGCGGGTAACCGCGATCGGCGGCGGCTCGCGCTCACGCTACTGGCTGAAGTCGATCGCCACGGCACTCGACCTGCCGGTCGATCTGCCTGCCGACGGCGATTTCGGTGCCGCCTTCGGGGCAGCCCGCCTGGGCCTGATTGCCGCTACGGGCGCGGATCCCGTCGCCACCTGCTATGCGCCGCTCACTGCCGAAACCATCGCGCCGGAAGCGTCGCTGGTCTCAGTCTATGAGGCGAGCTACCAGCGCTACCGCGAGCTCTATCCGGCGATCAGGGGTGCGGCGTCGTGACGACGCTGCACCGCAGATCCGGTTCGGGTGCCGGCCGCTCAGCGGGCGGGGACCTTGTCGAGAAAGCCGGTGATCGTCTTCAGGCGGCCGTTCTCGATCTGGCAGACATCCGTGCCTTCGATAACCGAGGCAACGCCCTCCGGGCCGAGCGCCCAGGAAAAGCGGATCGTGTCGGCATAACCGTCCGCAGCCCCCTTCAGCGTGAAGCGGAAGCCGGGGAACTGGCCGTGGACGCCGGCGATCAGCGCATCGATGCCGGCGTGGCCGTCGCCTTGCATGATCGGGTCGCGGTAGGCGACGTCGGCGGTGAACGCCTTCTCGATCAGCGCAGAGCGGGCGGCGGCGTCGGTTGTGTTCCAGGCGGCAATGTAGGCTTCGGCGATGGCGTTGAAGTCGTGCATCGAAGTGTTCCTTTCGTTTGGCGTTTCGATGCCCCAGCTATCGCCGGACGAGGGAATGAAACCAATTACCTTCCACGTAATGGCCGCGCCTATCGAACGGGCGACGCCGGCCGAAATCCATCCCATTCGCATCATCCTTGAGAGGAGCCAAACCCATGAGCACAGGATTTTTCGGCGATATCGCCAAGATCAAGTATGAAGGCCCTGATAGCGCCAACCCGCTTGCCTTCCGTCATTACAACAAGGACGAGGTTGTTCTCGGCAAGCGCATGGAAGATCACCTGCGCTTTGCCGTCGCCTACTGGCACACCTTCGTCTGGCCGGGCGGCGATCCCTTCGGCGGCCAGACCTTCGAGCGCCCCTGGTTCAAGGACACCATGGACGCGGCGAAGCTGAAGGCCGACGTCGCCTTCGAATTCTTCGACCTGCTCGGCGTTCCCTTCTACTGCTTCCATGACGCCGACGTGCGCCCGGAAGGCAAGAGCTTTGCGGAGAACACCAAGAACCTCAACGAGATCGTCGACCACTTCGAAAAGAAGCAAGCCGAGACCGGCGTCAACCTGCTGTGGGGTACGGCAAACCTCTTTTCCAACCGGCGCTACATGTCGGGTGCGGCGACCAACCCGGATCCGGATGTCTTTGCCTTTGCCGCCGCGACCGTAAAGACCTGCCTTGACGCGACCAAGCGCCTCGGCGGCCAGAATTATGTGCTGTGGGGCGGGCGCGAAGGCTACGAGACGCTGCTCAACACCGATCTGAAGCGCGAGCTCGACCAGCTCGGCCGCTTCGTCAATCTCGTCGTCGAGTACAAGCACAAGATCGGCTTCAAGGGCGCGATCCTGATCGAGCCGAAGCCGCAGGAGCCGACCAAGCACCAGTATGACTACGACGTCGCGACCGTCTATGGCTTCCTGAAGAACTACGGTCTCGAAAACGAGGTCAAGGTCAACATCGAGCAGGGCCATGCGATCCTTGCCGGCCACTCCTTTGAGCACGAGCTGGCGCTTGCCAATGCGCTCGGCATCTTCGGCTCGATCGACATGAACCGCAACGACTACCAGTCCGGCTGGGACACCGACCAGTTCCCGAACAACGTGCCGGAGATGGCGCTCGCCTACTACCAGGTTCTCGCAGGCGGCGGCTTCAAGACCGGCGGCACCAATTTCGATGCGAAGCTGCGCCGCCAGTCGATCGACCCGGAAGACCTGCTGATCGGTCACATCGGCGGCATGGACTGCTGCGCCCGTGGCCTGAAGGCAGCGGCGAAGATGATCGAGGACAAGGCGCTTTCCGCTCCGCTCGATCAGCGTTACGCCGGCTGGCAGGTGCAGGAAGCCAAGAAGATGCTCGACGGCGGCTTCTCGCTGGAGGAGATCGAAGCCTGGGTGCTGAAGTCCGACCTTAACCCGCAGCCGAAGTCCGGCAAGCAGGAACTGCTCGAAAACGTCGTCAACCGCTACGTCTAAGCACTCTCGCGAGTTTGCGCGCGCGGCGGCCCGGTCTCTCCGGGCCGCCGGTTTGCGACGACTACGGGGTGTCGGCGACCAGGTGGGCCGCAATATGAAATCGATTACAAATCTCTCGGGAATCTGTGCCTTTGCCAGTTGCCCCCGGTTGAAAATCTGCTAGCTTTGGCGCCTGCAACGTTTCAGGTCCGCCAGTTGCGGCGAAAACAAGGTGCCATTGTACCTCCTTGTCGCCGACTGACCGGACAGGCCGACATCATCAATGGCCGTTTCATCGGGAGGAAAATCGGGATGAAGACGATCAAGGGGCCAGGGCTCTTTCTTGCGCAGTTTGCCGGCGATGCGGCACCGTTCAATTCCTGGGACGCGATCACCAAATGGGCGGCCGACTGCGGCTACAAGGGCGTGCAGGTCCCGAGCTGGGACGCGCGGCTGATCGATCTGAAAAAGGCAGCGACGTCCAAGGCCTATTGCGACGAGTTTGCCGGAAAGGCGCGCGACAACGGCGTCGAGGTGACCGAGCTTTCGACCCATCTGCAGGGCCAGCTCGTCGCCGTGCACCCGGCCTATGACGAAGCCTTCGATGGCTTTGCCGCACCGGAAGTGCGCGGCAATCCCAAGGCGCGTCAGCAATGGGCGGTCGAGCAGGTGAAGCTGGCGCTGACCGCCTCGAAGAACCTCGGGCTGAACGCGATGGCGAGTTTCTCCGGCGCGCTTGCCTGGCCCTTCGTCTATCCCTGGCCGCAGCGCCCGGCCGGCCTCGTCGAGACCGCCTTTGACGAACTGGCGAAACGCTGGAAACCGATCCTCGACCATGCCGAGGACTGTGGCGTCGACGTCTGCTACGAGATCCATCCGGGCGAGGACCTGCACGACGGCATCACCTACGAGATGTTTCTGGAGCGCACCGGCAACCACGCCCGCGCCTGCATGCTCTATGACCCGTCGCACTACGTGCTGCAGTGCCTCGACTATCTCGACAACATCGACATCTACAAGGACCGCATCCGCATGTTCCACGTCAAGGATGCGGAGTTCAATCCGACCGGACGCCAGGGCGTCTACGGCGGCTATCAGGGCTGGGTCAACCGGGCCGGGCGGTTCCGCTCGCTCGGCGACGGTCAGGTGGATTTCGGCGCGGTGTTTTCGAAGATGGCGGCCAATGATTTTGCGGGCTGGGCCGTGGTCGAATGGGAATGCGCGCTGAAACATCCCGAGGATGGCGCGCGCGAGGGTGCCGACTTCGTCAAGCACCACATCATCCGCGTCACCGAAAAGGCCTTCGACGATTTCGCCGGCGGCGGCACGGACGAGGCCGCCAACCGGCGCATGCTGGGGATCTGAGGTAGCGTTTGCCTCTCACCCTAACCCTCTCCCCGCTTGCGGGGAGAGGGGACGCGGACTGTGGCTGCGGTTGCACCTGCAGCGCTCTCAGAGAGAGTTGCTTGGGGCCTGGCGAGCGGGCGCATCCAGTCCCTTCTCCCCGCCTGCGGGGAGAAGGTGCCGGCAGGCGGATGAGGGGCTGCCCTCACCGCGCGAATGAGGGGCAATTCTCGCGAACGATCACGCGTAACAAGCAAAACACACGAACGGAAACAGGGGAGAATCCAAATGGCAATCGAAGGAACGAGCGAGAAGCGCGAGCGCCGCATCCGGCTCGGCATGGTGGGCGGCGGCTCCGGCGCCTTTATCGGCGCGGTGCATCGTATCGCGGCACGGCTCGACGATCACTTTGAACTGGTGGCGGGCGCCTTGTCGTCGACGCCGGAAAAGGCGGAAAGCTCGGGCCGCGAGCTCGGGCTCGACCCGTCGCGCGTCTATTCCGACTTCAAGCAGATGGCGATCCGCGAGGCGAAGCTGAAGGACGGCATCGAGGCGGTGGCCATCGTCACGCCGAACCACGTTCACTACGCCGCTGCCAAGGAGTTTCTGAAGCGCGGCATCCACGTGATCTGCGACAAGCCGCTGACCTCGACGCTTGCCGACGCCAAGAAGCTGAAGAAGGCGGCCGAGGACAGCGATGCCTTGTTCGTGCTGACGCACAACTACACCGGCTATCCGATGGTGCGGCAGGCGCGCGAGATGGTGGCCAATGGCGAGATCGGTGCGGTGCGGCTGGTGCAGATGGAATATCCGCAGGACTGGCTGACGGAAAACATCGAGCAGTCCGGCCAGAAGCAGGCGGCCTGGCGCACCGATCCGGCGCGCTCGGGCGCCGGCGGCTCGACCGGCGATATCGGCACGCACGCCTATAATCTCGGCGCCTTCGTCTCCGGCCTCGAACTGGAGGAGCTTTCGGCCGATCTCGACAGCTTCGTTCCTGGTCGTCAGCTCGACGACAATGCGCATGTGATGATGCGCTTCAAGGCAAAGGACGGTGAGCGCGCCAAGGGGCTGCTCTGGTGCAGCCAGGTCGCGCCCGGCCACGAAAACGGCCTGATGGTGCGCGTCTACGGCACCAAGGGCGGGCTCGAATGGACACAGAAGGACCCGAACTATCTCTGGCACACGCCGTTCGGCGAGCCGAAGCGACTGCTCACCCGGGCAGGTGCCGGGGCGGGTGCTGCGGCAAACCGCGTCAGCCGGATCCCGTCCGGTCATCCGGAAGGTTACCTCGAAGGCTTCGCCAATATCTACACGGAAGCGGCCCGCGCCATTTTCGCCAAGCGCAAGGGCGAAAAGGTCGATCCGGCCGTCACCTATCCGACCATCGGCGATGGCATGAAGGGCATGGTCTTCGTCGACGCCTGCGTCCAGTCATCCAAACGAAATGGTGCGTGGGTAAAGGTGTAGCGGAGCACAAGAACCGGCGAAAGGGCGGGGCATTCCCGCCCTTTTTCGCGAGTTGACATTTGCCAGCACGGCTTTAGGTCGGCCGCGATACAAAAGAAAACAACATGGTCCCGTTTCCGGCGGGGCCGGAACAAGACGAGGCAGAGAGATGATCGATCCCAAGATCCTGGCGCAGCGCTTCCCGGGTGATTTCGTATTCGGGGTGGCGACCGCCTCCTTCCAGATCGAAGGTGCCACCAAGGCCGATGGGCGGAAGCCGTCGATCTGGGACGCCTTTTCCAATATGCCGGGCCGCGTCTTCGGGCGGCACAATGGTGATGTCGCCTGCGACCACTACAACCGGCTGGAAGAGGATCTGGATCTGATCAAGAGCCTCGGGGTCGAAGCCTACCGCTTCTCGATTGCCTGGCCGCGCATCATTCCCGAAGGGACTGGCCCGATCAATGAAAAAGGCCTCGACTTTTACGACCGTCTCGTCGACGGGTTGAAGGCCCGCAACATTAGGGCATTCGCCACGCTCTACCATTGGGATCTGCCGCTGGCGCTGATGGGCGAGGGAGGCTGGACGGCGCGCACGACGGCCTACGCCTTCCAGCGTTACGCCAAGACGGTGATCGCCCGCCTCGGCGATCGCCTCGACGCGGTTGCGACCTTCAACGAACCCTGGTGTTCGGTCTGGCTCAGCCATCTCTACGGCATCCATGCGCCGGGCGAGCGCAACATGGATGCGGCGCTGCATGCCCTGCACTTCACCAATCTGGCGCACGGGCTCGGCGTCGATGCCATCCGCTCGGAGCGGCCGAACCTGCCTGCCGGCATCGTCATCAATGCGCACTCCGTGTACCCTGGCAGCGACCGCAAGGCCGACACAGCAGCGGCCGAACGGGCCTTCGACTTCCACAATGGTGTCTTCTTCGGCCCCATCTTTAGAGGCGAATACCCCGAGAGCTTCATGAGCGCGCTCGGCCACCGCATGCCCACGATCGAAGACGGCGACATGGAGACGATCTCCCGGCCGCTCGACTGGTGGGGGCTCAACTACTACACGCCGATGCGGGTCAGCGCCGACCCGGCGAAGAGTGCGGAGTACCCGGCGACGATCAACGCCAAGGCGGTGAGCGAGACCAAGACGGATATCGGCTGGGAGGTCTACGCACCGGCGCTCGGTAGCCTGGTCAGGACGCTCAACGCGACCTACCAGCTGCCCGACTGCTACATCACCGAGAACGGCGCCTGCTACAACATGGGTGTCGAAAACGGCATCGTCGACGACCAGCCGCGACTCGACTACATCGCCGACCATCTGTCTGTCACGGCCGACCTGATTGCCGAGGGTTACCCGATGCGCGGCTACTTCGCCTGGAGCCTGACGGACAATTTCGAATGGGCCGAAGGCTACAAGATGCGTTTCGGCATCGTCCATGTCGACTACGATACCCAGGTGCGCACCATCAAGAAGAGCGGTCACTGGTACCAGGCGCTCGCCGAAGAGTTCCCGAAGGGCAACCACGCCTGACAATTGGGCGCGTGGTTTCAGCCGACCCGCATCAAGCATAACTCCGGGAAGAACGCGAAACGGTTCTCCCGGATTTGCGTTACCCCAAGATCACCACCGGACCGGCAGGACCTCGAGGCTCTGCCGGTCGAGCTGGGCCAGCACTTCCTTGAAACCGTAGCGCGGCTTCCAATCGAGCTTCTCGATTGCGGCGCTCGGGTCGTAGACCCGGTCGATCGTGGCGGGCAGCGGCCAGCCGCGATCCGCAAAAGCCTGCGACAGTTTTGGCGCGCGTTCGCGCAACAGGCTTGCGGCGTCCTCTGCCAGACGGCGGCAATCGGTCGGAAGCAGCGGCGTTTCGCCAGAGATGATGTAACGCTGGAAGAAAGGGCCGCCGTTGTCGAGTGCCGCCGCATGCGCCGCCGCAACGTCGCGCACATCGATGCCACGGTGCAAGCGATAGCTCGCGACGCGGTCGGCCGCCTCCGGGAAACAGCGCGACATGCGCAATACCCGCACATGCAGGGCACGGTCGGCGGCATTTTCAAGTAGGGCTTCGGCCGCAAGCTTGGTGTGGTGATAAATGGTGTGCGGCTTTGGCGGTGTCTCCTCGGTGATCCAGGCGCAGCCTCCGGCGGTGACCGCGTGGCCGTAAAGAGCCGTCGTGCTGGTAAAGACGATACGGCCGACACCCGTCGCCTGGGCGGCAGCGATCACCAGATGCGTGCCCATCACATTGACGCGTTCGAATTCCTGGTCGGCGAGCATGTCCACATGCGGCGCATGCAGTGCTGCCGTATGGATCACGGCATCCGCCCCCTCCATGGCCCGCTCCAGCAATTCGCCGTCGACGAGATCGCCAACTATCGCGGTCGTGCCGAAAGGCGTGCGGTCGATGCCGATGACATCATGGTCTGCGGCGAGCGCGTTATAGATCGCCCGGCCGATGCGGCCCGAGCTTCCGGTCAAGACGATGCGCATTTCTTACCTCGTAACCCTGTTCCTGCCCGTTAGCATGAAATGCGGTCGGGTGCAGTCCGTTCAAACAAGGATTTCCAAGATGGCGATCTGCGGGATGCGGCACCCAGTGCAGCAAAAGAGCATGGTTTTGCCGATCTCCTTCCTATTGCGGAAAATCATGCCTGTGAAACGCCCGGACAATTCTCCATAAGAGCCGTAGATTATGTCGCATGCGGGCCATGCGGCGCCAAAGTTGAACTGACTGGTTTCTTGATGCTAGAGAAGTGCTCCCTGTTCCGAATGCGTTGTCGAATGTCGGCCTGACCGGACGCGCCTTCCATCCCGACTTTGCCGGGATCACGAGTTTTGAACATCCGAGAGCACCTAATGTATCCGCACATTCCGACTGCGCCTCTTTCGGGGATCTCCGAACGATGAGCGTTTCCGCCTTGAAAGCCACGTCACCGGCTGACGCAGCCGTCGTCTTCGACGGCGTTTCCAAGCATTTCCCCGCCTCCGGCCAAAGCGGCGCCTTCACCGCGCTCGACAATGTCTCGCTGACGGTCGACCGTGGCTCGATCACCGGCATCATCGGTCGCTCCGGCGCCGGCAAATCGACGCTGATCCGCCTCGTTAACGGCCTGGAGAAGCCGAGCGGCGGCAAGGTGCTGGTCGACGGCGTCGATGTCGGCGGGCTCGACGATGCGGCGCTGCGCACGCTTCGCCGCAACGTCGGCATGATCTTCCAGCATTTCAACCTGCTCTCCTCGCGCACCGTTTTCGGCAATGTCGCGCTGCCGCTCGAGATATCAGGCATGGACAAGCGCGCGATCGATCAGCGCGTGCGGCCGCTGCTTGATCTCGTCGGCCTTGCCGACAAGCACGGGCGCTACCCGGCCGAACTCTCCGGTGGCCAGAAGCAGCGAATCGGCATCGCCCGCGCGCTTGCGACCGAGCCGAAGCTGCTGCTCTCCGACGAAGCGACCTCGGCCCTCGACCCGGAGACGACACAGTCGATCCTGGACCTGTTGAAGCGGATCAATGCCGAGCTTGGCCTGACCGTGCTGCTCATCACCCATGAGATGGAAGTGGTGAAGGCGGTGACCTCGGATGTTGCCGTCATCGATCACGGCCGCATCGTCGAGCGCGGCCACACCTTCGACGTCTTCACGCATCCGAAACACGAGACGACGCGCGCGCTGCTTTCGGGCTTGCCGGGCTCCAAGCTTCCGGACGCGGTGGCCCGGGCGCTCAAAGCCCAGCCCGCACCTGGAGACCGTGCCGTCGTGCGGCTCACCTTCTTTGGTGCGGCGGCCGAAAGGCCGCTGATCTCTCAGTTGATCAAATCGGTTGGCGCCGAGGTCAACATCATCGCCGGCACGATCGACGAGATCGGCGGCGCGCCCTATGGCTCGCTGGTCGTTGCCTATGGCGCCGATGCCGAGACATCCGGTCGCGCCGAACGCTTCTTCACCGAAAACGGTCTGGTAACGGAGGTGCTCGGTTATGTCGCCTGATATTCTCCTGCGCATCGGTGGTGCCACCGTCGACACCATCTACATGGTTGCCGTCGCTGGCCTCATCGGCTCGCTGATCGGCCTGCCGATCGGCATCTTCCTCGCGACCAGCGGCAAGGGCGAGCTCTTCCCGGCGCCGACGCTCAACCGCATCGTCGGGCTGATCGTCAACGCCACGCGCTCGACGCCCTTCATCATCCTGGTCGTCGCGATCATTCCCTTTACCCGGCTTTTGACCGGCACCTCGATCGGCACCAAGGCGGCGATCGTGCCTTTGACGATCGCGACGATCCCCTTCGTCGCGCGTCTGGTGGAAGCGGCGATCCGCGAGATCGACAAGGGGCTGATCGAGGCGGCGCGCGCCATGGGCGCCACCCCGATGCAGATCGTCTTCAAGGTGCTGCTTGCCGAAGCGCGTCCGGCTCTGACGTTGGCGCTCACCATGACCGCCGTCAGTCTCATCGGCTATTCGGCGATGGTCGGGGCCGTCGGCGGCGGCGGGCTCGGCGACCTCGGCATCCGCTACGGCTACCAGCGCTTCATGCCCGAAGTAATGCTCGTCGTTGTCATCGTGCTGATCGTGCTGGTGCAACTCGTCCAGAGTGCCGGCGACGGCCTGGCGCGGCGCTTCGACAAGAAAAACCGCAAGACCTGATTTCCTCCCAAGACTGAACGTGAACAAGGAGACATCCATGAAGAAGCTTATCATCGCGGCAGCGATTGCCGCTCTTACCGCCGGCACGGCGCTTGCCGAGACCATCAAGGTCGGCGTCACGCCGGGCGAGCATGCCCAGATCATGGAGAAGGTGAAGGAAGTCGCGGCACCCAAGGGCCTCGACATCGAGATCCTCGAATTCTCCGACTACGTCGTTCCGAACCAGGCTCTGGCCGATGGCGATCTCAACGCCAACTCGTTCCAGCACCAGCCCTATCTCGACAACCAGATCGCCGATCGCGGCTTCGAGATCGTCAGCGTCGGCACCACGATTACCACGCCGATGGGTGTCTATTCGCAGAAGGTGAAGAGCCTCGACGAACTCCAGGACGGCGCGACGATCGCCATCCCGAACGACCCGACCAATGGCGGCCGCGCGCTGCTGGTTCTCGCCTCCAAGGGCCTGATCAAGGTCAAGGAAGAGGCCGGCCTGAAGGTCACGCCTGCCGACATCACCGAGAACCCGAAGAACATCACCTTCGCCGAGCTTGATGCCGCCCAGCTGCCGCGCTCGCTGCAGGACGTCGATGCGGCCGTCATCAACACCAACTACGCGATGGAAGCCGGCCTGCACCCGAAGAAGGACGCGATCGCGATCGAAGGCGAGAAGTCGCCCTATGCCAACGTCATCGCCGTGCGCAAGGCCGACAAGGATGCGCCGTGGGTGAAGACGCTGGTCGAATCCTACCACGACGAAAAGGTGAAGGCCTTCATCAACGACACCTTCAAGGGCGCGCTGATCCCGAGCTGGTAAGCTTCTGATCGAAACAGCAACCGCGCGCCGCATTCCGGCGCGCGGTTTTGCTTTGACCGTGCGTTCCGCGCGGTTATCCTCCCGACGCTTCGAGGAGGAGACGACATGAGTGTGATGAAAGGCGGCTGTCTCTGCGGCGCAATCCGCTACGAGGCGAAGGGGCAACCCCTCTATTCCGGCTTCTGCCATTGCCGCGATTGCCAGCGCACCACCGGAACCGGCCATTGCTGCTACATGATCTTCGATCGCGCGAACGTGGTAATGTCAGGCACCTGCCGCGGCTACGAAACACGCGCCGAAAACGGCAATGTGTCGGTCCGCTATTTCTGCGAAACCTGCGGCAGCCAGGTCTTCGGCTCCGGACCGCCTGACGATTGGCGCTGGTCGATCTATGCCGGTACGCTCGACGATCCCTCAGTGTTCCAGCCGACCGATGCGATATTCACCCGCAGCCGGCATGAATGGGACCGCAGCGCGTTGGCGCTGGATGAATGCGAGGCGCTGCCGGGGTAGCTGCAGCAGCAGGTTTGCCCCTCACCCTAGCCCTCTCCCCGCAGGCGGGGCGAGGGGACGTGCCCGACAGCGGCCGTCGTGCTGGAACCTTCGCTGCCGGTCGGGACCTGCTTGAAAGCGGCGGCCCAAATGCCGGAGCCTGATCTGTGATGAGACGGCGCCAGATCTCCCTTCGCCCGCTTGCGGGGAGAAGGTGCCGGCAGGCGGATGCGGGGCCTCCCTCACCGCGCGGATGAGGGGCGAAACCGCCGTTCAGCTACCGAGGTGGCGTTCGCCGCGCTTCTTCGCAAGCTCGATCTGCTTCTGGCGCTGGCGGTAGCGTTCGCGGTCCTCGTCTGTGCGGACCTCGTAGCAATGAATGCAGGAAACGCCGTCCTCGTGGTGCGGCGAGAGGAGATCGGCCTTGGTCAGCGGCTGGCGGCAGGCATGGCAGAGCGTGTGCTCGCCTTCTTCCAGACCATGGGTAACGGAGACGCGATCGTCGAAGACGAAGCAGGCGCCTTCCCAGAGGCTTTCTTCTTGGGGCACTTCCTCGAGATACTTCAGGATGCCGCCCTTGAGGTGGTAGACCTCGTCGAAGCCCTGTTCCTTCATGAAGGCGGTCGCCTTCTCGCAGCGGATGCCGCCGGTGCAGTACATGGCGATCTTCGGCTTGTTGTGCAGGCCGGTGTGGTTGCGCACCCAGTCCGGGAACTCGCGGAAGGTCTTGGTCTGCGGATCGACCGCGCCCTTGAAGATGCCGATCGCCGTCTCGTAGTCGTTTCGCGTGTCGATGACGATCGTCTCGGGATCGGAGATCAGCGCGTTCCAATCCTTCGGGTCGACATAGGTACCGACGATCTTGTTGGGGTCGATGTTCTCGACACCCATCGTGACGATTTCCTTTTTCAGCCGCACCTTCATGCGCAGAAACGGCATCGAGGACGCGCGGCTTTCCTTGTGCTCCAATGCTCCAAGCTCCGGCTGCGCGCGCAGGAAGGCAAGCACCGTGGCGATGCCGGTATCCGTGCCGGCGATCGTGCCGTTGATGCCCTCATGGGCGATGAGCAATGTGCCCTTGACGCCGTTCTCGTCGCAGACTGCCTGCAGCGGTTCGCGGAATTCGGCGAAGCGCGGGAAGCTTGCGAAATGATAGAGCGCGGCGACCAGAAACTGGCCGTGGGTCTCACCATGGGTCTCAGGGCGCGGGGTGGTGGAAATGTCGGTCATGGCCGGTGCAAATACAGCTTTCGCGCCGCAAGCGCAATCGTGGCGGGCGAGAGGGGGCACTCTGTCGCTGCAGGTCACGATGAAACGAGTTGAATGAACCGGCGGGAAACCGCAGGCGGGATCGCATCGCGTCTTGGTTCCGCATCATGTTCAAGAAACAATTGGATGCTAATATGCAACTCAAAAGGGTGGAGGCGCGATTTAGGAATTGCGCGAGCGCCGCTGCTGTTTGCGAGATCAATGCGCGAGAGAGCGGGACCGCCAGCTGGGAGGAGACGCAGATCACTTGGGGCCCTGAGCCATGCAAACCTAAGGTGCGTAACAATGAAGACTCCTGCGCCAGGGTACACGCAGGCAGATCCCCCGATCCTATCCGAATGCCGCTGGCATGGACCTGAGCGCCGTCCTTAGCACGCTCTATGTGTGGTTAGCCGAGGACTTTCGCTTGGTCCGTCTGCTTTTCTCGGTCGTCGGCGTGGGACTTGCGTTGGATATCGCATGGAAGCTGCGGCGTGACGCGCTGCTTCGGCGTCGTGGAACATCGACCAAGGGACGGATCGTCCAAGTGTCGAGTGGGGAGGACTACGACACCGCCATCATTCGGTTCACAGACGGGGCGGGACGCACACACGAATTCGACTCCGAGCTTCCTCATTCAGGCGAGCCCGTCGGGACAAGCGTCGACGTACGCTATGACCCTCAGACCCCAGGGCGTGCCCATCTCGCCGGCAGACCCCTAAGGCGCATGTTGCTGTACGTGGTGTCTCTGATCGTCGCCGCGGGTTTTGTCTTCCTGGCGGTGGTGCTCGACGGCTGAATACAGCGGGGAGCCCCAGCTAGCGCGCGGCGTCGAGCCAGAGCAGACGGATCGTTCGGCTCTCTTCGTCGGGCTGCTCCTGGAAGACCGTTGCTGCCAGTGTCAACGCGTCGTCTCGCAAGGTTTCCTGCCGGGCAATGACGGCGGCGATGAGATGGGCCTGGTCCTGGCTGTTGCCGGCCAGCGCCGGATCTTCGTTGATCAACTGGATCATGACGGAGAGATCGTTGAGGTGGCCGAGCGTGTCGACCAGCATCTTGGCCTCGCTGCGCTTGGCCTGGATAGCAGACGGCCAGGTGTCGCGCATAAGTCCCAGATGCATGCGGTAGTCCTGCGCCCGCTTGCGCAACTCGTGGAAGGCGCCGGCATCGGTGCTCGAGCCGCAGGCTTCCTTGGCGCGGGCGGCGCGCTTGAGCGTCTGCTGCCAGCCTTTCGTCAGTCGGGCGGCGGTTCTACGGCGACGATCGTCAAAAGAGACATGGGCCAGTGCTTGCAGGGCGTGTTCACAAGTGACGATGGTTGCGGCAACGCGGTCCTCGATGTCGGTCTCGCAGGCAGCGATGCGGTCGCGACGTTTCTCCAGCCGCTTGCAAATGTGGGTGAGAGCCTTCTCCTGTTCGACGCTGGCAGCCGATGCCCTCAGGTATTGAGCGTTTTCCACCAGCGCTGCCGCATCGCGGACGGTTGAGAGATTGCGGGCCATGTCGCGTATGCGCGCGTTTTCGTGCTTCTGGAATTGCGGCGCGTCGGCGGCGACGAGCCGATAGAGCGAACGCAGACGCTTGAAGTTCTTGCGGGCCTCATGGATGGCTTCGTGGAGGCCATCAGGGCGGTCTTCGAGGGTCATGACCGCCTGCGTGAATTGCTCGGCGGCAATGGCGCGGAAATCGTCGGTGAACGGCCGTCCGGGCCGGAAGGCGTAGGTCATGATTGGGGTTCCATCAGCCCCTCTGTGGCAAGCGCCTGGTTGGAATAACGGCGGTCGCCGGTGACTTCGCGGCCGATCCAATTGGGCAGCGCCGGCAAGTCGGTCTCGCGCTTCATCTCCACTTCGGCGACGACCAGGCCCTTGAGCGCGCCTTCGTAGACATCCACTTCCCAGATGAAGCCCTTGTACGGGATGCGATATCGTCGTTTCTCAATGACGATGCCGACCGCCTGCGTCAGCATCTCACGGGCGTCGTCCATAGGTACATCGTATTCATATTCGTTTCTGACCAGCGCCGACTTGCCGATCTTGATGGTGAGGCGCGCCCACTTGTTGCCGTGGATGCGCACGCGCAGCGAGCGGTCGTCCATGGTGACGACATAGGCTTGCCTGAGGTCGATGCCCTTGTCCGCATGCTCTCGCCACCCGTCGGACGCGACCAGAAACTTGCGTTCTATTTCCTTCGCCATGGATAATCCGCCATTTCGATAGGCTCGCCGTCATCAAACTATCGCTTTCGTGCGAAGGCTCAAGTCATCTCTTTGTTGTAGGTAATATTTTATCTTCAGCTTACATGAGAATGCCGCACACTTGCGCCCTTAGGTCTCGACAACCGGTGGCCGGCGGAGTATGCGGAGGGCATATTCAATCGTTTTAAAAAGGACGATCGGCATGAGCGCGAAAACCGACAGGCTTCTTTCCATCCTCAAATTGCAGCCGGTCGTTCCGGTCCTCGTGATCGACGACGTCGCGACCGCCGTGCCGCTGGCGCGCGCTCTGGTTGCCGGCGGGTTGAGGGCGATCGAGATCACGCTGCGCACGCCGGCAGCGCTCGAAGCGATCAGCGCGGTTGCCAACGAAGTGGAAGGTGCTGTTGCCGGCGCCGGCACGATCCTCAATGCCGCGCAATTCGAAGCGGCGGTCGAAGCCGGCTCCAAGTTCATCGTCAGCCCCGGCACGACGCAGGAACTGATCGATGTCGCGAACGACCACGACGTGCCACTGCTGCCGGGTGCCGCGACGGCGAGCGAAGTCATGGGCCTGCGTGAAGAAGGCTACGACGTCATGAAGTTCTTCCCGGCGGAACAGGCCGGTGGTGCCGCCTATCTCAAGTCGCTGTCTTCGCCGCTGGCCGGCACGATGTTCTGCCCGACCGGCGGGATCTCGCTTTCCAACGCGCGCGACTATCTGACGCTTCCGAACGTCGTCTGCGTTGGCGGCTCCTGGGTTGCACCGAAGGATCTGGTCGCCAAGGGCGATTGGGCCGGAATCACCAAGCTTGCGGCCGAAGCCTTCGCCCTCAAGGGCTGAGCGGGAAGCACTGCGTTCTACATTTGCAGGCCGGGCGAAAGCCCGGCCTTTTTCGTTGGTCGCGGTGTTCTTCGTCACACGCGCCTGGCGCGAATTTGTATTTCCCCTGCAACGTTCCTATGTCTCAATCCATTCGACGGCGCGAGCGCGGGCGGCGCTCCGTTTCGGTTGACCTTAACCGCCCGGAACCGACAAGGAGCGAAACCCGATGTTCGACGCGAAGAAATTGCTGGATCAGTTTCTGGGATCGCAGGTGCCCGGTGCCGGCGGCACGGTGCGCGATCGCGCGACCCAGGCAACGCAGCTTGCCAAGGACAATCCGCTGGCGACGGGCGCCATCGCCGCGGTCCTGCTCGGCACCAAGTCGGGTCGCCAGCTGGCCGGCAATGCCGCCGTGCTCGGCGGCCTCGCGGCCATCGCGGGTCTCGGTTACCAGGCCTACAAGAACTATCAGGCCGGCAACACGCCGGGAGGCGCAACCGTTGCCAAGGGGGAACCGGAACTCCTGCCGCCGCCGGCCGATTCCGGCTTCCCTTCTGCGCCGGAGGCCGTCAGCCACGATTTCGCGCTGACCCTGGTGCGGGCGATGATCGCGGCCTCGCGCGCTGACGGGCACATCGACGAGGCCGAGCGTCAGCACATCATGGACAAACTGTCGGTCTCCGGCCTTTCGGCCGATGCCGCCGCCTTCCTCGACAACGAGCTTGCCAACCCTGTCGATATCGACGCGATCGTCGGTGCGGCCAAGACGGAAGAAGAGCGCGTCGAGGTCTATACCGCATCGCGCCTGACGATCGAGCCGGAGACGCGTGCGGAGCGTGGCTATCTCGACCTGCTGGCCGGCCGCCTCGGCCTTCCGGACGCTTTGGTCGACCACATCGAGGCGACCGTATCGGCCGCCAAGGTGCCGGCTACGGCCTAGCATCCTCGCCTGATCCTCATGGGTTCATAACCAGTTTGAATTTGTATCGGTCGCCACTCTGGCCTATTGCGAAGTGCAAGGGGTAACGGAGGAGCGGCCGATGCGTGATCTCAAGAACTGGAAAGGATGCCCGGCGCCGAAGGGCGTCGCGCTCGAAGGGCGCTTCGTCAAGCTCGAGCCCTATGAGCGTGACCGGCATCTTCAGGACCTCTGGGACGGTCTCGGCGGCATGGCGATCAATCCGCTGCTCAGGTATTTCACGCAGCCGGACTTCAAGGACATTGAAGGTTTTGATGCCTGGCTAACGGCGGCGCAGGAGAAGTCCGGTTGGGTCACCGAAGTGTTTCGCGACAAGGCGACGGGTATCGTCGTCGGCATGGCCAATTACATGCGTGCCGATCCCGCCAATGGCGTCGTTGAAGTCGGCTCTGTCGCCCATGGCGCCGCCATGGCCCGCTCACCGCTCTCGACCGAAGTCCATTACCTGATGGCGAAACACGTCTTCGAGGAGCTCGGCTATCGCCGCTACGAATGGAAATGCCACAGCGAGAACATGGCAAGCCGCAACACGGCGGCGCGCCTCGGCTTTACGTTCGAGGGCATCTTCCGCCAGCACATGATCTCCAAGGGCGAAAACCGCGACACGGCCTGGTTCTCGATGATCGACAGCGAATGGCCGCTGCTCAATGCCGCATTCGAAACCTGGCTCGCAGCTGATAACTTCGACGAGGATGGTCGCCAGAAGCGGCGGCTTGAAGATATACGTGCGGACTTGGAGCGGAAGGCGTCCAAGTAGGCGCCCGACGTTCGGTCGCACCAGACAACAGCAGGGAAGTCATGCAGAACAAGGAAAAGTCACCGGCGATCGCCGCTGCGATCATTCTCGTCGTTGCCGGCCTCGGCTTCTTCGTGCTGCCGTCGATCATGCTGAAGCTTGGCGACATCTCGCCCTGGCTTGCCGCCGCCTTCGGCGTGATCTTCGTGCTGGCCTTCTTCCTGCTGTTCTGGCTCCGAGCCCGCTACCAGCGCAAGCGCGGGCTGTGAGTTAGCCTCAAGAAGTCGCGAGAGCGGGAATTGCCTCAGACTTGCCCGCGCCCGGCTCGCTCAAACGCGCTTTTTTTGGTTGGCACACGTGTGAAACCGGCTTGTTCGGGCGTTGACTCCGGGCAATCTTCGAGCAAGTAGCCGAACGAATACCATGCGTCATAGTCATTCCGCGCGCCGGAGGGCCGCGTCCAGTAGTCATCGACGACCCAGAACGAGTAGCCACCGTTAACGTCGCTTGCTCCAATTCCATGTTTCTCGGAAAGCCAGAACCTGAAGGCGGCGGATTCCCCGGACCATATGTACTTAATGGCCCAGCCGTCCTTTCCGAGTTTCGCGGCTATTTCCTCGAACTCAAGCGTATCGAAATTCATCTGTGGTACCCGTCGGGTAGGTGATTCACCCCTGCAGCGCAGCGCCCAACAAAACGAGCCCCAGGATCAGAACCAGTGCCGCCCCGGCGATCTCGATGCCGTTGGAGATGCGGGCTGCTGACGTGGTGCTCGACGCGTAGCGCAGCGCAACGCCCTTGGCCGTGACGGCCATGGTCGCGAGGATCGAGACGGTGATCGCGGTGCCGATCGACATGGCGAAGACCGAGAGCACGCCGCCGAGATAGAGCCCGTTCAGGAGCGCGAACGACAGCACGATCAGCGCGCCGGAGCAGGGACGCAGGCCGACGGCGATAACGGCCGACCAGGCTTCCCGGAGCGCAAAACGATCGCCCTTCAGCATCGACGGATCGGGGGCGTGCGCATGCCCGCAGCTCGCGCAGACTTCGCCAGGGCCATGGCTGTGCCCATGGTGCCCGCCGTGTTCGTGATGATGGTGATCGTGATGATCATGATCGTGCGCGAGATGGATATGCCCGCCGCCGGCGACTGAGGCCACGGCGACCGGACGTAGCATCGACCGCAGCTTGCGCAGGAGCAGCCATCCGCCGAAAGCGGCAATGAGCGCGTAGCTGGCGATTTCCAGCCACCGCGTCGCCGTGGTCATGTTGATCGACGAACCGCGCAGCAGCAGATAGACGGCGCCGATCAAAAGGATCGCGACGATCCCCTGCAAGATCGAGGAAAGGAACGACAACATTACGCCGCGCTTCAGCTCGGTCTCGTTGGCGATCATGTAGGAGGAGATCACCGCCTTGCCGTGGCCGGGGCCGGCGGCATGAAGAACACCATAGGTGAAGGAGAGCCCGACCAGCGACCAGAGCTGCCAGGGGTTTTCCCGCATGCCCTTCAACGCGTTGGTCATCAGCCGATAGAAGCCTTGCTGCTCCATGTTCACCCAGGCGAAGAAACCGCCGAGGAAACCGGTCGTCTTGAATGCAGGCTCGGCCGTTCCGATGCCGAGCGGCGACTGGGCCGCCGCAAGCGTTGCGGAGAGCGCCGTGACGATGAGCGCTGCCGTGACCAGACGTCCGATCCTGCGGGTGTTCAGCATGTGATCTCTATCCTGGTTGCAAAGAGCTTCGACATGTCTGTGCCGGTCGGATCGCTCCAGAAGGCATCGGTCAGGGTGTCCTTGTTCTCGGCGAGAACCTCGTCGGGATCGGGGCGGACGACCTTGTGCTCGCAGGCGTTGATCTTGTCGCCGACGACGGTCAGGTCGTTGTCGGTCGCGAAATCCATCGCCGTATACATGGTCGGATCATAGACGCCGAAGGAAAGCTTGCCCTTGAGCGGCATCGGCTCGGCCGGCTTGACGGCAAACATCATCATGAGCTGCCCGTCCTTGTAGTCGACGGTGATGCTGTCCGGCTTGTTGACCTTGATGGTTTTGCCGTTGTCGAGGATCGTCGTGTAGTAATTGTACTCAGACAGCGACTCCAGCACGGTCTGGCCGACTTCCGCCAGTTCGTCCGGATCGAGCATCGCATTCGAGTTCTTGTCGAAATCGAGCACCACGCTCGACGAAAACAGCTCGTCGAAACGCCAGACGTTTCGCAGTTCGCTGACTTCGGCCTTGTCGTCGGAGACCACCTCGAGCCGCGCTTCCGCGAAGATGTGCGGATGGGCAAGGGCCAGCGACGGCGCAAGCAGGGTGGCAAGGCCGGCCATGATGAGGCGTTTGGTTCTCATGAAACGGCAATCCTTTCGGCGGGGCGATCTCCCGCGATTCGTTTCCGGGAATGTACCGGAAATGGGACGGAATTGGGACTTGGCCGATCACATGCGCCGGCGGCTGCTTCGGTGGTGCACAGGCGGTCAGCGTGGCTTGCGGAACCAGGCATGCAGGAAATCGACCAGCGTCCTGACCTTGGCCGGCAGATAGCGGCGATGCGGATAGATCGCATAGATGCCGCGGTCGCGCGGCAGGAAATCGTCAAACATCGTCACGAGTTCGCCCGCCGCGATCTTCGGCCGGGCAATGAAATCGGGAATGACCGCGACGCCCATGCCGGAGACGGCGGCCCTCAGAGCGGCAAGCGGACTGTTGACCTCGATCGGGCCGCTGACCGGAACGGTGAAGGCCGAGCCGTCGGGCTCGACGAAGCGCCAGTTGGAATAGGAGCGGCCATTGGTGTCGAGAATGCAGGGGAGCTTGGAAAGATCGGTCGGGTGTTCGATCGGGCCGGATTTCTCAAGAAACTCCGGCGCGGCGCAGATCAGCACCTGGAAATCGTCGAGCTTGCGGGCGATAAGCGTGGAATCCTCCAGTCGCGTTATGCGGATGGCAGCGTCGAAGCCTTCCTCGACGAGATCGACGAAGCGGTCGTCCGAGACGATCTCCAGCGAGAGCTCAGGATGCTGCTTGCCGAAGTCGATGAGCGACTGGCCGATCTCGGCATCGACGAAAGTGCGCGGCGCCGTGATGCGTAGCCGTCCCTTCAGGTCGGAGTTGTTGGCGCGCACGAGATCGGCAAGGTTGTCGATCTCCTTCAGGATTTCCGAGGCGGTGCGGTAGTAGGTATGGCCGGCTTCGGTCAGCGAGAATTGCCGGGTGGTGCGGTTGAGCAGCAGCGCGCCGAGCTCGTCCTCGAGTTCGCGCACATATTTCGAAAGTAGCGCCTTCGACTTGCCGACGCGCCTGGCGGCGGCCGAGAACCCCTCGGCGTCCACGACGTCGATGAAGGCGCGGATGCGGGTGAGTGTGTCCATGGCAATCTTTCTTTCGTGCTCTCAATCGCGTTGCGCCGATTCGATGCGAACGCCTCTTTTCGCGCCGAGGATGCCGACGGCAGATTGTCCGTCGCTTGCGCCTGATGCACCGGTTTCGGCGGATACCGGCGCATGCTGAAAATAATGACCCTTTTCAATAATTTACAGCAGTGATCGATCCGGCGCAGATCGTTCAATGTTTGTGAACACCGCCAGTTTTGCCTGCTTGGAAAAAAATTCAACTGCCAGTGCGAAAAAACTCTTGATTGCGACAGGCTTTTTTCTTACCTACGCCCTTGCCCAAAGTCGCACGTGCCTGTGGGTGTCCGCCGACCCTCGATTAGGTGAGGGTATCGGTAAGGTACCTGGAACTAACCCCTCCAGTCGCTATTCCGGCCAACCGGGAAATGCGAGGACATCTTGAAGCAACGACGGTGCGGGCCTTTCTGGTGTCTGCCGGCTTTCCAACAGCCGGGGTTACTGAAGAGGCACACCTTCATTGCCGGAAGTGCGGTTGGGTTATCCCCTCCAATCCATGGCAGACAAAGCCGAATTGAAGCCTAGGCGGGCTTTGATTCACCGTTCGCGCATCGAGCGCATGCATGGTTCCGGGGTCTCCACCGGCTGGTTCCAGCGCATGTGCGCGTATGCCCTTTGTCCTCCGCGAAAGCGGAGCATTTTGGATCAGGGGAATATGGCCATGACCACGGCACGCATCATCGACTTCATCAACACCCGACGACCCGAAGGTCCTTGCCTCGTTGTCGACCTCGACGTCGTGCGCGACAACTTCAAGGCCTTCCGTCACGCGCTGCCCGACAGCTCGATCTATTACGCCGTCAAGGCCAATCCGGCGCCGGAAATCCTGCGCCTTCTCGCCGGTCTCGGCTCCTCCTTCGATTGCGCGTCCGTCGCTGAAATCGAAATGGCGCTCGATGCCGGTGCGACCCCGAGCCGCATTTCCTATGGCAACACCATCAAGAAGGAGCGCGACATTGCCCGCGCCCATGCGCTTGGGGTCAATTTGTTCGCGGTCGACAGCCATGAGGAAGTCGAGAAGATCGCCCGTGCCGCTCCCGGCGCCCGTGTGTTCTGCCGCGTTCTGACCAATGGCGAAGGCGCCGAATGGCCGCTGTCGCGCAAGTTCGGCTGCGTCCCGCAGATGGCCGTCGACGTGCTCGTCTATGCCCATCAGCATGGCCTCGTCTCCTACGGCGTCTCGTTCCATGTCGGTTCGCAGATGACGAAGCTCGACGCCTGGGATGCGGCTCTCTCGGATGCCAAGCGCGTCTTCGTGCAGCTTGCCAAGCGCGGCATCGAGCTGAAGATGGTCAACATGGGTGGGGGCTTCCCGACGAAGTACCTGAAGGACGTCCCGACGGCGGAAGCCTACGGCCAGGCGATCTTCGGTGCCCTGAAGAAGCACTTCGGCAACAACATCCCGGAGACCATCATCGAGCCCGGTCGCGGCATGGTCGGCAACGCCGGCGTGATCAAGGCGGAAGTCGTTCTGGTGTCGAAGAAGTCGGACAACGACGCCCATCGCTGGGTGTTCCTCGACATCGGCAAGTTCGGCGGTCTCGCCGAAACCATGGACGAGGCGATCCGCTACCCGATCCGCACGGCGCGCGATGCCGACGAAATGGAGCCTTGCGTACTCGCCGGCCCGACCTGCGATTCGGCTGACGTGCTCTACGAGAAGAACATGTATCCGCTGCCGATCACGCTTTCGATCGGCGACGAGGTTCTGATCGAAGGCACCGGCGCCTACACGACGACCTACTCGGCCGTCGCCTTCAACGGCTTCGAGCCGCTGAAGGCCTACGTAATCTGATCCGGATTGCTCCCGTCTTCGGGCGGGAGCGCCATTTCACAATTTTTGTTCGGTCCGCCTGAAGCGGTTTTGATGACGGGAGGCCCCGATGGCCGCTGTTGTTGACGCCCTGCGCGCATTCTTTGCGCCCACTACATTTGTAATCGATGCCGAAAATCCGGGCGACGTCGTCGCGCGCGAGAACCTGCTCGACCGTGCCATGGGGCCGGAGCGGCGCCGCAAGTCGTCGGAAAAGCTGCGCAGTGGCCGGCTGCCGGCCGAGGGCCTTGCCTTCGTCGCGCGTGATATCGACGGTCATGTGATCGGCACGGTGCGTCTCTGGAACGTTGAAGCCGGTGTCAACCGCGAAGGCCATGCCCTGCCGGCATTGCTGCTCGGTCCGCTCGCGGTCGATCCTGATCATGAGGGCAAGGGCATCGGCGGCATGCTGATGCGGGCGGCGATCGAAGAGGCCAAGAACCGCGGCCATGGCGCGATCCTGCTCGTGGGCGACGCCGCCTATTACGAGCGCTTCGGCTTCTTCGCGGGCCGCACGCAGCACCTCGTCATGCCCGGCCCGTTTGAGCGCAACCGGTTCCTGGCGCTCGAGCTTCGGGACAACTGGCTTGAGGGCGCTGCCGGCCTGATCGTCGCCAGCGGCCGTAAGCTGACGATGCCGCCGGTCCGCCGCGCGGCTTGATACCCCTTTCCGCCTCCAACCCTGCGGAGGCGGATTTTTCGCTGCTCCCTCGCTGGTCCGATGCGACCGGTGAGGGGGCAGACGCCCATGGGCCGGGCGCTCTCTCCCGATGATTTCGTGATCTTCCTTGACAACGCGGCGTCGCTGACCTGTCCTTGCGGACAAGGCCTCGTTGCAAGTGCATGGAAATCTCCCGCATGGATCCGTTCATTCTCGGGGCAGCGACCCTGCTGCCCTTTCTGCTGACATCCTTCATCATCGAACTGACGCCCGGGCCGAACATGGCTTACCTCGCCATGGTTGCGGCCTCGGAGGGGCTTCGGCCCGGCATGGCGACCGTTGCCGGCGTCGCGCTCGGCCTGGCACTCGTGGGCTTCGCCGCCTCCTTCGGGGTTGCCGAGTTCGTCGGTCAGTCGGACATGCTCTACGGCGCACTTCGCTGGGCAGGGGTCGGCTTCCTGCTCTATCTTGCCTTCGACGCCTGGAACGGCAACGGCGAGGAGGCCGGTCCGAGCGGCAAGCCGGTATCCTTCTATTTTCGACGTGGCTTGATCACCAATCTGCTCAATCCGAAGGCGGCCCTGTTCTTCGTAACCGTCCTGCCGACCTTCGTTGACGACGCCCGGCCGCTGTTGCCGCAGAACCTGACGCTTGCTGCGATCTATGTGGGCGTCGCGACTGCGGTGCATGCCGCGATCGTGCTTCTGGCAGGGGCTTTGGAGCCGGTCCTCAACTCACCGTCCCGCGAACGCCTGGTGCGACGCGTGCTCGCACTGATGCTCGCGGCCGTGGCGATCTGGTTCGGGTGGTCGACGCGACGCTAGGGGTGCCCGGGCAAAGGACCGACTAGGTCTCCGTGCGCGCGTCGTAGCCGACGAAGGCAAGCTTGTTGCCGTCCGGGTCGCGCACATAGGCCGCGTAGAAGCCGTCTCCGTATTGCGGGCGGAAGCCCGGTTTTCCCTCTTCGCTACCACCGCGCTCCATTGCGATTTCGAACAACCGGTCGATCAGCCCGGCGCTTTCCACCAGGAAGGCCGTCATGGCGCCGTTGCCGACCGAGGCGGGACGCGTGTCGAAGGGGTAGCAGGCGAAGAAGCGCGGCGCCTTGTCGTCGTCCTTTCGGCCCCACGAGGACACCTGCTCGTCGCAATAGCAGCGTTCCTGGCCGATCAGCGTCATCAGCGGATCATAGAAACGCTCTGCACGTTTCAGGTCCGACGTCCCGACCATGGTGTAGCCGATCATGCCTGTCTCCTCGCCTTGCCCGTCTCGGTGGCAAGTCGTCTCACACCTGCTCCAGGCACGCAACAGTGGCAATCGGGATTAGAAGGGGCCACCGATACGCGCAACGATGGTGTTCGCGCTGTGTTGCCGTGGATCGCATGTGCCTCAAGACGAGAAGCGGATGGTGTCCTCGGCGCCGTCCGCCTTTTTGTGCGTTACTGCCCCCTTGAGAAACGCGCGGCCGCGTTCGGACAGGCGATTGCCGACGGCAAGGCTTTCGGTGAGGCCGAGTTCCTTCAGTTTGCGGATACGCGTCTTGAGTGTCAGTTTTTCCATGCCGATGGCGGCGCTCAATTCCGTGGCGGTCGTTCCGTCGCGGGCAGCGATCAGCGTGAGCACCGGTATCGTCCAGGCCATGCCCGCGCTGCCGTCGAAGTCATCGAGCTTGCGGCCGATCTCTGCCCGTTCTTCGCTGCCGAAGTCGGACATTTCCCGGAGCGTGATGCGTGTATCGTCGCCGGCTCGGTGGAAGGCGATGCGGTAGCAACAGCCCTCGCGGCGAGCGGCAAGCTCTTTCAAGAGAGCGCCGAGGTCGGCAAAGCCGGCTTTACGGGCGTCGCCGTCGGTGATTGCGCCTTCCTCGACCTCGTCGACGGCATCGATGGCGAGAACGCCGACTGCGGTGCGCAGCGTACCACCGGCCCTGACCGTCGGCTTCGTCCAGCGTCGGAAGGCCAAGGTCACGTCGCCACTGGCGATGACTGCGAGCACGTGCTGACGAAACAGCATTTCAGATGGTGGCGCGGCGATAGAGGGCGAGCGAGCCGGCGAGCGCCAGTAGCGCGCCGCCACAGAGCCGATCGAGCCAGACGGCGCCGGAGTGCTTGAGGAAGGCCGCGGCCTGTGCACCGAGCAGCGCATAACCGAACATCACGGCAAGATCGACCGAGGCGAAGACGAGCGCTAGGATGGCATATTGCGGTGCTTGCGGTGCAGCGGCGTCGATGAATTGCGGCAGGAAGGCGGTGAAGAACAGGTAGCCCTTGGGGTTGGTGACGGCCACGAGGAAGCTCTTGAGGAAGATGGCGACCGTGGAAACGGGATGACCGGAGCCGCTTGCCTCGGTTGCGACCTGGATCGTCCCTTTCGACCGCAACAGCATGATGCCGAGAAAGGCGAGGTAGGCGGCGCCCAGCCATTTGACGACGGTAAACCAGAATTCGGAGGCGGCGAGCAGGGCGCCGAGACCGAGTGCGACGGCGCCGATCAGCACGAAATCGGAGAGCACGGCGCCGAGCATGCCGGCGATTGCGCGCTTCACGCCATAACGCGAGCCGTTGGTGAGCGCGAGCAGAACCGTCGGGCCCGGTGTCGCGATGCCGATGAAGGCAACCAGCGCGAATGCGAGTATCGTCATGTCGGTCATGATGTCCTCCCTCGTCGTCTCCCGCGCCGTAGTCGTCCCACAGCTTTTGCGCGTGCGCAATCGTCTTTTGCGCCTGCACGATCGCCGCTCTTCCGGGCCAAGTTTGACAGTCGAGACGGCATCCCCTATGGAAACGGCAGGGTGAAGGTCCCTGCCGTCCGCGAGCGTCATGCTTTGGTGAAGTCCTTCTTCGAGACACGGTCAGCCGAAACGGCATGCGAACCGGTGGCAATGCGGGCTCCCATCTCCAAGGAATGCATGCCGCTGCAGGAGACCCTCTCATGACGCGCGGAACAACCACGCTTCCCTCACTCGATGCCCTGAAAGATCAGGCCAGGCGCCTGCGTACCCGCCTTGCTGCCGAAGGCGAAACCATCGGCCATTCCCGCTCGCTTGAATTGATCGCCGCGCAATACGGCTTTCGCGACTGGAACACGCTGCATGCCTCCGTCGGCAACCGGCCGCCCTTCAATCCCTGGATGCTGGGCTCGCGGGTGAAGGGGCGCTATCTCGGCCAGGCTTTCGAAGGCGAGATCCTGTCGGTGCAGGCGCTGACGGCGCAGCCGGGGCGCTATCGCCTGACGATGAAATTCGACGAACCGATCGACGTCGTCACCTTCGAAAGCTTCTCGGCCTTCCGTCAACGGGTCACTGCGACGGTGGATGAGACGGGTCGGACGATCGAAAAAACCTCGAACGGGCTTCCTCAACTCGAACTCGAATGGTGAAACTGGCGCCGGTCGGGCTTTGCGATGCGGATGAGCCCGCTTCCGGTCCGTGCAACGGCTTCCGATCAACGTCCCCGAAGCGCTGCTTCCGGGGACGTTTTCGTTCCAGGGCAGATGGGAGTTGCGGCGTTAAGCGATCGGTCCCTTGGGTCCCTGCGCAAGAGCGCTCGATTCGAGGTTAGTTGCGAATGAGTTGCATTTGCATTATTGATGTAGCTGCAAATGATTTGCAAAAGCATGTGGCGCATTGCTGACCTATGCCATCGCAGCGCGGCGCGTGGCTTATCCAATCGAGAGAGGGGCCAAAAATGGACAAGCCGACGAGACCAGACCTGCTCCGAAGGCGGAGCCTTCTGATGGGCGGGCTGGCGGCGGCGGGCGGGACCGCGATCTGCACCAGCGCCACCTTGGGCCAACAGCAGGCGAGCCATGCCGGTCATGCTGCGCCGGCGGGGGCGGCCGCCCAGGATACGATGCCCGCCATGGGGCATGGGGCGATGATGACGATCGGCGATGTCGACAGCACCGTCAACGGTTTCGACCCGACCGACATGCTGACCGATTGGGAGACCGGTACGGTCTCGATGCTGCCGGATGGACGAACGCTCAGAACCTTCGAGATGACCGCGCAGGATCGCGACATCGAAATCGCGCCCGGCATCACCTTTCCGGCCTGGACCTATAATGGCCGCGTGCCGGGGCCAGCACTTCGGGCAAAGGAGGGCGAGCGTCTGCGGATCGTCTTTCGCAACTACGCATCTCATCCCCACTCGATCCACTTTCATGGCATTCATGCCGCGCGCATGGATGGCGTGCCGGGTGCCGGCATGGTCGATCCCGGCGATGAGTTCATTTACGAGTTCGACGCCAAGCCGTTTGGCTGCCACCTCTATCATTGCCATGCGATGCCGCTGCGCCGACATATCCACAAGGGCATGTATGGCGCCTTCATCATCGACCCCGATCCCGAGCGCCGGCCGGAACATGTGGACGTCGCCCGCTCCCGACTGCTCGGCACGCCGGAGAATGCCGGCTGGCAGGAACTGGTGATGGTGATGAACGCCTTCGACACCAATTTCGATGCCGAAAACGAATTCTATGCGGTCAACACTGTCGCTCACGCCTTCATGAAGCGGCCGATCCGGATCGTGAAAGACAAGCCGGTACGCATCTATCTGGTCAATGTCATCGAGTTCGACCCGATCAACTCGTTTCACCTGCACGCCAATTTCTTCGATTATTACGATCAGGGCACGACGTTGACGCCAACATTAAAAACCGTCGATCTCATAACCCAGTGCCAGGCACAGCGCGGCATCCTCGAATTCACCTTCGCCGAGCATGAGCCCGGTCTTTACATGTTCCACCCGCATCAGACCGAGTTTACCGAGCTCGGCTGGGTCGGCATGTTCGATGTGGTGGAGGCGCTGGCATGAACGAGACCCTGCCGAGAGCTGCGATCCGCGCGGCAAAGACCAACCTGGTGTGGCTGGCGCTGCCTCTCATCGCCTTTGCCATTGCTGTTGCCTGGATTCTATCGGCGGATCCGTTGTCAGGATTTCGCAATGGTGCGCCGCCTATCGAAAACCTGACTTTCGAAAGGACCGTGCTCGACGATAGCGGCCTTCGTCTCCTTGTTCGCGCCGGTGGATCCGAACCGATGACAGTGGCGCAGGTTCAGGTGGACGACGCCTATTGGCAATTCACCCAGGATCCGCCGGGAGCGATCGAGCGGGGCAGGGCGGCGTGGCTGAACCTGCCATTCCCATGGATGCTGGGCGAGGCGCATGCCGTGAAGGTGGTGACCAACACCGGGGCCACTTTTGCGCATGACATTGCCGTCGCCGTGCCGACGCCGCAGGCAACGACGGGCCAGTTGCGACTGCAGGCGCTGGTCGGCCTTATTGTCGGCATCGTGCCGGTGGCCGTCGGCCTGATGTTCTACCCGGTGTTGCGTGGCGTCGGTCGCGACGGCATGGCCTTCCTGCTGTCTTTGACGATCGGCTTGCTCGGCTTCCTGTTTGTCGATGCGAGTGCAGAAGCGCTCGAACTTGCCGGCGAGGCGGCCGCGATCTTCCAAGGGCCGGTCATGGTGGTGCTGGCGGCCTTAAGCAGTTTCCTTCTGCTGATGGCGATCGGGCGGCGAAGCGGTGCGCCGGCCGGGCTTGCGCTTTCCACTTACATCGCGCTCGGGATCGGCCTGCACAATCTCGGCGAGGGGCTGGCGATTGGTGCCGCTTTTGCGGCGGGGTCGGCTGGGCTCGGTACCTTCCTGGTGCTGGGCTTTGCGCTCCACAACGTCACCGAGGGCATCGGCATTGCCGCTCCGATCCTGAAAAAGAGGCCATCCATCTGGACGTTCGTCGGGCTGACGCTGCTTGCCGGCAGTCCGGCGGTGATCGGCATGTGGCTCGGAAGCCTTGCGACCTCGGCGCAGTGGTCGGCGTTGGCGCTAGCGGTTGGTGCAGGGGCGATCCTGCAGGTGATCGTCGAAGTCGGCGCCTATCTGATGCGACAAAGCGAGCGCGGGCGCGACGTGTTCCGGACGCCGCCGGTTCTGGCCGGTCTCGCGACCGGCGCCGCCTTCATGTATGTCACCGCCGCGCTGGTGAAGATCTGAAGCGGGAGCGGGTCTGACGCGGGCGCAGATGGATCAGACGATCGTCTGGTCCATCTCTGCCGCCGGCACCTCGTCGACACGGTGAATGCGCACCACCGTTGCCGGCACGCCCGCGACCGTGGTGCGCGGCGGCACGGACTTCAGTACGACGCTGCCGGCCGCGACCTTGCTGTAGGCTCCGACCTCGATATTGCCGAGGATCTTGGCGCCGGCGCCGATCATCACGCCTTGGCGGATTTTTGGATGCCGATCGCCGGTTTCCTTGCCGGTGCCGCCGAGCGTGACGTTCTGAAGGATCGAAACCTGGTCTTCGATCACGGAGGTCTCGCCGATGACGATGCCGGATCCATGGTCGAGCATCACCGCCTTGCCGATGCGGGCGGCCGGGTGGATATCGGGGCCGAAGACAAGCGAGGCGAGGCTCGAGAGCCAGTTGGCGATGTCCTCGCGGCCATCGGTCCAGAGCCGATGGGCGGCGCGATAGGTCTGCAGCGCCTGGAAGCCCTTGAGATTGAGGAGGACATGCAGCAGTCCCGGGCAGGCGGGATCACGTTCCATCACCGCCTGCAAGTCCGCTTCGGCAGCGCGCAGAGCTTCTGCATCGGCTTCGAAGACGTGCGAAAGCAGCTGCGCCAGCGATCGTTCGTCGACGCGGGCAACGGAAAGGCGGGAGGCGAGAACACCTGCGAGCACAGCCGCATCCGACCGCACCTCGGTGATCGGCCGCAGGGTTTGCTCCATGACCGGCTCGCGCATGGCGAGCGCCCGGGCTTCCGCACGGATGCGGTTCCAGACTTCGCCGTCCGCCAGAGGCACGACGGCCGAATCAGCATAGAGTGGAGCTTCTGCGCCTGCGGTCATTGTTTGCCTGTTATCCCGCGATATCGACGACACCGCAGTCGCCCTCGGCGGAGCCGAAGACGAGCTGCCGGCCGTCCTTGTTCCAGGCCATGGCGGTGATGGCGCCCTTGCCGGGTCGGCGCAGCAGCACTTCCTTGCTGTCGGCAAAGCGCGCGCCGAGGATCATGCCGTCCTGATAGCCGATCGCGACGATGTCTTCGGCTGGATGGCAGCAGACCGAGGTCACCATGATGTCGGCGCGGGTGCCGAGTTCCAGCGGCGCCTTGCCCATCGGGCCGTCCTTGCCCTGGAAGGGCCAGACAATCGCGGCCGGGGCGCCTGAGGAGGCGAGCCATTTGCCCTTGGCCGACCAGGAGACCGACTTCACCTTGGCCGGATAGCCGGTCATGCGCATGTGGCGGGCTTCCGCGCCGGGCTTGGCGTCGAGTTTCCAGCCGTGCAGCGCGTTTTCCTGCATCGTGGTGACGAGGAAGCGGCCATCGGGCGAGAAGGTGACGCCGGTGTGGGCGCCCTTCCATTCGAGGTCGATCGGCTGGCCCGATGTGCCGACCCAGTGCAACGACACGCCGTTGTAGCGGGCAGCGGCGATGCGCAAACCCTTCGGCGCGAAGGCAAGGCCCTCGACGGTGCGTTCCTCGGTAAATTCCTTCGTCGTCCCCTCCGCAAGACGCACATGCGTAGTCTTGCCATAGGCATAGGCGACGGCGCCTTGCGGGCCTGCCGCAACTTGCGCGATCCACTTGCGTGGCGCTTCGGCGACCAGCGAGGTGGTGCCGTCGGCGGCCGTACGCATGACCTTGCCGTCCTCGCCGCCGGTCAGCAGCGTGTCGTTGGCGTCGTCCACCACGAGCGACAGCAGGCCCTCGTGGACCTCCGTCGTCTTGTGGCCGAGGTTGAGGCGATGGATCGCACCGGTGGCTTCGGCGAAGAAGGGGACGCCTTTGAGAAAGGCCACGCCGACGACGTGACCTTCGAGATCGAGGGGAGCGACAGTCGGCATCAGTTCGGCTGCGCCTCGCAGGCTTTGAAGGTGCGCTCGAGCTTTTCACGATCGAGATCACGGCCGATGAAGACGAGACGGCTCTCCCGCTTTTCGCCATCCTTCCACGCCCGCTGATGATCGCCCTCGATGATCATGTGCACGCCCTGGACGACATAGCGCTCGGCGTCGCCGGCAAAGGCGATGATGCCCTTCAGGCGCAGGATGTTCGGGCCGTCCGTCTGGGTGATCTTCTGGATCCAGGGGAAGAAGCGATCCGGGTTCATTTCGCCGCCGCGCAGCGAGATCGACTGCACCGTCACGTCATGGATCGGCGAAGGCGCGTGATCGTGGTGGTGATGGTGGTCGTGATCGTGGTCATGATCATGGTGGTGGTGATCATGATGGTGATGGTCGTGATCGCAGTCCGGGCCGCAGGCGTGATCATGGTCATGATCGTCCTGGTCGAGGAAGTGCGGATCGTTTTCCAGCGCCCTTTCCAGGTTGAAGGCGCCCTGATCGAGGACCTTGGCAAGATCGATGTCGGAGCGCTGGGTGCGGTAGATGCGGGCCGACGGATTGATGACGCGCACGGTCGCTTCGATGCGCTCCAGTTCCTCAGGCGTGACCAAGTCGGTCTTGTTGAGAAGCACGACGTCGGCAAAGGCGATCTGGTCTTCGGCCTCGCGGCTGTCCTTTAGCCGCAGCGGCAGGTGCTTGGCATCGACCAGCGCAACGACCGCGTCGAGCTCGGTCTTGGCGCGCACGTCATCGTCCATGAAGAAGGTCTGGGCGACCGGCACCGGATCGGCAAGGCCGGTCGTCTCGACGATGATCGCGTCGAAGCGGCCGGGGCGGCGCATCAGGCCCTCGACCACGCGGATCAGGTCGCCGCGCACGGTGCAGCAGACGCAGCCGTTGTTCATCTCGTAGATTTCCTCGTCGGATTCCACGATCAGGTCGTTGTCGATGCCGATCTCGCCGAACTCGTTGACGATGACCGCGTATTTGCGACCATGGTTCTCGCTGAGGATGCGGTTCAAAAGCGTCGTCTTGCCGGCGCCGAGATAGCCGGTGAGCACAGTGACGGGGATCGGCTTCTGCGGGGATGTTTCGGTCATGGGAACCTCTAGGATTTCCGGATGCGGCGGGCAGGCATCCAAGTCGGGTTTCATATAGGAGATGCGGCGGCGATGCGCAAATGGCGCGGGCGATTTTGGCGGGCGCGGGCGGATCGCCTCAGCGGTCTGCGATAACCCTCCTTTCATCAAAATCGGAGAGAGTGCGCGGCAGATCCTAGGGGTGTGCAGGTGAAGACGATTTCCATCAACGGCCGGTTCCTGACCCAGCCGCTTACCGGCGTGCAGCGCTTTGCCCGTGAGATGACCCGAGCGCTGGATGCGCGCATCGCTTCCGGGCAGGTGCCGCATGCGCTGAAGGACGCGCGCTGGCGGCTGCTTACTCCGGGCAAGGCTGTCGACGATCTCGGGCTCAAGGCGATTTCGGTCGAGCCGTTCGGCTCCGGACCGGGCCATGTCTGGGAGCAGGGTGCGCTCTACTGGCGCGCGCGCCGCGATATGCTGATCGGCTTCGGCGGCAGCGGCCCGGTGCTGCACGGCGACCAGGTGGTGGTGATCCACGACGTCACCCTGTTTCGCCATCCGGCCTCGTTCGGGCGCGGCTACCGGCTGTTTCATGGGGCGCTCGGTTTCATCCTTGCAAGGCGAGCAAAGCTCGGCACCGTCTCGAACTTTTCGCGCCAGGAGCTTGCCGATGTCTTCCGCGTGTCGGCGACCGGCATCGACGTCATCTACAACGCGACGGATCACTTCGCGCGACTTCTGCCGGACGAGGGCGTCATCCAGCGGCTCGGGCTTGCCGATACGCCCTTCTTCCTGCTGGTCGGCACGCTGAAGCCCAACAAGAATGTCGAGTTTGCTGTGCGCGCTTTCGAGGCACTCGGTGCCGGCGACCACAAGCTCGTGGTCGTGGGTGGCACCGATCCGACCGTGTTCCGCGATATCGCGCCCACATCGAAGGGCAACCTGGTCTTTCCGGGTCGCCTGACCGACGAGGAGATCGCCGGGCTGCAGCGCCGCGCTGTCGCCTTCGTCTTTCCCAGCCTCTATGAAGGCTTCGGCATCCCGCCGCTGGAAGCAATGACGCAGGGGTGCCCGGTGCTCGCCGCCGACATCCCGCCGGTCCGCGAGGCCTGCGGCGATGCCGTTTGCTACTTCGATCCCTTGAAGACGGAGGCTTTGGTCGACGCGATGCGGACGATCTCCGCCGACGAGGCCCTTCGCCGAGATTTGCGGCGTTCCGGCTTTGACAATGCGAAGCGCTTTTCCTGGGACGGGAGTGCGGTCGTGCTGCTCAACATGCTGGCGGCGCAGCACACCTGATCCATTCCGCGCGACCTTGGAGCGTCAAAGGTCGAGAACCCGCATCGGATCCAGTCGACCCCGGACAAAATCACCAAATGCAATCAGATTGCCCTTGAGCCGACCGCGTCGATCGACGAGGCCTTGCGGTTTGAGGCTGCCGAGGATGTTGGCGGCGAAGTTGCCGCCCATGAGGCGAAGTGCCCATTTCAGTCCGACCGTGCCCTTGTTGCGCAGATAGAGCGGATTTGCGACCTGCGAGTAACCGAAGCGCAGGCCCGAGGTGCGGCCGCGCTTGTTGCCGAGGTGGACGCCGCGCAGCGCCGGCGATTTCACGATGCGCCCGTGCGCGGCCAGACGCCGGCAGAAATCGACATCCTCCTGCCAGCCATAGAGCGGCAGCCGCTCGTCGAAACGGGTGCGTTCGGCGGCAATCGCCGATACGCGGAAGGCCATGTTGCAGCCATAGGCGTTGAAGGCCGGCTGTGTGATATCGTGCGGGTGAGCGCCGGGATCCGTCTCGAGGATCGCCTTGGCATCGGCAATCGATATGCCCGTGCCATGAATGCCGTCGGCCAGAACCACGCCGGTTGCCACGACGAGATCAGCCTCGCGATCGAACAGCCTTTCAGCCTCGGTAAGAAAATCGCTGCGCGGCAGGAAATCGTCGTCGAAAAAGACGATCAGATCGGCCGTTGTCGCCTGGTCGAGGATGGCGTTGCGCTGTGCGCTGGAACCCTTGTTGCCCGCGACGATACGGGCCTTCAAGGGAAGCGAGCCGATTCTGGCTTCGTCGACGTCCTCCGGCGTGCTTGGGCAGATGACGACGGCGTCCGGTAGTCGCGTCTGCCGCGTCAGATGCAGCAGGGTTTCGGAAAGGACCTCGCGGCGGCCCGCGGTCGCTATGCCGACGACGATGTTCATGGGGCGCTCTCCGCTCTTTTCGGCGCGATCTTACCGGAAATTCGTGCAGTTTTTCTTAGCGCCTAGGCCGCGCCAGGTCTCGGCGACCGCATCATCAGCCGCAACTGGTTGAGCGAGAGCAGGCAGAGCAGACCGCCGACGACAATACCGGCACCGATCGTAACGTAGCTGGTTTCACCGGAGAGGGAGAAGGCCAGCACGGCCGCGCCAAGTCCGGCGGCGGCGAAGAGCACGGGTGGCCAGGAGAAATCGAAGGCGAGCGAGGATATCAGGCGAAGGCCGACCAGGGCGGCGAGGATTGCGCCGATGGCGCTGCCCCAGGCCAACGCCGCATCGTTCGCCCCAGCCAAGGCCAGGACTGCCAATGCTCCAAGGCTTAGAAGCACGCAGTCGGCTACGGCGAGCAGCAGGATCAACGCAAGGCGTTGCCTCAGGTGCAGCGGCGTCGGCAGCATGATCTGCGTCAGCGTGCGAACGAGCGAGAGGACGATGATGGCAGGCGCGGTTGCGAGGAAACCTTGCTGCAGGTCCGGGCTGATGACGAGCCAGGTGGCCGGGAGAAGTGCAGCGAAGATGCCGGCCGCCATCATCAGCGCAAAGCTCGTCAGCAGCGCGTAGTATTGGCCGAGTTGGCGGGGAAGAGCGGCGCGATCGTCGGTCCGGTCATGCGCGGCGACGATCTCCGGATATTGGATCGCCTGAAGGGCCGAAACGATGAGCACGAACGGGCGTTGCAGCAGGTCGAGCGCAAGCAGGGCGCCGGCAGCACCCGTCGCGCCGAGCGCGGAGGTGAAGATCGCTTTCAGGGCGAGCGGCGCGAACATGGCGGCAGTCGCCGCCCCGGCCGAGACGCTGCCATAGATGAGATGCTTGCGGATACGGGCATTGTCGAGCGCGGCGACAGGGCGCGTGTCGGCGCGGCGGGAAAGAAGGAATGCAAGCAGGCCATAGGCAACGTAACCGGAGAGCAGGCCCGCGACGGTCGACAGGAAGCTTGGCGAGATGAGTGCGCCGAGGAGCGTACCCGCGGCGAGAATGGTGGCGCGGGAGCCCTGCAGCACCGAGAAGGCGCGGAAATCCTGGCGAAAACGCAGCATGGTCAGATGCAGATCGCTGCCGCCTTGTGCGATCGAGACCAGGCCGCCGACAAGCGCCACGACCGGCGGCACGCCGAAGATCAAGGACACGCCCGCCGCGATCAGGCACAGCATGGCGCAGGCGAGGGCTTCGGTCAGGATCGCCCGCCGCTCCGCCGCTTCACTGTCCGCATCCGCCCCAGGGTAGAAACGCATGCAGGCGAAACGCACCCATTCGAAGGCGGCGATCGCCGCGAACTGGCAGATGGAGATGAACAGTGAGTAGCTGGCATAGTCGGCCGGCGCCAACCAGTGGGCGACGACGATCAGCAGGCCGAAGGCAATGACCGCCTGGTAGAAATAGGCGCCGAGCGCAATGATCTTCGCCATGGTTTCTCTGCCCTACGCCGCGCGCATTTGGGCATCTGATAGCGCAAAAGCACAAAGAAAGTGTTTGCCGGCGCGGCCTCAAGCCAGTTCGTCGGGGTCGAAATCCCTGACGTCGTCAAGGAGTTCGATAAACCCTCGGACGGCATGGGTGATCAAAATCTCACCCCGTGCCGCCGTGGCAACCGAGGCATTGCCGGCGACACCTTCGCCATTCAGGTCGCGCATCTTCCAGCCGAAGGCGTGGGGACCGTAAGCGCGCAGATGCTTGAAGCGTTCAGAAAATTCGCCTTGGCGGGACGCAAAGTTTGCGGCCTTGGCGATGTCGACCCTGTCCGGATGGAGCGCCAGCATCACCGATGTCTCGATGTCGCCGCCGTGAATGTCCAACGCCTTATCCTCCGGCTTAATCCATCCGTCCGGTTGGCCGAAGCGGGTCCAGCTCGTCGCGACGGCCAGCATTTTGAAGCGCACGCGCGCTTCGGTCGCGACGATCGTCATCAACGGCGAGTTGCCGCCATGGGCGTTCAGCATCACGAACTTGCGGATACCTTGGTTGTGAAGATCACCGGCAATGCCGAGCCAGCGCTCGACCGCCTCGCCATAGGCAAGGGTTCGGCTGCCGGCGACATCCATGTGCTCGATCGAATAACCGACCGGCTCGACCGGCAGAAACGTCACCGGCAGGTCGGCGGGCAGGGCCGCGATCGTGCGGGAGACGATACCCTCGGCAATCAGCGTGTCGGTTTCGAAGGGCAGATGGGGACCGTGCTGTTCATGGGCGCCGAGCGGCAGAACGGCGATCCAGTCACGGCGGGCGTCGGCCGGAAGGTCGGTCCGATTGTCCTGCCATCGCGGCTCAGGCATCGACATTTCTCTTCGATCCTCCACGTCAATTGTCGTAAAATTGTTATTTGAGTCATACAGTTCGTAATCGCAAGCTGTATTGTTATAAGTGTTCGACTCGGGGATTCGGCAGGAGGTCCAATGGGCAAGAAGAACAAGGCCGAAAAGAAAGGCAAGAACGGCAAGAAGAAGGACGAGTTCCTGACTGAGCCACACGATCTTGCCGCTATCCTTGTCCAGGCTGCGCGTTCCATGCGCACCGTACTCTCCCGCAATCTGCTTGAAAGTGGTCTTTACGCCGGACAGGACGGCGTAATGCTGGCGCTGGCCGAAGCCGACGGCATGACCGCTGGTGGGCTTGCCGCCAGGCTTGGGGTCAAGGCGCCGACCATGACCCGCACGATCGGGCGGATGGAGGCGCAGGGCTTCCTCGAGCGCCGTCCGGACGAGGACGATGCGCGGCTCACCAAGGTCTATCTTACTGAGCCCGGCCGCAACCGGCTGCAGATCATCGCCGAGGCGGGGCAGCATTCGGAAAAGCTCGCGACACGCGGCCTGACCGACAAGCAGGTGCGCACTTTGATGAAACTGCTGCGCGCCGTCGACAGTAATCTCCAGGCCGCACGGGCCGCCGACTGAGCCTTGTTCGCCGCATATTGCCGTGGCGATTTAAACAGTTTAAAAGGGATTTAAATTTATGGCACGCGTACGTCCGTTGGGATGTACGAAAAGTGCCGTGAGGCATGCTGCAAGAACCTCACTCGGATTGGATTGTGGGGCTGCGGCCGAGGGCGGAACAAGGCTACAGGGGGCATCGTGGCGCAAAAGGTCAAGCTTTCGACGATCGCGGAAACACTCGGTCTTTCGACGGCAACGGTATCCCTGGCTCTACGCGACAGTCCTTTGGTGGCGACCGTCACCCGCGATAAGATCAAGGAGCAGGCCCGCGCGCTCGGCTATATCTACAACCGCCGCGCCGCCAGTCTCAGAACATCCCGCTCCGGCATCATCGGCGTCGTCGTGCACGACATCATGAACCCGTTCTACGGGGAAATCCTCAAAGCCATCGAAGCGGAGCTCGACCGCGACAAGCAGACCTTCATTCTCTCCAACCACTACGATTCGGTCGACAAGCAGCGCGATTTCATCGAGACGCTGCTGCAGCTCGGCGGTGATGGCGTGATCATGTCGCCTGCGATCGGTACGCCGTTGGAGGACATCCAGCTTGCCGAGGACAACGGCATGCCGGCGATCCTGATCGCCCGTTCGATCGAGGGCGTGGACGTGCCGATCTTCCGCGGCGACGACGCCTACGGCATCTCGCTTGCCACCAACCACCTGATCGGCCTTGGCCATCGCTGCATCGCCATGGTCGGCGGCACCGATCAGACGTCGACCGGGCGCGACCGCTATCAGGGCTATGTCAACGCGTTGCGCAAGGCCAATATCGAGGTCGATCCGGAGCTGCGCATCCCCGGTCCCCGCACGAAACAGGGCGGCTTCGAGGCGGCGGTGCATCTGCTCTCCCTGCCGCAGAAGCCGACGGCAGTCGTCTGCTGGAACGACCTGGTGGCGATCGGCATGATGAACGGCATCGCCCGCGCCGGCCTGGTGCCCGGCGTCGATATCTCTGTCACCGGCTACGACGACCTTGAAGAGGCGTCGATCGCCACGCCGGCGCTGACCACCGTCTGGAATGGCCAGGCCGACGTCGGCCGCAGTGCGGCCCGCGCGCTGCTCGACAAGCTTTCCGGCAGCCACGAACCCGACGGTATCCATCTGATCAAGCCGGAAATGCGCATCCGCCAATCAACGGGCCCGTTGCGCGTCATCGCCTGAGATCTCCCTCCCGACAGGAGCTGCCCATGTCTGTGAACCGCACGCCCGTTCTCGTGCCCGGAAAGATCAATCAACGGGTCATCGATCGACTGGTCGGGCAATTCGAAGTCGTCAGGATCGAGAGCGCCGATCCGGCATTGGTGACGCCGGATATGCAGGACGTGAAAGCGGTTGCCGTAGCCGGCCGGCTGCCCGGTGCCCTCATGGATGTCCTGCCGCAGCTCGAGATCATCGCCAATTTCGGCGTCGGCTATGACGGCGTCGAGGTCGCACATGCCGCCGCCAAGGGCATTGCCGTCAGCAACACACCGGATGTTCTGACCGAAGAGGTGGCCGACACGGCGGTTGGTCTTCTGCTGAATACACTCCGGCAATTGCCTCAGGCAGAACGATGGCTGCGCCAGGGACGCTGGAGCCGCGAGGGCGCGTTTCCTCTGTCGCCGCTGTCCCTGCGCGGCCGAAGCGTCGGTCTTTACGGCCTCGGTCGCATCGGGCTTTCGATCGCCAGGCGGCTGGAAGCCTTCGGGGTGTCGATCGCCTATCACACGCGTAGCCCGCGCGAAGGCCTGCCCTATGCCTACCATCCGACGCTCGTCGGCCTCGCGGCGGCGGTCGATACGCTCATTGTCATCGTGCCCGGCACCGAGGCGACGCGCCATACGGTGAATGCGGAGGTTCTCGTGGCACTCGGCGGAAACGGCGTGCTGATCAATGTCGGCCGCGGCTCGACCGTCGACGAACCGGCGCTGATCGCGGCGCTTCAGAGCGGGGTGATTGCCGGTGCGGGCCTCGACGTTTTCGAGAACGAGCCGCAGGTGCCGGACGCGCTGATGGCGCTGCCGAACGTGTCGCTCCTGCCGCATGTGGCCTCGGCCTCGGTGGTCACACGCAACGCCATGGCCGATCTCGTCGTCGACAATATCGCAGCCTGGCTTGCGACCGGAAGTGCCCTGACACCGGTGCCGGAAACGCCGTTCAGCCGACGCGTGATTTGACACCCGGCGTCGTTGCCTCAGGCGGCGATGCGGAAGCCGTGATGTCAGGCGGCCATGCGGCCGGCGGCATAAGTCCGCACCGCGTCGCCGAAGGCCCTGAACAGGCTGGCCGAGGGGGTGTCGGTGCGCACCCAGTATTCCGGATGCCATTGTACGCCGACGGCAAAGGCCTTGGCGCCGATCACCGAAACCGCTTCGATCGTGCCGTCGTCAGCCACCGCTTCGACAGCCAGGCGCGGAGCAGCGGCGCCGATCGCCTGTCGGTGCAACGAGTTGACGCGGATGCGGCCGGCGCCAAGCACGGGCGCGAGGCAGCTCCCTTCCTTGACGATGACGTCCTGGCGGATGCCATAGGCAACGTCGAGTTCCTTCACGTCAGGCTTGCGGTGATCCCAGATCCCCGGCTGATCCTGGATTTCGCTCGCCAGCGTGCCGCCGAGTGCGACGTTCAGTTCCTGGATGCCACGGCAGATGGCAAACAACGGCACACCGCGCTCGATCGCGCGCCGGATCAGGGGCAGGCTGGTCGCATCGCGGCCGGGATCGAAAGGTCCGTCACTGTCCTTGGCCTCGCGGCCATAGAGCGAGGGATGAACATTGGAGCGGGCGCCGCTTGCAAGCACGCCGTCGACGCGGTCGAGGATTTCGTCAATGTCGTTGCCGGTTTCGAGCGCCGGGATGAGGAAGGGCATAACGCCGGCGCCTTCGACGGCGGCGCGCACATATTGATGGGCAACGACATGCCAGACATTGCCGTCGAATTCGCGGAAATCGCAGGGGATGGCAACGACAGGTTTCGACATCATCAGGCTCCGTAATACGCTTAAGAAAAGCCTTGCCTTCAGATGCTGATGAAAGTCAACTGAGAACGTAGTGAGCGTGATCACCGCGCTGATCCAAGGCGGATCGGTAGCGAACACGAACTAAAAACGGCAGGAAATCGCAGGTAATTCTTTAAGATCGAGTAACCATCGCGCACGCAAATTCTGGATCGTCCGCCAGCATCGCTGAATTGTCGAAGTTGCAGTCGGGCCTTTTGTGTCGTGGATACCTATGTTTGGTTGCAGAAACCGAGTACTGTTCAGCGCGGTTCGCACTATTGAGTTGAACTCTTGGGTCTTGCCGGCACGGCCCTGTGGTTATTCTGGGATTCGGTACTTTTTTCGGGGCGTTAGACGAAATCATTCGTTAAGTCATCACCCCTAACAATCCGGTAAACCGGAGCTTGGTTCATGATGCGACTTGGACAGAGCGCTCTTCCGACTGACGTGTATCTGTCATCCGTGAGCTCGCTCTACGAACATCGCAAGACGTTGCTGATCGGCATGTTGTCGCATGTCGTGACGTTTCTGCTCGTCTATCTCAAGACCAGTGATCCGCTTTATCTCGCCTGCTCCGGCGTGATCTTCGTGCTCTGGGCGCTGCGCAATGTCGATATGGCGCGGTTCGACCGGCAGGATTTCTCCAATGCCGACCGGGCGATGGTCCGCAAATGGGAGAACCGCTATATCGTCGGCGGTGTCAGCGTCACGCTCACCTGCGGCATCGCTTGCGGTTATGCCATTGCCGTCAGTCAGGATTCCTTTTCAGAGCTTGCGACCATATCGGTGACGCTGGCCTCGATGATCTCGCTCGTTGGGCGCAACTACGGCTCGGAGCGGGCCGTGCTTCTCCTGTCCTCGTCCGCATGCCTGCCGATCGTGATCGGCCTGATGACGCTGCAGGACGTGTTCATGCTGGCGCTTGCCTTCCTCATCCTGCCGTTCATCCTTTCCACCTGGATGATGGCCAACAATGTGCGCGCCTTTCTCTATGAGAATGTTTTGGCGGCGCGCGAGATCGCGACGATTGCCGGCCAGTTCGACGCGGCGCTCAACAATATGACGCATGGCTTGTTCATGCTGGATGGCGACGGCCGCGTGGTGGTGGCCAATGAGCGTGCCAGCGAGTTGCTGGCGCTTGGCGACAGGACCGAACTCAAGGATTGGCTGCTCGATGACGTGATCCGGCGCGGCGCGCGGCGCATGCGGCTCGATGCCGAAAAGACCAAGGCGATCTCGCGTCAGCTCGATCTTCTGCTCAAGGGCAAGCGCCCGCAGGTATTGATCCCGGTCAGCGAGGAACTGCACCTCGAGTTTTCCGCCAGCCGCCGCGACAATGGCGATATCGTGCTGATCTTCGAGGACGTGACGGCACGCGTACAGGCGGACAAGCAGATTCTGCACATGGTGCGCTTCGACAAGCTGACCGAGCTGCCGAGCCGCGACTACTTCGGAGAGCTGGTTGTGGCCGCCGCAAGCGGCGACGAGAAGGAGGACCGGCTCGTCGGCCTGATGGTCCTCGACGTCACCGAGTTCAAGCATGTCAACGACATGCGCGGCCACATCGTCGGCGACAAGCTGCTGCAGGCGATCGCCGGCCGGTTGAAGGCGCTCGCCGGTGATGATGCGATCGCGGCGCGGCTGATGGGCGACGAGTTTGTCGTGTTCTTTCCGAACAGGGCTGACGTGGCCGATCTGGAAGAGCGGATGCGGGGGCTGCACACGGAACTGCGCGGCACCTATGTTGCCAGCGGCTTCACCTTCAACATGACCATGAGCGCGGGCTTCGTCATCGCGTCGAACGTGGATCTAAAACTCGAAGACCTGCAGATCAAGGCGGATCTCGCGCTTTCGGAAACCAAGCTGCGCAACCGCGGCGGCTGCACTGCGTTCGAAGTCGAGATGGACGCCCGCTATGTCGACCGCCAGAAGCTCAAGGCGGATTTGCGCGAGGCGATCAATGCGCGCAGCCTGACGCTTTCCTACCAGCCGATGTTCGCGCCGAGCGGCGGCCGGGTCGAATGCTGCGAAGCGCTGGCCCGCTGGACGCATCCGGAGCGCGGGCCGGTGCCGCCGAACGTGTTCATTCAGCTCGCCGAGGAACTGGGGCTGGTCACGGAGATCACGCGTTTCGTGCTCGACCATGCATGCCGGGATTGCATGGACTGGCCGAGCGATGTGTCCGTCTCCGTCAACCTCTCGGTGCTCGATCTACGCAGCAGCGAAATCGTCACGATGGTCACGGATGCGCTTCAGGCAACCGGCCTCGATGCTTCGCGGCTGCATCTGGAGGTCACCGAAAGCTGCCTGATGGACGAGCCGCTCAAGGTGCAGGCGATCCTGCGCGAGCTGCGGGGTCTCGGCATCACCATTGCCATCGACGATTTCGGCACCGGATACTCCAGCCTCAGTTATCTCGATGCCCTGCCGGTAGACATCATCAAGATCGATCGGTCCTTCGTGCGCAACATCCGTGAGGATTCGCGCCGCTTCAAGCTCCTGCGCGGGACGGCAAATCTTGCCCGTGCCCTCGGCCTGCGCATCGTCGTCGAAGGCGTCGAGACGACGGATCAGTTGCAGCTCATCACCGAGCATAATTGTGCCGATTTGATACAGGGCTTCGTCTTCGCCGCCCCCATGCCAGCTTCTGCTATTGCAACGCTTTGCAAGAACGGTGTGCCAAAACGAGGCACTAAACCCAGCAGCAAGCGCATCGCCTGACGCTGCGACCCCAAATTCCGTTCCGTTTTGATGCTGCGCATTCGGCAGCAAGCCCTTGATTAGTTGGGGTAAATTCATCCCGATTTGGTGCGTTTTGCTCCAAATCAACCGAATTAATTTACGAATTTTTAGGGTTAACAAAAAGTTAACAGTGAACTGTTCCGTTTTGCGGTTGCCGCCCCATTTTCCGTCAATAGGTTAACGATTTGTTAACCATGAGGTCTGGAATATGGGTGAGACGATTCACCAGGCGGAGCCTGGGCGTTTTTCTGAAAAGCTGATGCAATTGCTCGATCGTGTCGAATATCGGCGGGTCGAAACCGGCGAGGACATGGAGGACATCGCGCGGCTGCGTTACAAGTCCTACAAGTCCGTCAATCTGATGGAATTGACGGGCTCCACGCTGATCGACGATCTCGACTTCGACAGCCACGCCTATGTCTTCGGCATCTATCTCGATGAGAGCCTCGTCAGCACCGTGCGCGTACATCACGTAACGCCGGAGCACCGCGCCAGTACATCGGGCCTGATCTTCGGCTCCGAGATCGACGCGTTCCTCGATGCCGGCATGGTGCTCGTCGATCCGGGCCGATTGGCCGTCGACCCTGATGTCATCGGTGACGATATGCGGGCGCTTCCCTACCTCACGCTCCGCCCGGTCGCCATGGCCTGCGAATACTTTTCCGCCGACCGTTGCCTGACGGCCTGCCGGCCGCGCCACACCGCCTTCTACAAGCGCATTTTCGCCTCCGAGACCGTGGTCGCCAAGCGCGATAACCTGGGGGTCTACAATGCCGATGGCGCCCTGCTCGTGGCGCAGGTGAGGGGGCAGCGGCCCTCGATCCTCGACCGCTACCCGATTTTCGATTCGGAGCCTTTCGAACGCCGCATGATGTTTGCCGATCGCAGCGAGGTGCCGTTCGCCCCGCTGACGATCCTGCCGACCGCGCGCATGGCGCAAACCGGTTATGGACGTTCTTATCGAACCTCCGTCTTCCGCTAGCAGTCTTCGATGTCGACATCAGATGGTGAGGCGCGCCCGTGCGCGCCACCCTTGCTGCCGGCCGCGACATATCGCCCCATCAGGTACTGCTAAAGGACGGGTTTTCGTTGCACCCGGCCTAAGCATTGTGTAAGGGCAGCTATAAGGGTTTTCGCGACTTTTCGCGGGAGCCATGCTTCGATTAGGAGCGGCGGCGATCAAGGGTCGCGCCGTGGCATTCAGGGAGAATTTGAACGATGGCTGAGCATCATTCTGGACCGGTCGATGTGGGCGCTTCGATGGATTATCCGGAGCACGAGAAGACCTATCTCATGTTCCTGAGCGCATCGAAGTACGGCACGCTGTTTTGCGTGGCCCTGTTGATTGCCATGGCTGCCGCATTCTTCACGACGATGGGCTTCTTCTCCTCGCTCGTGCTCTTCATTCTGCTCAACGTCGCAGGTTTCTTCTTCCTGCGCTAATCAGCGTCATCGGACCGATTGCCGAGGGGCTTGACGTTTCCTCGGCAACCGGGCGCGAGCCCGGACGAAGGTGCATGCCGTCGACTGGAGGCGTCGACGCTGCGCAGCACTTCAAAATGCTACAGCGACCTTTGTGCAGCCAATAGGGTGTGCAGTGCTGTAGAGCCTAGAGATCTCCACGCCCGGGCATTCACTGCAATGGGACGTGTTTCCTCACTGCGTGAGGGGGGAGTGGAATGCAGACCCGCGATGCCGAGCACGGTTCGGCGTCGATCGGCGCCGGACCGCCTGCGGTTCGAACACCTGAGGTGTCTGTTTCCAGAATATATGTGCCTGGCACCCCAGTGCCTGGCATATGGGGGCGTGCAGGCTCGATTGGCCGCACGCTTTGCAGTCGGAGAGAATGCCCGCATTCCGGCCTTGGCTCGATTGCGGCCAAGGAGGGGGATTTGTGAGCGAGATTGTCTTTGTCGCCAAGGAAACGGACCCGAACGAGGGTCGCGTTGCCGCATCACCGGACACCGTGAAGAAACTGAAAAGCCTCGGCTTCGACGTCGTCATCGAGGCGGGCGCCGGGTTTTTGTCGCGCATTCCGGACGCTGAGTTCGAAAAGGTCGGGGCCCGGATCGGGACGATCGCCGACGCCAAGACGGCCGATGTCGTGCTGAAAGTGCGCCGGCCGACGACCGCCGAAATCGGCGGCTACAAGTCGGGCGCTATCGTGCTCGCCATCATGGATCCCTATGGCAACGAGGCGGCGATCGCCGAGATGGCGAATGGCGGGCTTACCGCCTTCGCGATGGAACTGATGCCGCGTATCACCCGCGCGCAGTCGATGGACGTGCTGTCGAGCCAGGCGAACCTCGCCGGTTACCAGGCCGTGATCGACGCTGCCTGCGAATATGATCGGGCGTTGCCGATGATGATGACCGCGGCCGGGACGGTTCCTGCCGCCAAGGTCTTCGTCATGGGCGCGGGCGTTGCCGGCCTGCAGGCAATCGCGACGGCCCGCCGTCTCGGCGCCGTGGTCTCGGCAACGGACGTGCGTCCGGCGGCCAAGGAACAGGTCGCGTCGCTCGGCGCCAAGTTCATCGCCGTCGAGGACGAGGAATTCAAGGCGGCCGAAACGGCCGGCGGCTACGCCAAGGAGATGTCTAAGGAGTATCAGGCCAAGCAGGCCGCACTCGTTGCCGAGCATATCGCCAAGCAGGACATCGTCATCACCACTGCACTCATCCCCGGCCGTCCGGCGCCGCGGCTCGTCACCCGTGACATGCTGAAAAGCATGAAGCCCGGTTCGATCGCGGTCGATCTTGCGGTCGAACGCGGCGGCAACGTCGAGGGTGCTGAGCCCGGCAAGGTCGCCGAGGTCGAGGGCGTCAAGGTCATCGGCCATCTCAACGTGCCGGGCCGCATCGCGGCCTCCGCGTCCGGTCTCTACGCCAAGAACCTCGTCACCTTCCTGGAAACGATGGTGTCCAAGGAAACCAAGGCACTCGCGCTCAACATGGAGGACGAACTCGTCAAGGCGACGGCGCTCACCCATGGTGGTGAGGTCGTGCATCCGAACTTCGGCGCCAGTAAGGGGGACAAGTGATGGCGAATGAACTTCTCGACAAGGCGCTCGCCGATCTCGACCGGGCGGTGGAAGCGGTCCGCACCGCTGCCGAATACGTGCCGGACGCGGCTGGTGCTGTCGCCCATGGCGCGACCGGCGGCGCGATCGATCCTTTCGTCTTCCGGCTGGCGATCTTCGTGCTGGCGATCTTCGTCGGCTATTACGTGGTCTGGTCGGTGACCCCGGCGCTGCACACGCCGCTGATGGCGGTCACCAACGCGATTTCCTCGGTCATCGTCGTCGGTGCTCTGCTTGCCGTCGGCATCTCGGCCTCTGGGCTTGCCACCGGCTTCGGCTTCGTGGCGCTGGTGCTTGCCGCCGTCAACATCTTCGGCGGCTTCCTCGTCACCCAGCGCATGCTCGCCATGTACAAGAAAAAAGACAAGTGAGGCCGGCCCGATGAACGCTAACTTCGCAGCCTTCCTCTATCTCGTCTCCGGCGTCCTGTTCGTCATGGCGCTACGCGGCCTTTCGCATCCGACCACCAGCCGCAAGGGCAATACCTACGGCATGGTCGGCATGGGCATTGCCATCGTCACGACGTTGCTTTTGGCAAAGCCCAGCTTTGGTGGCCTGATGCTGATCGTGCTTGGCCTTGCCATCGGCGGCGGCGCCGGTGCTGTCATTGCCCGTCGCATCGCCATGACCTCGATGCCGCAGCTCGTTGCCGCCTTCCACTCGCTGGTCGGTCTTGCCGCCGTCATGGTGGCGGCTGCCGCCATGTACGCGCCGGAAAGCTTCGGCATCGGCACCCTCGGCGACATCCACGCCCAGGCACTGGTCGAAATGTCGCTCGGTGTTGCCATCGGCGCGATCACCTTTACCGGTTCGGTCATCGCCTTCCTGAAGCTCGACGGGCGCATGTCCGGCAAGCCGATTATGCTTGCGGGACGCCACGCCATCAATGCGGGTCTGGCAATCGCGCTGGTCGTGCTGGTGGTCATGCTCGTGCTGACGCAGAGCACCACGGTGTTCTGGCTGATCGTCGCGCTGTCGCTCATACTCGGCGTGCTGATCATCATCCCGATCGGCGGCGCCGACATGCCGGTGGTCGTGTCGATGCTCAACTCCTATTCGGGTTGGGCCGCAGCCGGCATCGGCTTCACGCTCGGCAACCTGGCGCTGATCATCACCGGGGCGCTCGTCGGCTCCTCCGGTGCGATCCTCTCCTACATCATGTGCAAGGGCATGAACCGCTCGTTCATCTCGGTCATCCTCGGCGGCTTCGGCGGCGAGACCGCGGCGGCCGTCAGCGACGATGGCATTCAGCGCACGGTCAAGCAGGGCTCTGCCGACGATGCGGCCTTCCTGATGGCGAACGCCTCCAAGGTGATTATCGTGCCGGGCTACGGCATGGCCGTTGCCCAGGCACAGCATGCGCTGCGCGAAATGGGCGACCAGCTGAAGGCCGCGGGCGTTGAGGTCAAGTACGCGATCCATCCGGTCGCGGGCCGCATGCCCGGCCACATGAACGTGCTGCTCGCGGAAGCGAACGTGCCCTATGACGAAGTGTTCGAGCTCGAGGACATCAACTCCGAGTTCGCTCAGGCCGATGTCGCCTATGTCATCGGCGCCAATGACGTCACCAATCCGGCCGCGCGTGACGACAAGTCCTCGCCGATCTACGGCATGCCGATCCTCGACGTCGACAAGGCCAAGACCTGCCTTTTCGTCAAGCGTTCGCTCGGCTCCGGCTATGCCGGCATCGACAACACGCTGTTCTACAAGGACGGCACGATGATGCTGCTCGGCGACGCCAAGAAGGTGACGGAAGATATCGTCAAGGCGCTGCACGCTTAACGCTGTTCGCATCGATCGACAATGAAACGCCCGCCTTTCGGCGGGCGTTTTGCGTTGGAAGGCATTGTGGGGCATGCGACGCATTCCGCAACAAGGCGTCATGCGTCTTCGAGGCCGATCTAACCGGCCGGTGCCAGCGTCAGTTGGTCGATGCCGACCGCGACGTTCAGCCCCTCCTGGACCTGAACGTTGACCGGCTGCAGCATGAAGGCCTTGTTCGTGCCGCCGCCGATCACCTTGGCGCCGCCGCCGACCGCGAGGCTCGCATCGGCGCCGACGCCGTAGTATTCGCCGGCAAGCGCGAACGCGCTAACCGGCGTTCCGGTCTTGGCAAAGACGTCCCAGACCATCGTGCTCTTGCCCGTCTTGCCGATGTCGATGCCGATCTTGCGAATCGTGCCGGCATAAACGGCCTTCGGTCCGCCATTGGTGGGCGTGAACGTGCACATCAGGTTCTTCGTCGAGGTCACGATCATGCCGGTGCCGCCTTCCGAACCGCAGACGAGACGGCCGAGTGCGACATAGTTCTGCGCGGCGGCCGGACCGGTGGCAAGCGCGGCCAGTGCCAGCGCAGTGACGAGGGTTCGTTTGATCATGGCTTGGTCTCCGTTCTTACTGCGCCGCGCGTCCCTTGGGGCGCTTGGTCGCGGTAGTACTTCGAATAGCTGCATGTCTTCCCTTGAATCGGAGCCGATCCGAGGAAACAGGCAGTGACGCCTTTGGCAAACGAACGATGGCCGGGAAGGTTCCGCCTTGGCGGAGAGGGCAGGGTGGCAAGCGGCACAAACGAAAACGCCCGCGAACTGTCGCGGGCGTTTCGAGGAACATGCTCGGGGAAGGACTTACGATGCCTTGACGCGGGCAAGGCCGGCGCGCGCCGGCTCGTATTTCGGGTCGAGCTGCAATGCGTGCGAATAGGACTTCGATGCCTTGGCCTTGTCGCCCTTGCGCTCGTAGATCAGCGCCTGGTTGGCCCAGGATTCGGCGACCTTGCCGTTGAGATTGATCGCGGTGTTGAAATCCGAGAAGGCGTTGTCGTCGTCGCCCTGGGCGACATAGGAAATGCCGCGGCCGTTGTAGGGCTCCGGCGAGCTCGGCGACAGCGAGATCGCGGTCGAGAAGTCTTCGATCGCCTGACCGTGCTGGTTGCGTGCCTGGTAGATCAGGCCGCGATTGTGATAGGCGCGGGGATCGGTCGTGTCGAGCTGGATCGCCTTGTTGAAATCGTTGAAGGCGGAATCGAGCTGGCCGGCCTGGCGATAGAGGTTGCCGCGGCCGATATAGGCGACGTCGTAGTTGGCGTTGAGCTGCAGCGCCATGTTGTAGTCGGCAAGTGCGGCCTGGGTGTTGCCCATGTTGCGGTGAACCAGCGCCCGGTTGGCATAGGCCTGGTAGAAGCGTGGGTTCAGCTGGATCGCCTGGTCGAAATCGGCAATGGCCCGGCGGTATTCGCCGGCGCGGCCATAGGATGAGCCGCGGACATTGTAGCCTTCGGGATCGCTCGGGTTGGAGGCGATGACGCTCGAGAGCGAGGCGATATTTTCCTGCGAGCCCTGTTCGCGCTCGACCTTGTTGGTCATCGAGTCCGGGCCGTCGGTCGTGCAGCCTGCGAGAAGAAGGGCCGAACCAAGGAGCAGCATGGCGGCAAGCCTCGGCTTGCGCTGGTGGCGGCGAGACGCCTCATGGACAGTAAAACCGGAGACGTCCGCAGTCATGGCAGCAAGTGTCAAAGGTTGATCCCTCAAATCGACAAGGTCTCGAAAGCTATCGGCTTCCGTTCCTACAGCGCCGCGTGTCTTCATGACGCGCCAAGGTCGCTGTAACACGTTGAGTTTCTGCATAATTCTGCCCTTAAATCGAACCCGATTTAAGGAACTATGCAGTAGAGCCGCTGAAACTCCCCGCGGGCTCCGCAGCCGGGCTTCATCGTGCCTCGGCAAGCCGCCCGGTTAAACGCTCCGGCCGGCCATCCGTCACCGGCAGCGTCGATCACGCTAGCCTGTCGGCGGAAAAGATGTCCATACCAAAAAAAGGCGGTGGCGATATTTCGCCCCCGCCACGACTTACATCGGAAAGCGTCGAAAAAACGACAAATCAGCGGGCCAGGAGGCCTTCGCGCTGTGCACGCTTGCGTGCCAGCTTGCGGACGCGGCGAACGGCTTCAGCCTTTTCGCGGGCGCGCTTCTGGGACGGCTTTTCATAGTAATCGCGCATCTTCATTTCGCGGAAAATGCCTTCGCGCTGCATCTTCTTCTTGAGAGCGCGGAGCGCCTGATCGACATTGTTATCGCGGACAAGTACCTGCACGTGAAATCCCGTTCCTTTGGTTCGAGTTGTTTGTGACTCCGTCAGGTGCCGGAGGCAAAAGAATGACATTCGCTAAGCTGGAAGCTTTACGATTAGAGGAGCGGATACCAGATCGTCAGGCGAAAGTCCAGCGACGACATGAGGAAGCGCTGAAAAATCCTGGGATGCGGGGCGGCACCTGTTCCCGCCCCGGAAGTAGCCGATCGGCGACCATGTCGCAACTGCGCGCAAGTCCACGCAATTGCGTCGCAAAAGAAACGTTGCGCGGGCGTCGGATTTGCGATCTCTAACGCCAATGAGAACGGGGTTCATGGAGTGAGGCCGATGCGCAAATATTCAGTTTTCGCCGTGGCGCGCGAGGCGTTGCGCGGCCACAAGGGGTGGGCTCCGCAATGGGCGTCGCCAGAGCCGCGCAAAGAGTATGATGCGATCATCATCGGCGGCGGTGGCCATGGCCTCGGTGCGGCCTATTACCTCGCCAAGGAGCACGGCATCACCAATGTCGCGGTGCTCGAAAAGGGTTGGATCGGCGGCGGCAATACAGGTCGCAACACCACGATCATCCGGTCCAACTATCTCTATGAAGAGAGCATGGACATCTACGAGCATTCGCTGAAGCTCTGGGAAAACCTGTCGCAGGATCTGAACTACAACGTCATGTATTCGCCGCGCGGCGTCATGATGCTGTCGCACAACATCCACGACCAGCAGTCGTTCAAGCGCCATATCAATGCCAACCGCCTCTACGGCATCGACAATGAATGGCTGACGCCGGAACAGGCCAAGGCCTATTGTCCGCCGCTCGATATCGCCAAGACGGCGCGTTACCCGATCAACGGTGCGGCCCTTCAGCGCCGCGGCGGCACGGCCCGCCACGACGCCGTTGCGTGGGGGTACGCACGCGCCGCCTCTGACCGCGGCGTGCACATCATCCAGAACTGCGAAGTGACCGGCATCCGCCGTGACGAGACCGGCCGGGTCGTCGGCGTCGACACCAACCGCGGTTACATCGGCGCCAAGAAGGTCGGCGTCTCCGCCGCCGGCCATTCCTCGGTGCTGATGCAGATGGCCGACGTGCGTGTGCCGCTGCAGAGCCAGCCGCTGCAGGCATTGGTCTCCGAGCCGCTGAAGCCGATCTTCCCCTGCGTCGTCATGTCGAACTCGGTGCATGCCTACATCTCGCAGTCCGACAAGGGCGAGTTCGTCATCGGCGCCGGCACCGACCAGTACAATTCCTATTCGCAGACCGGCGGCCTGCAGATCATCACCCACACGCTGGATGCGATCTGCGAGCTCTTTCCGATGTTCCGCCGCGTCAAGATGATGCGGCAGTGGGGCGGCATCGTCGACGTCACCCAGGACCGCTCGCCGATCCAGGGGGTCACGCCGGTTCCGGGCCTGTTCCTGAATGCCGGCTGGGGGACGGGCGGCTTCAAGGCGACGCCGGGCTCGGCCAATCTCTTCGCCCATCTGATCGCCAAGGGCGAGCCGCATCGTCTCTCCGCCGGGCTGACGCTGGATCGCTTCCGCACCGGCCGGCTCATCGACGAGGCGGCTGCCGCTGCCGTTGCGCACTGAGGATTTCGAGATGCTTCTGATCTACTGCCCCTATTGCGAAGAAGAGCGCTCCGAGCTCGAATTCCGCGGCGCCGGCGACGCCCATATCGCCCGTCCGACCAACATCGCCGACATCACCGACGAGGAATTCGAGGAATATTTCTTCCTGCGTCAGAACCCGAAGGGTCTGATCTTCGAACGCTGGCGCCATATCCATGGCTGCGGCCGTTTCTTCAACGCCGCGCGCGACACGGTCAGCGACCGCTTCTACACCACTTACAAGGCTGGCGAGCCGAAGCCTGACATCGCCGCCATTCTTCAGAGCGAGCAGGATAAGGGAGCTGCGAAATGATGGGGGCCAATCGCATTCCAGGCGTGGGCCGCCTGACACCGGCGCGCACCGCACGCTTCACCTTCGACGGCCGCACGCTGACGGCGCTCGAGGGCGATACGGTCGCCTCGGCGTTGCTTGCCAACGGCATTCACCTTGTCGGCCGTTCGTTCAAGTATCACCGCCCGCGCGGCATTCTGTCGGCCGGTGCGGAAGAGCCGAACGCGCTGCTCGATGTCTCGCGTGATGCCGCCCGACGGCAGCCGAACGTGCGCGCCACGGTGCAGGAAGTCTTCGACGGCATGAAGGTGGAATCGCAGAACCGCTGGCCGTCGCTCGCCTTCGACGTCGGCGGTCTCAACGATCTCCTGTCGCCGTTCTTCGCCGCCGGCTTCTACTACAAGACCTTCATGTGGCCGAAGGCCGCCTGGCACGCGATCTATGAACCCTTCATCCGCCGCGCGGCCGGTCTCGGCGTCGCCCCGACGGAAGCCGATCCGGATCACTATGCGAGCCGCTACGCCCATTGCGACGTGCTCGTCATCGGTGCCGGGGTTGCCGGACTTTCGGCAGCACTTGCCGCCGCCAAGGCGGGCGCCAAGGTAATCATCTGCGACGAACAGCCGGAAGTGGGCGGTGCGCTGCGCTATGAAAGCGGCACGACGATCGACGGCAAGGACGGCTGGGACTGGGCGCAGGAGACTGCCAAGGCGCTTGCCGCCATGGACAACGTCACGCTTTTGACCCGCACCACCGGGTTCGGCTACTACAACCACAACTTCGTCGGCCTGGTCGAACGGGTGACCGATCACCTGGCGGCGCTCGACAAGTCGCTGCCGCGCGAGCGGCTGTGGCAGGTGCGTGCCAAGAAGGTGATCCTTGCCAACGGCCAGATCGAACGGCACATGGTGTTTGCCAACAATGACCGGCCGGGCATCATGCTCGCTTCGGCCGGCCGCACCTATCTCAACCATTTCGGCGTCGCCGTCGGCTCGAAGGTTGGCGTCTACACCGCCCATGACTCCGCCTATGAAGCCGCCTTCGACCTGAAGCGCGCCGGCGTTACCGTGGCGGCGATCGTCGATTGCCGCGAGAACCCCGGCGAAGCGGTGCTCGCCGAGGCGCGCCGTCTCGGCATCGAAGTGCTGACGGGGCATTCGGTGATCAAGGCCGGCGGCAAGCTGCGCGTGAACTCGATCAGCGTCGCCCGCAACGGTGGCGGTGCGGCCCGCAAGATCACCGTCGACGCGCTGCTGGTCTCGGCCGGCTGGACGCCGTCGGTGCACCTCTTCTCGCAGTCGCGCGGCAAGGTGAAGTTCGATGCGGCAACGCAGCGCTTCCTGCCCGGCACCTATCTGCAGGATTGCCTGTCGATCGGCGCCTGCAACGGCACCGACGATCTTCAGGCAACGATCGACGAGGCGCTTGCCGCCGGCGAACTGACCGCGCGTGCGGCCGGTGCCGAAGGCGGAGCGCAGGTGGCGCTTTCGGGTGAAAATCGCTTCGGCTGGACCGGCGGCATGATCGGCGCTGCAGAAGGCGCCGGGCCGGACACGACGGTCAAGGCCTTCATCGACTTCCAGCACGACGTCTGCGCCAAGGACATCCGTCTGGCGGTGCGCGAAGGCATGCACTCGATCGAGCATATCAAGCGCTTCACCACCAACGGCATGGCGTCCGACCAGGGCAAGCTGTCCAACATGCACGGTCTGGCGATCGCCGCCGAAGCGCTTGGCAAGGACATCCCTCAGGTGGGCCTCACCACCTTCCGCCAGCCCTATACGCCGATAACCTTCGGCGCGATCGTCAACCATTCGCGCGGCGCCCTCTTCGATCCGGCGCGCAAGACGCCCATGCATGCCTGGGAGGAGGCGCATGGCGCCGAGTTCGAGGACGTTGGCAACTGGAAGCGCGCCTGGTTCTATCCGCGCGCCGGCGAAGACATGCACGAGGCGGTCGGGCGCGAATGCAAGACCGTGCGTGACGTCGCCGGTGTCTTCGACGCCTCGACGCTCGGCAAGATCGAGGTCGTCGGCCCGGATGCCGCGCAGTTCCTCAATCTCATGTACACCAATGCCTGGGACAACCTGAAGCCGGGCCGCTGCCGCTACGGGATCATGCTGCGCGACGACGGCTTCGTCTATGACGACGGCGTGGTCGGCCGCCTGGCAGAGGACCGCTTCCACGTGACGACGACGACCGGCGGTGCGCCGCGCGTCATGAACCACATGGAAGACTATCTGCAGACCGAGTTCCCGCATCTGAAGGTGTGGCTGACCTCGACGACGGAACAGTGGGCCGTCATCGCCGTCCAGGGGCCGAAGGCACGCGAGATCATCGCGCCGCTGGTTGAAGGCATCGACCTTTCCAACGAGGCCTTCCCGCATATGAGCGTTGCCGAAGGCAAGATCTGCGGCGTCCCGACCCGGCTCTTCCGCATGTCGTTCACTGGCGAGCTCGGCTTCGAAGTCAACGTTCCGGCTGACTATGGCCAGGCGGTCTGGGAAGCGATCTGGGCGCGGGCCGAGCCAATGGGCGCCTGCGCCTACGGCACGGAAACCATGCACGTGCTGCGCGCCGAGAAGGGTTACATCATCGTCGGCCAGGATACCGACGGTACGCTGACGCCCGACGATGCCGGCCTCTCCTGGGCGGTGTCGAAGAAGAAGCCCGACTTCGTCGGTATCCGCGGCCTCAAGCGCCCGGATCTCGTCAAGGATGGCCGCAAACAGCTCGTCGGCCTGCTCACCAAGGATCCGAAGGTGGTGCTGGAGGAGGGCGCGCAGATCGTGGCCGATCCGAACCAGCCGAAGCCGATGACCATGCTTGGCCATGTGACGTCGTCCTACTGGTCGGAAAACTGCGGTCGTTCGATCGCGCTGGCGATGGTTGCCGGCGGGCGCGAGCGCCTCGGCCAGACACTCTACGTGCCGATGGCCGATCGCACGATCGCCGTCGAGGTGAGCGACATGGTGTTCTTTGACAAGGAAGGGGGTCGCCTCCATGGTTGATCAGGCAATTGCAAGCCGCAAGGCGGCGCTCACCTCGCGCGGCGGCTCGGCCGAAGCGATCCTGACGCCGGCACCGGCGGCGACACGCATCTCGTTGCGCGCCGGTGCCGATGCACTGCCGGCGCTCTCGGCAGCGCTCGGCGTCACCCTGCCGACGCGGCCGAAGACCTCGGCCTCATCAGGCCAGCGTCATGCCCTGTGGATCGGGCCGGACGAGTGGCTGGTGTTCGATGAAGGCGAAGCCGACCTGATGGCGGCGGCTGCTTCGAGCGGGACACTACATTCGGCGGTCGACATTTCGCATCGCAACGTTGCCGTCATCGTCAGCGGTGCGGGCGCGGACGTGGCTGTTAACAGCGGCTGCCCGCAGGATCTGTCGCTGCCGATCTTCCCTGTCGGCGCCTGCTCGCGCACCATCTTCGGCAAGGCGGAGATCATTCTCCTCCGCACCGGTGAGGACCAGTTCCGGGTCGAGTGCTGGCGGTCGTTCTCGCCCTTCGTCTTCGGTCTGCTGTCCGAAGGTGCTGCCGACGCGGGGCATTGAATAGAAGAGCCGGGAAGTGCCTGCAAGCGCTTCCCGGCTTTCTCAGACCGTCTGAAAATTGTCCGCTCTCATTGTGCTGGCAGGACGCGTGGGCCATGCCGCCTCACGCATCCGCTGGCCGGTCCTTCGGATCGAACTGGATGATCGTCTGCCAGGTGGCCGTCAACGCCGGCTTGCGCTCGCCCTCGATTTCGACGCTGACGTCGTAGGTGATCATCAGCATGCTGGCGCCGCGGAAGCGCGCATCGGCCATCACGAAGTGGCCGCGCACCTTGGCGCCGCTCTTCACCGGAGCGATGAAGCGCACTTTTTCGAAGCCGTAATTGATGCCCATGGTCTGTTCGCGGATCTTCGGCAGGCAATTGTAGTTCATGGCCGAAAGCAGCGAGAGCGACAGGAAGCCGTGTGCAATCGTGCCGCCAAAGGGTGTTTCGGCGGCGGCGCGGACCGGATCGACGTGGATATACTGGTAGTCGCTGGTCGCTTCGGCGAACTTGTCGATCGTTTCCTGAGTGACCGTGATCCAGTCGGAAACGCCGACCTCCTTGCCGACCAGTACCTTGATCTCAGAAAGTGATATGTCCTGCAGCATGTAAACGCCCCGAAACAAGCCCCCCGAACGATCTATAGGCCCGCCCGGTGCAACCTGCAAGCGGTGGAAAAGCTTTAGAAAACTTCGACAAGGAAGGTGACGGACCGCGGCGCGACATGGTCTGGAATGGCAGGTCTTGCCAGCACGTTCTGCCACTTTCCGTCGATGCTGTCGGGGAGCCTGACGGGGTGGGGCGCGTGGCTGCGGTTGATGACGACGGCAAGGCGCGTCGCCCGCTTCTGCGTGCGGTCACGGGTGGCGAGCACCATCATCAGATTGTCCGTCGCCGGATGCTCCCAGTCGCCGACGGCCATGGGCTGTCCGTCCAGCCGCCGCCAATCGACATCGCCGTTTCCGGTCAGGAACGCCGTTTGGTCAAATACGTCGAAGCGTCGGCGCATCGCCGACAAGGCCGCTGTGTGGGCGACGATATCGTCGTCCATCGCGGTCCAGTCGAGCCAGGTGATGGCGTTGTCCTGACAATAGGCGTTGTTGTTGCCGTTCTGGCTGCGCCCGCCTTCGTCGCCGGCCGTCAGCATGATCGTCCCGCGGGAGGAAAACAGCGTGCCGATGAGCGCCATCACGTCATGACGTCGGGCCGTCAGGATTTCCGGATCTCCGGTGGCGCCTTCCGCGCCGTTGTTCCAGGAGTGGTTCTCGTTGTGGCCGTCGCGGTTCTCTTCGCCGTTCGCCTCGTTGTGTTTGCCGGCGTAGGAGACGATGTCGGCGAGCGTGAAGCCGTCATGGGCGGCGATGAAGTTGACGGTCCGTGTCCCGCACTCGCCCCAGCGGGCAAAACTGCCCGACGAGCCGGCGAGCGCCGTCGCCAGAGCGCCGATCGCGTGGCGGTCGCCGCGCCAGTAGATGCGGATGTCGTCGCGCGCGCGGTCGTTCCATTCAAGGAAGGGGGAGGGGAAGTTGCCGAGTTGGTAGCCGCCCGGGCCGATGTCCCAGGGTTCGGCGATCAGCACGCGGTCGGCAAGCAGCGGATCGGCCGAGATCGCCTGGAAGAGCCGCGCCTCGCGATGGAAACCACCCATGTCGCGGCCGAGGATCGAGGCGAGGTCGAAGCGGAAGCCGTCGACACCGGCGGCATGCACGAAATGGCGCAGGCTGTCGAGGATCAGCGCTTCGACCACCGGGTGGTCGCAGGCAATGGTATTGCCGCAGCCGGTGTCGTTGATGAGTTCGCCTGGGCGATCGGTGACATGACGATAATAGGTCAGGTTGTCGAGGCCGCGCATCGACAACGTGGTGCCGAAGCGGTCGCTTTCGCCGGAATGGTTGAAGACGAGATCGAGGATGACGCCGATGCCGGCCTTGCGCAGCGCCTCGACCGTCTTGCGCAGTTCCTTGATGCCGCCCGGCACCAGCCGCGGGTCGAGCGCCATCGGCGCGATCGGATTGTAGCCCCAGCCGTTCTTCAGGCCGAGGGACGGCAGGTGGCGTTCGTCGATCCAGGCGACGATCGGCATCAGCTCGACGGCCGAGACGCCGAGGCGCTTGAGATGCTCGATGATCACGGGCTCGGCTAGGGCCGCCACGGTGCCACGCTTGGCTTCCGGGATATCCGGATGGAGGATCGTGAAGGGCTTGACGGCGATCTCGTAGATAAGGCCGCCAGCACGGAAGAGTGGCGCCTTCGGCTTGACGATCTTCGCCTCGGTGACAATGGCTTTTGGCACCAGATCAGCGGTGTCTTCGCCAAAAATCATCAGGCGCGGATCATGCTGGAATGGTCGGTCGAGTTCGACGGCATAGGGATCGACCAGGAGCTTAGAGGGGTCGAACCAGAGCCCGTGGTCGGGGGAATAGACGCCATCGGCGCGAAAGCCGTAGCGCGTGCCCTTCGGGGCGTCGGCGACCGTCAGGCTGTGCAGGTCGCCGTTGCGGACCATCGGTAGCTGCCGCAATTGCTTGGAGCCGGTCTTGTCGAAGAGGCAGAGATCGATGCGGGCGGAGTTGCGCGACCAGACCGAAAACGCGGTGCCCTCAGGCGTGACGGTGGCGCCGAGGGGTGGATTTCCGGTGGTCGGCATGAAGGCGGCCCTCTTGTTCCAGATGTGCCCGAACACCCCCTCTGCCCTTCCGGGCAAAGGGGGTGTTCGGTCGACAGAAAAAGGGCCGCATAAAGCGGCCCAGTATCTCAGGTGATGACGCTCGGCTCGGTGCGGCCGGTGCGGGTCTTGATGCCGGCGATCTCGTCGGCAACGGCGATGAGATCGGCAAGCGCTGTCTGCGTTTCGATGTCGTGGCGCGCCGCATCGGGCTCGAAGCGCTCGATGTAGACGCGCAAAGTCGCGCCCGAGGTGCCGGTGCCTGACAGGCGGAAGACGACGCGCGAGCCGCCCTCGAACAGGATGCGGATGCCCTGGTTCTTGCTGATGGAATGATCGACTGGGTCGTTGTAGGCGAAGTCGTCTGATGTCGCCACCTTGAGCGCGCCGAAGGACATGCCGGGAAGCGTGGCAAGCTGGTCGCGCAGGTTGGCGATCAGGCCGTTGGCGGCGTCGCTATCCACTTCCTCGTAGTCGTGGCGCGAGTAGTAGTTGCGGCCGTAGGTCGCCCAGTGCTTCTGAGCGATGTCGAGGGCACTTTCCTTGCGCACGGCGAGAATGTTGAGCCAGAGCAAGACGGCCCAGAGGCCGTCCTTTTCGCGCACATGGTTTGAGCCGGTGCCGGCGCTTTCCTCGCCGCAGATCGTCGCCATGCCCTCGTCGAGCAGGTTGCCGAAGAACTTCCAGCCGGTCGGCGTCTCGTAGATGCCGATGCCGAGCTTCTCGGCGACGCGGTCGGCCGCGCCGCTGGTCGGCATCGAACGGGCAATGCCGGCAAGGCCCTTGGCGTAGCCGGGCGCCAGATGCGCGTTGGCGGCAAGCATCGCGAGGCTGTCGGAGGGCGTGATAAAGATGCCGCGGCCGATGACGAGGTTGCGGTCGCCGTCACCGTCGGAGGCGGCGCCGAAATCCGGCGCGTCGGGCGCCATCATCGTCTCGTAGAGCGCGCGGGCGTGCACCAGGTTCGGGTCCGGGTGGTGGCCGCCGAAGTCCGGCAGCGGAATGAAGTTCATCACCGAGCCCTTGGGTGCGCCCAAGCGTTTCTCGATGATCTCCTTGGCGTAAGGCCCGGTGACGGCGCTCATGGCGTCGAAGACGACGCGGAAGCCGCCCGAGATCAGCTTGCGGATGGCTGCGAAGTCGAACAGGCTTTCCATCAGCTCGGCGTAGTCGGCCACCGGATCGATGACGGTCACCGTCATGCCGTCGATCTCTTGCGTACCTTCGGCATCGAGGTTGATGTCGGCGACGTCAGACGTCTTGTAGCTGTCGATCACCTTGCTGCGGGCATAGATCGCGTCGGTGACCTTTTCCGGTGCCGGGCCGCCATTGCCGATATTGTATTTGATGCCGAAATCTTCCGTTGGGCCGCCGGGATTGTGGCTGGCCGAGAGCACAATACCGCCAAAGGCCTTGTATTTGCGGATGACGTTGGAGGCGGCCGGCGTCGACAGAATGCCGCCACGGCCGACGAGTACGCGGCCGAAGCCGTTCGCCGCCGCCATCTTGATGGCGATCTGGATGACTTCGCGGTTGTAGTAGCGGCCGTCGCCGCCGATCACCAGTGTTTCGCCCTGAAAGCCCTCGAGCGAATCGAAGATCGACTGGATGAAGTTCTCGGCATAGTTCTTCTGCTGGAAGACCGGGACCTTCTTGCGCAGCCCCGACGTGCCAGGCTTCTGGTCGCCATAGGGGGTTGTGGTAACCGTTCTTATCATGCTGACTTAACCTTTCCCGAGAAGACCGGAATATAGAGAGACGTAACGATCGGCACTTGTGGCCCAGGAAACGTCCGATTTCATGCCCTGGGTCTGAATTTTCGCCCAGACCTTGGGTTCGCTGTATGCACGCAGTACGCGCCGGATCGCAAGACGCAGCCCGTCGGCGTTCACTGGCGTGAACTGGAAGCCTGTGGCGACCTTGGCCGCAAGCCCGGCTTCGTTCGCGTCGATGATGGTATCGGCAAGCCCGCCGGTCCGGGCGACAACCGGCACGCAACCGTAGCGCAGGCCATAGAGTTGGGTCAGCCCGCAGGGCTCAAATCGCGACGGGATGAGGATCGCGTCGGACCCCGCCTGCATCAGATGCGACAGCGGCTCGTTGTAGCCGGTGACCATGCCGATATGGCCACGATGGCGGGAGGCGGCGGCCAGCAGCGCGCCTTCGAGCGCCGCATCGCCGGAACCGAGCACGATGAGCTTTCCACCCATGGCGACGATTTCGTCCGCGACTTCCGCGACGAGGTCCATGCCTTTCTGCCAGGTGAGCCGGCTGACGACGCAGAAGATCGGACCGTTGCCCTTTTCGAGGCCGAAGCGTTCTTCGAGCGCTCGGCGGTTGCCGGCGCGCTGCTTCAAGGTCGTCGCGCTGAAATGCTGGGCGATGTGCGGGTCGGTCTGCGGATCCCAGATATCGGCGTCGATGCCGTTGACGATGCCCGAGAGATCGGCGACGCGGCTCTTCAACAGGCCTTCGAGGCCCATGCCGAATTCCGGCGTCAGGATCTCCTGTGCATAGGACGGGCTGACCGTGGTGACCGCGTTTGCGGTCTGCAGACCGCCCTTCAGGAAGCCGACATCGCCGTAGTATTCGACGAACTGCATCGAGAAGGCTTCCGGCGGCAGCGCAAGCTCGGGGAAGACCGAGGCGCCGAACTGGCCCTGGAAGGCGATGTTGTGGATCGTCATGACCGTCGGGGTCGCGGCAGCGGAGCCGAAATGCATGTAAACCGGCGTCAACGCCGTCTGCCAGTCATGAGCGTGGACGATATCGGGCTTCCAGCCGGAAACGACATCGCCGCCGGCGATCTCGGCCGCCGCAAGCGAGAGTGCTGCGAAGCGGCGGAAATTATCGACATAGTCGCGGCCGGTCGCATCGACGTAAGGCCCGCCGTCGCGCGCGTAGAGTGCGGCCTGATCAAGGACCAGCAGGTCGAGCCCGTCGACCTCGGCGGCGAGAATTGTCGCCGGATTGCCGAACAGGTTGGCGAAACTGCCGACCTTCTTTTTCTTCTTCAGCTTCTGCAGCACGGCAGGATAGCCGGGCACCAGGGTGCGGGTCTTGACGCCGTGCGGCACAAGCGCTGCCGGGAGCGCGCCGACGACATCGGCGAGCCCCCCGGTCTTGATCAGCGGATAGACTTCGGACGCAACGGACAGGACGTTCATGGAGTGCCTACATTCCCAGCTTGTCGATCATCGTTTGCGTGATCAGGCAGACGCCGTTCTCCGAACGCCGGAAACGCTTGGCATCGAGCTCCGGATCGTCACCGACAACGAGCCCCTCCGGGATCACGACACGGCTGTCGATGACCACGTTGCTCAAGAGCGCATGGCGACCGATCTTCACATCGGGAAGAACTACGGCATTCTCCAGACGGGAATATGAATTAACTCTGACGCCTGTGAATAACAGGCTGCGGTTGAGCGCAGCACCGGAGATGATGCAGTCGCCTGATATAAGCGACGACGTCGCCGAGCCGCGCCGGTTCTCGTCGTCATGCACGAATTTCGCCGGCGGCTTGATCTCGGCAAAAGTCCAGATCGGCCAGGTGCTGTCGTAGATGTCGAGCTCGGGCGTCACATGGGTCAGGTCGATATTGGCCTGCCAGTAGGCATCGATCGTGCCGACGTCGCGCCAATAGGCCTCGCGCTCGAAATCGGACCGCACGCAGGACTGAGCAAAGCGGTGGGCGACGGCTTTGCCGTTGTCGACGATGTAGGGAATGATGTCCTTGCCGAAGTCGCGGCTCGATTTCGGATCGGCGGCGTCGCGGCGCAGAAGATCCATCAGGAACTTCGTGTGGAAAACATAGATGCCCATCGAGGCAAGCGCCATGTCCGGATTGCCGGGGATTCCCGGCGGATCGGCCGGCTTCTCGACGAAGGCGATGATGCGGTCCTTGTCGTCGACATGCATGACGCCGAAGCCGGTCGCTTCCATGCGTGGCACTTCGAGGCAGCCGATGGTGACGTCGGCGCCGGAATCGACGTGCTGCTGCAGCATCAATTCGTAGTCCATCTTGTAAATATGGTCGCCGGCAAGGATCACCATGTACTCGACGCCGTGGTCCTCGATGATGTCAATGTTCTGATAGACGGCATCGGCGGTGCCCTCGTACCACTGCGTTTCGGAAACGCGTTGGCTGGCGGGCAGGATGTCGAAGCTTTCGTTTCGCTCGGGGCGGAAGAAGTTCCAGCCGCGCTGCAGGTGTCGGATCAGGGAATGCGCCTTGTACTGGGTGGCGACGCCGATGCGGCGGATACCGGAGTTCAGCGCATTCGATAGCGCGAAGTCGATGATGCGGGCCTTGCCGCCGAAATAGACCGCCGGCTTCGCCCGTCGGTCCGTCAGTTCTTTCAGACGACTGCCGCGACCGCCAGCGAGAACATAGGCCATGGCATCACGTGCCAGAGGTTGCGAACGCTTTTCCACCATTTGTCCTCCCCAATCATTGACTTCCGGGGTCGTCACGGCGGCTTTTGGCGACGCCTTGCGGCCCTCGAATTTTACAGTCTCGTTCCGCCTGCCGATTTCGGCGGGCGGACCGGATGAAGTTTACTCCTGCTCCAGCATCAGTGTCGCCAGCGGCGGCAGCGTGATGTTGGCCATGATCGCTCCCGTGGTGCTCTTCCCGGCATAGACGGCGCCGCCGTTGCCCTTGCCGCTTCCTCCGTAGATTTCCGCGTCAGAGTTGAGGATCTCCTTCCAGCGACCTTCAACCGGCAGCGGGATGGCGTAGCTCTCCCGGTACACGGGCGTGAAATTGGTGATGACGGCGACGAGTTTTTCACCGGGCGCCTTGCGCAGCCAGGCAAAGACCGAATTGTCGCGGTCGTCGGCAAGCAGCCACTCAAAGCCGTCGCCTTCGCAGTCGCGGGCATGAAGGGCGGGCTTGGCGCGGTAGGTGCCGTTGAGGTCACGCACGAGGCGCCGCATGCCCTCGTGCAGGTGATATTCGAGCAGGTTCCAGTCGAGCGCGCGCTCCTCGGACCATTCGCGCCATTGCGCGAATTCCTGTCCCATGAACAGGAGCTTCTTGCCGGGATAACCCCACATGAAGGCGTAATAGGCCCTGAGATTGGCAAACTTCTGCCAGTCGTCGCCGGCCATCTTGGCGATCAGCGATCCCTTGCCGTGCACGACTTCGTCATGGGACAGCGGCAAAACGAAGTTTTCGCTGAAGGCGTAGAGCAGGCCGAAGGTCAGGTCATTGTGGTGGAACTTGCGGTGCACCGGCTCGCGCGACAGATATTGCAGCGTGTCGTGCATGAAGCCCATGTTCCACTTGAAGCCGAAGCCGAGACCCCCGGCATGGACCGGATGCGATACATTCGGCCAGGAGGTCGATTCCTCGGCGATCGTCAGGATGCCCTTATGGGATCCGTAGATTTCCGTGTTCAGCGTCTGCAGGAAGCGAACCGCCTCGAGGTTCTCGTTGCCGCCATACTCGTTCGGCACCCACTCGCCGTGCTTGCGCGAGTAGTCGAGGTAGAGCATCGAGGCGACCGCATCGACGCGCAAGCCGTCGACGTGGAACTTCTCCGCCCAATAGAGCGCGTTGTTGACGAGGAACGACAGGACTTCCTGGCGGCCGAAATTGTAGATTGCTGTGTTCCAGTCCGGGTGAAAGCCCTGGCGCGGGTCCTCGTGCTCGTAAAGTGCCGTGCCGTCGAACCAGCGCAGCCCGTGCTCGTCGGTCGGGAAATGTGCCGGCACCCAATCGAGGATGACGCCGATGCCCACCTTGTGGCAGCCGTTGACGAAACGGGCAAAACCTTCCGGCTCGCCGAAGCGGGCGGTGGGCGCATAGAGCCCGGTCGTCTGGTAGCCCCAGGACGGATCGAAGGGAAATTCGGAGATCGGCAGGAACTCGATATGGGTGAAGCCCATGTCGACGCAATAGGGAATCAGCCGGTCCGCCAGTTCGTCCCAGGAGAGCATTTCGCCATTGTCGCGGCGCTGCCAGGATCCGGCATGGACCTCGTAGATCGAGATCGGCTGGCGACGGGCATCGACCGTTGCCCAATGCTTGCGATGTGCCTCGTCGTCCCAGGTTTGCGCAATCTCCGGCGTCGTCACGGAAGCGGTATTGGGGCGAAGCTCGGAGCGCCGGGCAAAGGGATCGGCTTTCAGCGGCAGCCGCGTGCCGTTGCGATCGAGGATCTCGTATTTATAGGCAAGGCCGCCCTCGACGCCGGGAATGAAGATTTCCCAGATGCCGGTGTCGGTGCGCAGCCGCATGACGTGTCGCCGGCCGTCCCAGTCGTTGAACTGGCCGACGACGGAAACGCGCTTGGCATTGGGTGCCCAGACGGCGAAGTGGTAGCCGTCGGCACCGTCGTGGTGGATCGGGTGCGCGCCCATCTTGTCGAAGAGCCGGAGGTGCGAACCTTCGCGGATGTAGTAGTCGTCCATCGGGCCGAGCACCGGACCGAAGCTATAGGGATCGACGACGATCCATTCGCCGCCCTCATTGCGGGCGCGGTAGCGCACCGGCTGGGGTTTCTTCAGCGACACGGACCCTTCGAAGAAGCCGGCGTCGTCACGTCGCTCGAGCGTGCCGAGTTCCTTGCCGGCGAGCGTTTCCACCGTCACGGTCTCGGCATCGGGGATGAAGCAGCGGGCAAGGACGGCCTTGCCGGCGGGGTGCACGCCGAGGACTGCGAAGGGGTCTTCGTGCGTGCCCGAAAGAATGGCCGCGATATCCGGCGCTGACAGCAGACCTGAAGCTGCGGGTTCCGGGTCCTTGCCGGCCGAAGGCGTCATCCAGCTCTCCAGATTTCCCCGGCATATTGCCGGATGGTGCGATCGGATGAGAACCAGCCCATCCGTGCGGTGTTGCGGATCGCTTGCGCATACCAGTCGGACGGTGTCGTCCAGAGCTGGTCGATCTCGCGCTGCGCCTTGGCATAGGCCTCGAAATCGGCCGCAACCATGAACCAGTCGTGATTGTAGATGCCGTCGATAAGACCGGAGAAGCGGTTGCGGTCGTCCGGCGAGAAGACGCCGGAGGCGATCGCCTGCAGTGCCTGCGACAGCTCGCGCGATCCTTCGATGATGGCGCGCGGATTGTGGCCCTCGGCTCGGGCCTTCGTCACCTCTTCGGCGGTCATGCCGAAGATCTTGATGTTTTCCTCGCCGATCCAGTCGCGCATCTCGACATTGGCGCCGTCAAGCGTGCCGATCGTCAGCGCGCCGTTCAGCGCGAACTTCATGTTGCCAGTGCCGGACGCTTCCATGCCGGCGGTCGAGATCTGCTCGGAGAGGTCGGCGGCCGGAACCATGATCTCGGCGAGCGAGACGTTGTAGTTCGGCACGAAGACGATCTTCAGGAGGCCGCGCACCGCCGGGTCGTTGTTGACGACGCGAGCGACGTCGTTGGCGAGTTTGATGATCAGCTTGGCATTGTGATAGCTGGGCGCCGCCTTGCCGGCGAAGAGCTTGACGCGCGGGACCCAATCGAGCTCCGGATGCGAGCGGATCTGGTCGTAGAGCGCCACCGCCTCGATGATATTCAGAAGCTGGCGCTTGTATTCGTGGATGCGCTTGATCTGGATGTCGAACATCGCCGACGGATCGAGCCTGATGCCGAGCCGGCTCTGAACGAGCTGGGCGAGGCGGACCTTGTTGGCGCGCTTGACGGCGGCGAAATGCTCCTGGAAATCCGCCTTGTCCGCAAAGGCATCGAGTGCCTGCAGCGCCTCGGTATTGTCCATGAACTCGTCGCCGATCGCGTCGCGGATCAGGCCGAAAAGACCGGGATTGCACTGCATCAGCCAGCGGCGCGGGGTGATGCCGTTGGTCTTGTTGTTGATGCGATCGGGATAGAGCCTGTGCAGGTTGGCAAAGACCGTTTCCTTCATCAGCTCCGTATGCAGTGCCGAAACGCCATTGATCGAATGCGAACCGACGAAGGCAAGGTTGCCCATGCGCACGCGACGTTCGCCGCTCTCGTCGATCAGCGAGATGTTGCGGATCTCGTCGTCCGTTGCGCCCTTCTGCCGGCGAGCCTCGATCAGGATCTTGGCGTTGATCGCGTAGACGATCTGCATGTGGCGCGGCAGCAGCCGCTCGATGAGCGGCACCGGCCAGCTTTCGAGCGCCTCCGGCAGAAGCGTGTGGTTGGTGTAGGAGATCGTGCGGCGGGTGATGTCCCAGGCCTGCTCGAAATCGAGGCCGTGCAGATCCGTCAGGAGGCGCACCAGTTCGGCAACGGAGATGGCCGGGTGGGTGTCGTTCAACTGAATGGCGACGGCGTCCGGCAGCGAGGTGAAGTCCGGATATTGCTGCAGATGCCGGCGCAGGATGTCCTGCAGCGAGGCGGAGGAGAAGAAATATTCCTGGCGCAGCCGCAGTTCCTGGCCGGCAGGCGTCGCGTCGGCGGGGTAGAGAACGCGGGTCAGGCTTTCCGCCTTGTTGCTCTCCCGCAGCGCGCCGATGTGGTCGCCGGCGTTGAAGGCGGCAAGCAGGATCGGGTCGATCGGCTGTGCCGTCCAGAGCCGCAGCGTGTTGACGCGTTTTGCCCGCCAGCCGACGGCGGGCGTATCGAAGGCCGTGGCGATGACGCGTTCGGCCGGCTTCCAGACGAAACGCTGGATTTCCTCATCGACATTGGCGGTTTCGACGACGCCGCCGAAGCCGATTTCGTAGGAGCTTTCGCGCCGCTCGAACTCCCAGGGATTGCCGTGGGCAAGCCAGGTTTCCGGTAACTCCACCTGCCAGCCATCGGCCATCTGCTGGCGGAAGAGGCCGTGCATGTAGCGGATGCCGTAGCCATAGGCGGGCACGTCGACGGTCGCCATCGACTCCATGAAACAGGCGGCGAGACGGCCGAGACCGCCATTGCCGAGCGCCGCATCCGGCTCGAGTTCGGCAACGACATCGATATCGACACCGAGCGAAGCGAGCGCATCACGCATCTCGTCCATCAGGCCGATATTGGTCATGGCGTCGCGCATCAGCCGGCCGATGAGAAATTCGAGCGAGAGGTAGTAAACGCGCTTGGCACCGGTCGCATAGGTCTTGCGGGTGGAATCCATCCACTTGTCGGTGATGCGGTCGCGGGCGACCAGGATCGCGGCCGTCAGCCAGTCGTGCGGCTTGGCAACCTTCGGATCCTTGCCGATGCGATACTTCAGGCGTTCGAGGATTTCGACGGCGAGCTGGCCGGGTTCGGACGACCTCAGGGCGGGCTGCGGCACGTCGTTGGTGGAGAGCCTGTTCATCATGAAACTGTCTTTACCCTTTTGCGTTGGGAGGTCGCAGGCCGGACCCGACCGGGGATAAAGGCAATTTATGCATCGATCCGAAGCGCTTGCAACAGATGTTTTTAAATGGATTAGAACTGTCTCAAACGGTGGGAAGTCGTTGGTGGAGCAGGCCGGCGATACCGAAAGCAAATGCCGCCCGGCAGGACCGGGCGGCAAGAAGGGCACAGGTTTGGTGTTTTATTTCGTCAGGCGCGTAGCCATGGCCGAGGCTTTTTCGCCGATCGCCTTGAAGGCTGCGATCAGATCGGCGGCTTCTTCCGCCTGGAAGTAATTCGCTTCGGTCGTAGCGCAGGCCTTGAGCAACGCCTTGCCGCGATCCGGCGCCATGAATGCGACGGTATAGACCTGAACTTTGTTCTTTCGTGCGGTGTCGCACCACGTCAGGGTTGTCGTGTCGTCGCTCGTGTTGTTGTTGTCGCCGTCGGTCATGAAGACGATGTACTTTGTGGGAACCTGGCCGTTCTTAGCCTTGTGGGCGTCATCCTCGGTCGTCGCGGCAACGCGGTTGTAGGCTGTCTTGAACGCGTTGCCCGATGCCGTGCCACCTGTTGCGACAAGGGCGTTCACATAAGTCGAGGTGCCGGTTGTACCCCATGCGAGGTTCCCTGCCGTGTCCTGCGCGGAATTGTAGGAGACGGCCGCCGTGCGGACATACAGAGTGTTCGGGTCGGCGGTGTTCAGCTGCTTGACCAAATCGCCGACAGCGCTTTTCAGCGCGTCGATCTTCGTCACATAGCAGGGGTTGCTTGCCTTCAGGTTCGGATACTTGCTCCAGTTCGATTCCGTATAGTTCGGGCACGACGTCTTGGTCGTGTCCTTGGTATTGGTCTTCCAGGCCATGGAGCCGGAGCGGTCGAGCACCAGATACATCGAGAGCGCATTCTTGCTCTCTGTCGCGCTTTCGGCGGTGGCACGGGTTTCGATGTTGATTGATGTCTTCCCGAGCAGGCGTGTCATCGCGTTGAACTGGAACGTCTGCTTGTTCAGGACCGTGACGTTGTAGGCCTTACCGGTAGGGCCATTGCTGTTTTCAATGATCTCGATGACCGGCTGGCCGGCCGTCGACGCTTCCGCCGAAGCGGTTTTGGCCAGCGATCCCGTGCCGCCTGGATCCTGCCCGCCAGGAACGTCGACGGCGGTGCCGCCCGACTGGTTCTTGAGGAAGGCCGCAGCTATTTCCTTTGCTTTCGCAATCGTCGGTGGATCCTTCGCAACCAGAGAAGAGGCCGCCGCAAGCGCTGCGGCATCCGCTGCATCCTGCATTTGGTTCTTGGCCGTCATCATGCCGGCCATATCTATGGCGACGCCGCCGGCTGCCAATATCAATGGCGCTGCGAGTGCGGCCATAATGCCGAAATTGCCACCCCGGTCCTTGAGCATCGCTACGAAGGACCGGCCTACAGTGTATCGTCTTCCCATCTTTGCACACCCCAAAGGAACACGTTGCAAGCTTGCGGGCATCAATAGCGTCGATGGCTTACGAATTCGTTCCGACGATCGCTGCAATTTTAACGGAATACAGGAAAACCAGTGCTTACAGCGGGTTCCGCGGCACATGCCGTGTATGAAAACGAGAATTGTGGTGTGTCAATTCGGGTCAGGGCACGGGAATGACGTCGACGGCCTGTTTCGTCGTCTGGCTGCCATAGCTCTTCAGGACCCCGATGACGGGCGCAACGTCGCCATAGTCGCGCCCGTGACCGACGACGATATGGTCGGTTCCTGCCGGAATATTGTTGGTCGGGTCGAGTTCGAGCCAGCCGCCTGTGGTACCGCACCAGATCCGCACCCAGGCGTGCATGGCGTCGGCACCCTCGAGGCGTTCCTTGCCGGGCGGCGGGATGGTCCGCAGGAAGCCGCTGACATAGCCGGCGGGGATGCCGAGGCTTCGCAGCGCCACGATCATTACATGGGCGAAATCCTGGCAGACGCCGCGCTTCAGTTTGAACGCCTCGCCCGGTGTCGTGTTCACCGTCGTGGCCTCGCCGTCATAGGTGAAATCGTGGTGGATGCGCTCGCAAAGTGCTGCGGCGATCTGTCGGACCGTCATGGTGTCCGTGACGATTGCCCGCGCATAGGCGGCAATGTCAGGTGCTTCCGGCAGGAGCGGGCTTGGTCCCGTGAAGTGGTGCGGTGCTTCGGCGTCGACGGACCAGCAAGCGGAGAGCTCGGCCGGCAGGCCGGCGAGGTCAGGCGAAAAGTCCGCGGTCAAGGGCTGCGGCTCTACTTGTACCCGCGCTTGCATGCGGATCGTCAGGTCGTCGTGAGAGGACCGAAACAGGATCGAGGTGAACGGGTTGGCGAAGAAGTCGACGCTTTCGGCGCGCTCGGCCGGCATTGGCTGGCAGCTCAGCGAACCGACGATGAGCCGTTGGCGACCGGGGAGCGTCGCCGGCATCACGCGCACGAGATGGCGCCCGCCGGAAACCGGTACTTCATAGTCATAGGTGATCTTCAGGCTGATATCGTAGAGCATGTCCGTCCCTTCGCCCGCTAGCCGAGATAGGTTCGCGCGAGCAGATCGGACAGGCTTTCGAGATCCCGCTCCAGGCGATTGTAGACACCGAGGTTCATCGCTTCCGGCGTCATCACCGCGAGGCCCGAATGCAGGCGCATCGCCTCGCGGTAGAAGGGTGACATCTGCCCGTTGACGAAGGCGTTCGGCAGCAGTTCCACCTCGGTCTTGATCTCGTTCAACTGGTAGAGCACCGAGCGCGGGTTGAGCGGGTCGAGCGCCAAAAGGTCGGTCACGGTCAAGGCGGCGGTGCTGACATTGTAGCGCCGGCGGTGGGTCATGACGCTGTCGCCGATCTCGAGCAGCATGTCATAGGCGCCGTCGGGTGCATCCGGGCCCGACATATGGCCGAGCAGCCGCGTCATGTGAAGGCCGCGCTCCAGGTATCGGCCGATCGACAGAAAGCGCCACCCGGTGAAACGGTACATGTTTTCATGCACGAGACCGGCAAAGCCGGCGAGCTTGCGGAGCAGCACCGTCATCGCGCGGGTCGCATCGTCGCCGGCCTGCACCGTCGCGTGAAACTTGCGCGCCGTCTGCGACAGGTCGTTGAGCGCCAACCATCCGTCCGGGGAGAACCGGTCGCGGATGTTGCCGGCGCTGAAAAGGGCGCTGGAGATGTTGGCAAGCAGGCTGTCGGGCACTGGCTGGCGCGTGTCGATGTCCAGCGCGCCGAGATAGTCGCTGACATCCCTCAGGAGCGGCAGGTCCGGATCGGCGGTTTCGGCGAAGCGGCCGTGCCAGGCGCGCAGGATGCGCAGCGCCCCTTCCGAACGCTCGATGTAGCGGCCGAGCCAGAAGAGATTGTCGGCTGCCCGGCTCGGCAGGCTCCCCGGCATGTTGCGGGTGAAGCTTTCTTCGGCCGGAAGCAGCGTCGTGCGTTCCACCGGCCGGTCGCTGACGATCCAGACGTCGGCGGCAGTGCCGCCTGCCTGCATGGCGATTGCCGCGACATCGTCGCCGGAGCCGATGCGGGCGAAACCGCCGGGCATGATCTGCCAGCCGTCACGGGTGCGTGCTGCAAAGACGCGCAGGCTCATGGGCCGTGGCGTCAGCCGGCCGCGAACCCAGGCGGGGGTGGTCGAGAGCGTGACGACCTCCTGGCCGACGAGATTGCCGCCCTCGGCGCCGAGCCAATCGGCGATCGAGGCGCGGGCATTCTCGTCGAGCGTGGCGCCGAGCACCGACTGGCCGTTGTCATCGAAAAAGGGGCGCGTCGCATAGGCCGGGCCGATGACCATGCGATCGAGGTTGGCAGCGACCTGTTCGCGCTCGGCCGGCTGTCCGCACCACCAAGTGGCGATCGAGGGCAGCTTCTGCTCCTCGCCGAGCAAATGGTGGCAGATCGCCGGCAGGAAGGCGAGGAAGGCGCGTGTCTCGACGATGCCGGTGCCGAGCGCGTTGACGATCGAGACGGAGCCGGCGCGAAGCGCCTCGACGATGCCGGGTGTGCCGATATGCGAGGACTGGTTGAGCTCGAGGGGATCTGCAAAGGCGGCATCAAGGCGGCGCCAGAGCACGCCCACCGGCTTGAGGCCTGCGACGGTTCGCACCATCACCCGGCCGCCCAGGACCGTCAGGTCTTCACCTTCAAGCAGCATGAAGCCCAGGTAGCGGGCGATATAGGCGTGTTCGAAATAGGTCTCGTTGGCGATGCCGGGCGAAAGCACGGCGATGCGGTCATCCGGATGCAGCTTGCGGCTCTGAAGCGCGTCTCGGAATTCACCGAAGAAGCCCGCCAGTCGGTGGACATGGGATTCCGCGTAGAGATTGGAGAAGGCGCGCGTGGTCGCGACCCGGTTCTCCAATGCGAAGCCGGCGCCGGAGGGCGCTTCCGTGCGGTCCGAAAGCACCCACCAATTGCCGTCGGGGCCGCGGCCGATCTCAAAGGATACGAAATGCAGGAAATGACCATCGGCCGGCTTCACACCGACGAGCGGCCGCAGGAACTCCGGGTTTGAAGCGACCAGTGCAGGTGGCAGGAGGCCCTCGCGCACCAGCCGGTTCTCGCCGTAGACATCGGCGACCACCTTCTCCAGCAGTTCGGCACGCTGCACGAGCCCTTGTGAAACCGTTGCCCATTCCTTCTCGTCTATCAGGACGGGGATATGCGACAGCGGCCAGTTCCGGTCAGAAGCCTCCTTGGCACCGTAGACACGGTAGAAGACGCCAGCGTCGCGCAGGTAGCGGTCGGCGCGGGCGAAGCGGTTGGCAAGTTCCGTTTCGTCGAGCCGCCCCAGGGTCGCGAGTAGCCGCTGCCAGACGGGGCGGACATTGCCCTCCCGGTCGAGCATCTCGTCGGCGATATCAGGAAGGGCGCGGTAACCGAAGACCGGATCGTCCTCGGTGCCGCGATGGCTCTCGGCGGCTGATTGCTTCTTCGCCATTTACGCTCCTGGCGGACGCCTGAGATCAAGCGTCATCGGGAATTCCATCGACGGGCTTTCCGGGCGTAGCGGATATCCTCCTGGCGTATGACCCCAGGGCTCGAACCGCGACAGGCGCCGCGCCTCCGCCTCGTTGCCGTTGACCGGAAACGTGTCGTAGCTGCGCCCACCCGGATGGGCGACGTGGTAGATGCATCCGCCAATCGCCCGATTCGACCATGTATCATAGATATCGAATGTAAGGGGAGTGTTGACCGGCAGGACCGGGTGCAGGCCCGAGGCCGGCTGCCAGGCCTTGTAGCGGACGCCGGCAACAGCCGAGCCGTTGGAGCCGGTGCGCGTCAGCGGCACGGGCCGGCCGTTGCAGGCGACCGCGTAACGCTCGGGGTTGGCGGTATCGAGCTTGACCTGGAGGCGCTCGACCGAGCTATCGACATAGCGCACTGTGCCGCCGATCGCGCCCTGTTCGCCCATCACGTGCCAGGGTTCGAGCGCCTGACGGATTTCGAGCCTGGCGTCCTGGTATTCGACCTCGCCGCAGAAGGGGAAACGGAACTCGAGCTGGGCCTCGAACCATTCGGGCTTCAAGTCGAAGCCGTGGGCGCGAAGATCGGCGAGCACTTCGAGAAAATCCTGCCAGGCATGATGCGGCAGCATGAAGCGATCATGCAGCGTCGTCCCCCAGCGCACGAAGCGGCCATCAACAGGGTGCTTCCAGAAGCGGGCGATCAGCGCGCGCACCAGCAATTGCTGGGCAAGCGACATGCGGGCGTTCGGCGGCATCTCGAAGCCGCGGAACTCGACGAGGCCGAGACGCCCGGTCGGACCATCCGGCGAGAACAGCTTGTCGATGCAGATCTCGGCACGGTGGGTGTTGCCGGTGACATCGACGAGCAGATTGCGGAACAGCCGGTCGATCAGCCAGGGCAGGGGTGGCGGGGTCGCCGAGCCTGGCATCGGCACCTGGGCGAGCGCGATTTCAAGCTCGTAGAGCTGGTCGTGCCGGGCCTCGTCGATGCGCGGCGCCTGTGATGTCGGGCCGATGAAGAGGCCGGAGAACAGATAGGAAAGCGAGGGATGCCGCTGCCAGTGCAGGACGACGCTCTTCAGGAGATCCGGACGACGCAGGAACGGGCTGTCATTGGGATTGGCGCCACCGACGACCACATGGTTGCCGCCGCCGGTACCGGTGTGGCGCCCGTCGATCATGAACTTGTCGGCGCCAAGCCGGCTCTGGCGCGCCTCTTCGTAGACCGCCGTGGTGATATCGACGCAATTCTGCCAGCTGGCAGCCGGATGGATGTTGACCTCGATCACGCCCGGGTCCGGCGCAACGCGGATGACGTTGATGCGCTCGTCCTGAGGCGGCGCATAGCCCTCGATGTGCACGGGCAGTCCGATCGCGGCTGCAGCGCGTTCCGCGGATGCGATCAGGTCGAGATATTCCTCGACGCTGGCCATCGGCGGCATGAAGACGCAGAGCCTGCCGTCGCGCGGCTCGACGCTGATGGCGGTGCGCACCAGCCCGGCTATTTCGTCGCGTGGCTGAGCCTGCGGGGTTTCCGGTACTTCCGCGGCTTGAAAGCGGGAATGCTGCGGGCGGGCGCTGCTTTCGGCGAAATCAGGCAGATCGTTCCGGGGAACGGTCGGGTCGACCGGATGGATATAGGGATAGGCGGAGGGCGCGACATAGGGCAAGGCGCCGAGCGGCAGGCGATAACCGACGGGGCTGTCGCCGGGAACGAGGAAGATGCGGCCGCGGCGCGTCTGCCATTTCTCGCTCATCCACCGCACGCCAGTGGCACGCGCATTCCAGGCCTGCACAGGCAGCACGTAGCCGGTCGGTGCCGTCAGGCCGCGTTCGAAGACGCGGGCCATGCGGCTGCGCTCTTCGGGGTCCTTCAGCTTGGAATTGGAGGGATCGACATTCTCGGGGAGGTTTGCCTCCTTCAGCAGCCAGTCGGCGGGATCTTCGAAGGCCGGTTGGACCATCTCGGTCGGCACGCTCAATTCGCCTGCCATCAGATGCAACAGACGTTCGGCGTCCTTCGCGGTGACGTCGTGGTGGCCTGCCTCCTCGGCGATGAGGTCGGGGCGGCGCCAGATCGGCACGCCGTCCTTGCGCCAGTAGAGCGAGAAGGTCCAGCGCGGCAGGCTTTCGCCGGGATACCACTTGCCCTGGCCGTAATGCAGGAAACCGCCGGGCGCGAAGCGTTCGCGCAGGCGGCGGATCAACGCGTCCGCCTTCTCGCGCTTGGTCGGGCCGACCGCGTCAGTGTTCCACTCCTCGGACTCGAAGTCGTCGATCGAAACGAAGGTCGGCTCGCCGCCCATCGTCAGCCGTATGTCGTTTTCCTGGAGCACGCGATCGACCTGTTCACCGAGCGCGTTCAAGGCTTCCCAGCTTTCGTCGGAGAACGGCTTGGTGATGCGCGGATGTTCCGCGACACGTGTCACCTTCATGTCGAAGGCGAAATCGGTTCGGGTGTCGGGATCGCCGAAGAAGCCGCCGGAGATCGGCGCGGCGTTGCGATAATGGGGCGTTGCGGCAAGCGGAATGTGGCTTTCGCCGGTCAAGAGGCCCGAGGTGGGGTCGAGCCCGACCCAGCCGGCGCCGGGCAGGTAGACCTCGGCCCAGGCATGCAGGTCGGTAAAGTCGTGGTCGGTGCCCGAGGGGCCGTCGAGCGCCTTGAGATCCGGCGTGAGCTGGATGAGATAGCCAGAGACGAAACGGGCGGCGAAGCCGAGATTGCGCAGGATCTGGACCAGCAGCCAGCTCGAATCGCGACAGGAACCGCGGGCCGACGTCAAGGTGTCCTCCGGCGTCTGGACCCCGGGCTCCATGCGGATGACGTAGCCGATCTCCTGCTGCAGGCGCGCATTGAGCCCGACCACCATATCGATCGTGCGTTGCCGCGCGCGGTCGACTGTCGCGAGGAAAGCGCCAAGCGCCGGCCCGACCGGTTCTGGCGTCATATAGATCTCAAGATCATCGCTGAGATCTGCAGGATAGGGGAAGGGCCAGTGTTCCGCCTCTTCTTCGACGAAAAAGTCGAAAGGATTGTAGACGGTCATGTCGGCGACGAGATCGACCTCGATCTTCAACTCGCTGACCGGATCGGGAAAGACGAAGCGGGCAAGGTAGTTGCCGTAGGGATCCTGCTGCAGGTTGACGAAATGATTGGCGGGCGAAACCTTCAGCGAGTGGCTGATGACCTTCGTCTTGGAATGAGCCGCAGGCTTCAGCCGGATGATCTGCGGCGACAGCCTTACGGGACGGTCATAGGTGTAGTGGGTCAGGTGATAGATACTGGCCTTGATCGACATGCCGAATTTGATCCCCCTGCGGCATGTTTCCTTAAATCGCCTTCGATTTAAGGACAAAAACATGCAGCCATTCAAAGTGCTACAGCGACCTTAGCGCGCCTGAGGCGCGCGGCGCTGTAGTGGTAGGTCTTGCGCCCCCATCTCCGGGAAGTTTGTGCAATGCAAAGTAAGAAAGCAAGCGCGAAAGTGGCTGAGGAAAATCAAGGCGCTGCAGCGCTTTCGCACGCCCGTTCAGGCGTGCGAAAGACTGGCTCCATTGCGGTTAGACGAGCGGGGGGTTGATGCGGGCAAACCCTTCCTGGCGGTAATAGGGGAAGTAGGGATAGGCCGGCGTCGTCTTGCTCGCTTCATCGAGCCGGGCGATCTGTTCCGGCGACAGCGACCAGCCGACGGCACCAAGGTTCTGGCGGAGTTGCTCCTCGTTGCGGGCGCCGATGATGACGCTCGAAACGGTCGGGCGCCGCAGGAGCCAGTTGATGGCGATCTGCGGAACCGTCTTGCCGGTCTCCTCGGTCAACTGGTCGAGCACGTCGATGACATCGTAGAGCTTGTCGTCGTCGACGGGCGGGCCGTAAGCGGCCGTATCGTGCAAGCGGCTTCCTTCCGGCCAGGGCTGGCCGCGGCGGATCTTGCCGGTGAGGCGGCCCCAGCCGAGCGGGCTCCAGACCAGCGCGCCGACGCCCTGGTCGGCGCCGAGCGGCATCAGTTCCCATTCGTAGTCGCGGCCGACGAGCGAATAGTAGACCTGGTGGGCGACATGGCGCACGAGGCCGTGCTTCTCCGAGACGGCCAGAGATTTCATCAACTGCCAGCCGGCGAAGTTGGAGGCGCCGATGTAGCGTAGCTTGCCGGCGGTAACGAGGTTATCGAGAGTCGATAGCACCTCATCGACCGGCGTGCCGGCGTCGAAGGCGTGCAGTTGCAGGAGGTCGATGTAATCGGTGCCGAGCCGCTTGAGGGCGTCGTCGACGCCTTTGATCAGGCGCGCTCGCGACGTGCCGGCATCATTCGGCCCGTCGCCCATCGGCAGCGCGATCTTGGTCGAAATCAGCACGGCATCGCGTCGTCCCTTGATCGCGGCGCCGAGCACGCTCTCGGAGGCGCCGTCCGAGTAGACGTCAGCCGTGTCGAAGAGGTTGACGCCGGCTTCCAGCGAAATGTCGATCAGTCGTCGCGCTTCGGCTGCGTCGCTGTTGCCCCAGGCGCTGAAAAGCGGCCCCTTGCCGCCGAAGGTCCCAGCGCCGAAGCTCAAGGCCGGCACCTTCAGTCCCGATGATCCAAGCCGTCTGTATTCCATGTCTTCAATCTCCTCGTTGGCTTTGTTCGCGCGAGACACCGGCCGTCGATGCTCGCTTCAAGGAGAAGGTGGTGTTGGGGTCATTTGCGATGTAGACCTCATGAAGGAACATCATTTGTGAGTTGAAGTCACATGTCGCGCTTGACGATCAATCGTTCTGGGGAGATGGCGGTTTTTGCCAAGGTGGTGGAGCTTGGCGGCTTCTCGGCTGCGGCAAAAGTCTGCTGCATGACGCCCTCGGCTGTCAGCAAACTCGTCCAGCGACTGGAGGAAAGGCTTGGTGTCCGGCTCGTCAACCGGTCGACGCGGCGGCTGCAACTGACGGCGGAAGGCTGCGTCTTCTATGAGCGGGTCGTACGCATCCTCGCCGACATTGATGAAGCGGAGCGCTCGGCGGGCGCCGGCGAAACGCCGGAGGGCCGGGTGCGCCTCAATGTCAGCGCGTCCTATGCGACGCATGCGTTGATGCCGGTGCTGCCCGAATTCCTGGCGGCGTTTCCGTCGGTCTCCCTCGATATCCTGCAGACGGATGCCGTGGTCGACCTGATGGCGGAGCGGGTCGATATCGCCGTGCGCGCCGGACCGCTCAAGACATCGAGCCTGATCGCACGCAAGCTCGGCACCACATCGATGACGATCGTCGGTGCCCCATCCTATCTCGATCGTTTTGGCGTGCCTCAGACCATCGAGGATATCGAGGTGCACAACCGGCTGAGCCATAGCTACACACGGGCGTTCGATGGCTGGCCGTTGCTGTCGAATGAAAAGCAGATCGTTCTGCCGCCGACGGAACGGGTGCGGGTCAGCGATGGCGAGGGCTTGCGCCAGCTTGCGCTTGCGGGTGTGGGCCTTGCCCGGCTTCCGACCTTCACGGTCAGGGAAGATATCCAGGCCGGCCGACTGCTGCCGTTGGTCGAGCATCTCAATCCCGGTGATATCGAGACTTTTCATGCCGTGTTTCTCGGCCAAGGCGGAGCCTTGCCGTCGCGTGTGCGGGTCGTGCTCGATTTTCTGGCTACGCGCGCGCGGATTTCGTCTTTGTGAAGTGGGAAAGGGTCGCCTCTGCCGGGTGGCCGCAGACGCGGTTGCGGCCTTCGGATTTGGCGCGATAGAGCTCCGTGTCGGCGCACTCGATCAGGTGCTTCCAGCCGCCGTTTGCGGTTCGGCCCTCCGCCACGCCGAAGCTGGCGGTGACCTTCAGTTGCTGTCCATCCGCAACGACGATCGGCTCGCGCGCAAGGTTGGCCCGGATCCGCTCCGCCAGCGCAAGGGCCGACTCGATGTTGTCGCCGGGCGTGATGACCGCGAACTCCTCGCCGCCGAAACGGGCGACGAGATCGGAGTTGCGCACGGAGTTGCGGATGACGCGGGCGATTTCCTTGATCACGATGTCGCCGACCAGATGGCCGTGGGTATCGTTGATCTGCTTGAAATGGTCGATGTCCATCAGGATCAGGCAGGCGTCCTGGCTGCTGTCGGCCGTGTCTTCCGCGCCGCCGATGAGCTCCAGCGCCCGGCGGTTGAGCAGGCCGGTCAGCTCATCGGTTTCAGCCTGATGTTCAAGGTGCTGCATCAACAGCGCGCGTTCGTCGAGGCGTTTGCGCAGCACGTCGATCGCGTCGAACAGGCGCCCCATCTCGCCTTCACCGCCCTTGCCCTGAAGGCGGGCGATCGGACGGTCGTTGGCGAGCTCGATGATGCTGTGGCGTGCGATGAGCAGCGGTTCGAAGACCAGCGAGCGGGCGCGGCGCATCAAAACCAGCAAGACTAGGAACAGGGCGAAGGTCGCAAGGCTGGCGACCGCTAGCTTGACCGAGGCCCTCGTCTTGTTTGCCGCAAGCCGCGCGACGGTCGCATCCATGAAGGCACGGCGAAGATCCTCGAGCGGCTTCATCTTCGGGACGAAGCGGTCGGTCAATTGCTCGGCGGTCATTGGATAGGCGCCCGATTGTCTGCCGATGGCGACGATGCTGTCGATGATCGCAAATCCTTCGCCGAAGAACTCGCGGTCGATCCTGGCGAGATCTGCGATATTGGCCGGTTTCAGGCCGGGAAGGGCGCCGGGCTTGCCGACGATCGACCAGATTTCCTGCAGCCTGCCGCGTGTGCGCTCGCTATCGGCGATGTTCTTTGCTTCGAGCGGCTGGCCGACAGCAACCGGGGCCATGACCTGCGAGCCGAGGCGACCGCCGTCCTCGCGCAGATTGGCGAGCATCTGTGCCGCAAGTGCGATGCCGGCAAGGTTCGGGTCGGTGTTGGTCAGGCGTTGGATGTTCCAGTCGATCGCCGGGCGAAGCGCGTCGATGACGCCGAACATTGCCTCGATCGTAGCCTGGATCTCCGTCAGGTCCCGCTGTTCGGGCGGAAGCGCGGCAATGCGGTCGATCTCGGCGCGCGCCAGCATCAGGCGGCGGCGAACTTCGACGAGAATGGGGGAGAGGGCGCCGGCAGGTTCGGTGCCGCTGGCACCGTCGATGTCCTCGGTGAGCTTGGCGAGCGCCGCGTCGCTGCGGGTACGAAACTCGGCAAGCCGGGCCTGGACCGGCGAACCGGGTGCCACGCCGATGCCGAGCACGCCATTGGACGGGCCGCGCTCGGCCGAGAGGTAGTTTGCAGCGTCGAGCACGCGGCAGAAGGCCATGACTTCGGTCAGGTTGCGGCGAGCGATGACGAAATCGCTATAGGAGGCGGCGATGATCTCGGTGGCGAGCACGCCGGTGCAGGCAACGACGATGGCGAGCAGCCATTGGAGCTTGCGGCGCAGCGCCTTCGCCGTGCGCGCTTCTGCAACGCCCGTTTCCGGGGGCGTATAGCTGCCGCCTTTGTTCTTCATTTACGCGAAGTTGCTCCACTCATGTCGCCGCTCATCGCTTGGGCTGTCGCGACAATTCTTGTCGTGTGACAAGAAACCCATCCGAAATCAGTGTGCTCGTTGCCCCTGTTATCGTATAAGGTGTTAAATAACCTTGAAATACCCTGAAATACTAGGGGTCGCGCCGCAGCCGAGGGATGCGCGTGGTGCAGGGCAGCGGCTTGCATTCCGTCACCGCACAGCGCCCATCGGATAGAAAAGAGGCCCGCCTCCTGATGGGAGGCGGGCCCTGTCTCATGCGCGTGCTTGTCGGTTGACGCGACCGTTCAGCGCTTCGGCGCGACCAGCGCGAAAAGGGCACCTTGCGGGTCGAGCGCCTGGACGATCCAGGCGCCGCCGGGCACCTCCATCGGCTCGAGCACGACCTTGCCGCCACCGGCCTTGATACGCTCGATCGATGCGTCGAGCGCAGGCACGTTGATGTAGTAGAGCCAGTAGGGCGCGGGCACTTCCTTCGGCTTGGTCATCATCCCGCCGATCGGAGCGCCGCCATGGGCAAAGATCTGGTAGGTGCCCATCTCGCCCATGTCCATGCCCTGGTCCTTCGTCCAGCCGAAGAGCTCGGCGTAGAAGGGGAAGGCGGTGTCGAGGTCGCCGGACGCGAGTTCGTGCCAGCCGACCAGGCCGGGCGACATCGGATCGGTGACCGGCGGCGGATCGCCCGTTCCCTTGAAGATCGCGAACACGGCGCCGTGCGGGTCGGTGACGACGGCAAAGCGCCCAATGCCCGGGATATCATCCGGCGCCCGATGAACCTTGCCGCCCTTGGCGGCGATCTTGGCGGCGGTCGCATCGACATCGTCGACGCCGACATAACCGAGCCAGGCCGGGGGTACCTTCATTTCGAGCGCACCTTCCGGCATCGTCATCAATCCGGCAACCGGCAGCTCGCCGATATTGAACAGCGTGTAGCTCATGCCGGGCATGCCGGAATCGCGGGCATTCCAGCCGACGACGTCCTTATAGAAGGTCTCCGCCGCGGCCATGTCCGTCGTCATCAGTTCATACCAAACAAATTTGCCGTGATCTGCCATTGCCTTCCTCCAGTTTGCTTGGCGCGGCGCATTTCGTGCCGCTTGGTTGCATGTTCGAATGGGCCGACGTCGGAGCGGGTTGAAGCGGGACGCGGCCGGGAACCGGGCACGGTCGCTCGTCCCGCGGTCAATCCCGGCGCAGGTATTCCGCCGTCATCATGTCTTTCCAGCTTCCGTCCGGCGCCTGCACTTGCGCCGTCAGCAAGCGCCGGGAGTGATCGAGGAGCGTTATGACGTCCCGGTACCGCGCGGTTCTGCCGGGGTTTTCGAAATCCGGTCCATCGCAGTAGAGAGACAGGGATCTGCCTTCCGCATCCAGTTCGCCGTCATAGACCCACATATGGGTCAGCATGGAGCCGACCCAGGTACCGATGTAGCGTTTCGTCTCGGGATTGTAGCCGAGCGTCATGAGCGTTTCGCCGAAGCTGCCGCCCGGCATCGTTCCCTGACCTTCGCAGACGATCCAAAGGCCATGAAGCGAGCGAACGTGTTCGGTCCAGGGGCCGCTCCCGTCGGGCTCGCCATCGGATCCGGCCGTGCGAACCTGCCAGTCGCCCAGCATTTGTTCGAGCCAGCGATGCGCTTCTTCCGGTTCTGCTTTCACGGGATTTCCTTCTTGGTCCGGGCGCAGGTCATCGGCCCGGCACGCGAGCGTTCTGGAAACGATTTCGCAGGCGAAAGGTTCCGCCCGCGAAGGACGAGGAGGATCAGCCTGCCTTGCGCCCGCGCACCTTTTCGTACTCGTCGTGGCGGCGGACGAAGCTCATGGTGTGGTCTTCGTTGCGGCCCTTCGGCGCGCGGTCGAGCAGCATCAGCGTGCCGACCAGTTCCTCAAGACCGCGGGCATAGGACGAATAGGTGTGATAGATCGCGCCGTCCTCGCCTTTCTGGAAGGCGCTCAGTCCTGGCAGTTCCTCATGCGCGTTGGCGCTTTCGATCTCGGTGAAATTGTAGGCGACCTTGCCGCTTGCCAGTTCGTCAGGAGAAAAGGCGACGTGGTAATCATGGTTGAAGCCGTTGCCCTCCGCAGAGACCCAGGGGAAGTGCCAATCCATGCGCTTCCTGTAGGCTTCGATCTTCGCCAGCGGCGCATTCGATGCGGCGATCAGCGTCACGTCGTGGTGGTTGAGGTGTGGCAGCATGCCGGCGAAGTGGTCGACCAGGAAGGAGCAGCCGGGGCAGCCGGCCTCCCAGGTGGGGCCGAACATGAAATGGTAGACAATGAGCTGACTGCGACCGTCGAACAGTTCGGACAGCGACTTGCGTCCGGTCACCGTGTCGAAAACGTAGGTCTTTTCCATCTTCACCCAGGGCAGAGCCAGCCGGGCGGCATTGACCTTGTCGCGTGCGTGGGTGTGTTCCTTTTCCAGCGCGAGCAGAGTTTTGCGCGCTTCCAACCACTCCTGAGGCGATACGACTGCGTGGTCCTGTCTCATGCCCGTTCCTCCTTCCAACGTTGCACTTGACTAATTACGTTGATATCAACATTAATCAGCCATGTCAAAGATGCCTTTAATTCCGTTCGAGACCACCCTGCATGTGAAGGATACCTGCCTCTGCCTGCATGTGCAGCGTGCCGCGCGTGCCATAGCCCGCCGGTTCGATGAGGCGCTGCGGTCCCTCGATATCACCAATGGGCAGTTCTCCCTGCTGATGTCGCTCAATCGTCCTGCGCCTCCGAACATGGGATCGGTTGCGTCGCTGCTCGCCATGGACCGGACGACGCTGACTGCGGCGCTGAAGCCCTTGGAACGGCGCGGCCTGATCGAGAGCTTTCCCGATCCGGAGGACCGAAGGTCGCGGCGGCTGCGGCTGACGCAGGAGGGCGCAGCGCTGCTGGCGCGTGCCATACCCATCTGGAAGGCATTGCATGAGGCGCTCGATCCGGTGCTTGGCGAAGGTGGACCGGACCGCCTGCGCGCGGATCTCCTGACACTGGCTTGAACGGCGGTTGCTTAGAGCGCCGTGCGTTCAAGTGAACGCACAAAGGACGCTCTAGCACTTTGAATCTAGAGCATCTTTCCGCCTCCAGTGATTCCACTTGAGAGCGGGATGCTCTAGGGGGCGGGATCTTCCGGTGAGGATCGTTCCTTGAGGACTTCGATGATCTCCGCCATCAAGGCCGAGGCCTGTCGCAGGCGTCTTTCACCCAATTCGGCACCGAGCCTGTCGGCCCAAGCCGCCTGCCGCTCTTTGATTTCGTGCAGCGCCGTTTCGCCGGCCGCCGTCAGGACCATGAGTTTTGCCCTTTGGTGGGTCGGATTGTCTCTGTAGGCGATCAGGCCTTCCGCTTCCAACAGGTCGGCGATGCGCTGCACGCCCTGGCGCGCGAGGCCGAGGGCGCGCGCGGCATCGGCGACCGACATGGGGGCGTGGTTTGCTGCTGCCAGTACCTGCCAGCGGGCGCTCGTCTGTCCGGAAGGCTTGGCGAGTGCGTCGCCGGCCTGCGTCAGCGGACCGGCAAGCCGCAACGCGGCTATCGCAAATTCCGCAAAGGCGTCGCCGGCGTGCGTGCGTTCAGGGTCTTTCATGTTGACAGTGCCACCCGTTGTGTGGAAACCTTTGTATGACATCATATTGTCATGATGAATTGGTTTCAGCAAGTCCTTTCAGCAAGGGAGAGGAGAGCATGGCGAAGAGGACTTACAAAGGCAGCTGCCACTGCGGCAAGGTGCGATACGAGGCGACTTTCGATCTCGATGCCGGGACGACCAAGTGCAATTTCTCCTTCTGTATCAATGGCACCAGCTTGGATGATGTCGATCCGTCCATCCTCGCCGAGGTGTCGGTGGATTATCTGGATGGCCGAAACGACCGATGGGATGAAAGACCTGTCGAGGTTCGCCATCTCTGACGGGCGCACCGAGCAATTGCTTTCAGTTGACAGCATATTGTCAATGTGGCAAATGCATTGTATAAGCTTCATCTGACAGCGTGTTGTCAAATTGGTGGGCGGCAAAGTGGGGTCTGCCTGGGCCCGGAAAGCAGGAGTGACGGTTATGAAACTGACCTATAAGGGAAGCTGCCATTGCGGAAATATCCGCTATGAGGCCGATGTCGACCTCGATGCCGGCACCGGCAAGTGCAATTGCTCGATCTGCTGGAAGCGGCGCTATTGGGGGGCAATCGTAAAGCCCGACGGTTTCCGCTTGCAGTGTGACGAAGCCAACATCGCCGACTACCAGTTTAGCAGCAACAGCGTGCATCACCGTTTCTGCAAGATCTGTGGCGTCGCGGCCTTCGGCCACGGCTACATCGAGGAGATCGGCGGTGCCTATTATTCGGTCAACGTCGCCTGCCTCGACGATCTCGATCCGGCGGTGCTCGCCGACGCGCCGGTGCAATATATGGACGGACGCAACAACAACTGGTTCCATGCGCCGGCCGAAACGCGCCATCTCTGACGTCTGGCAATGGCGGCTGGTCACATTCGACGAAACTCGAGATTGTATGTGACCTCTTCGCCAGTCCGGGGGTCGATGGCTGGTGCGCCGTAGATCACCAGCCTGTCGCCTTCCACGTAGAACGGGCGGATCAGATCGGACATGCCCCAGGCCGGGTTCCAGCTCGCATCCAGCTGGTGGATGACCCGGCCATCCTCAAGCCTGTAGGATCCGGCATAGGCGAGCATCGAGTCGAACAGCGCCGCCTTTTCGTCGCTCGTCGGTACGGCGCCTTTCAATGCGGGGCGATCACGCCTCACCACGACGGCGCTGACGCGGCCATCGGGATAGTAGGAGAGGTAGCCGATAGGATCGGCGCCCATGGCATCGCTGGTTTCGCCGGTGGCGACAACCTTGCGTTTCCAGGAGAGCATCTTCCAGGTGCCGAGCAATTCGGATGCGTTCGCCATGACCCACCTGTTTTAATCTTAGGGTAGCCTAAAATAACAGATGCACGCGGCCGGGCAAAGAAGGCAGCGGTGCGGAACGGGCCAGAGCCTGACATCCGGCCAAAGAAAAAAGGCCCCCGAACATCGGGAGCCTTCGGACTGTCTCTGTTTTTTTCGTCTCAGCGGTCGCCGAGGTCGCGCACTGCTCCGCGGTCGGCCGAGGTGGCGAATGCGGCATAGGCCTTGAGCGCCGTCGTCACCTTGCGCTTGCGCTGTTCGGCCGGCTTCCAGCCCTTGGCGTCCTGTTCGGCGCGGCGGCTCGCAAGCTCCGCCTCGTCGACGCGCAGGCTGATCGTGCGGTTCGGGATGTCGATGTCGATCATGTCGCCTTCGCGCACGAGACCGATCGTGCCGCCATTGGCCGCTTCTGGAGAAACGTGGCCGATCGAGAGGCCGGAGGTGCCGCCGGAGAAGCGGCCGTCGGTGATCAGCGCGCAAGCTTTGCCGAGTCCCTTCGACTTCAGGTAGCTCGTCGGATAGAGCATTTCCTGCATGCCCGGGCCGCCCTTCGGGCCTTCATAGCGGATGACGACCACGTCGCCGGCCTTGATCTCGTTGCCGAGGATCGCCTTGACCGATGCATCCTGGCTTTCGAACACGCGGGCCGGGCCGGAGAACTTCAGGATGCTCTCGTCGACGCCGGCGGTCTTCACGATGCAGCCGTCGATGGCGATGTTGCCCTTAAGCACAGCGAGGCCGCCGTCCTTGGAGAAGGGGTGTTCGACCGAGCGGATGACGCCCTTTTCGCGGTCGGTGTCGAGCTCGTCCCAGCGCGCCTCCTGGCTGAAGGCAACTTGCGTCGGGATGCCGCCCGGCGCCGCGCGGAAGAAGTTGCGCACCGTTTCGCTCGATGTGCGAGTGATGTCCCATCGGTCGATGGCGTCGCCGATCGTGGCGCTGTGGACGGTCGGGCAATCGCGGTTGATGAGGCCGCCTTTCTCGAGTTCGCCGAGGATCGACATGATACCGCCGGCGCGGTGCACGTCTTCCATGTGCACGTCGCTTTTCGCAGGCGCCACCTTTGACAGGCACGGAACCTTGCGCGACAGCCGGTCGATGTCGGCCATGGTGAAATCGACTTCACCCTCATGGGCGGCGGCGAGAATGTGCAGCACGGTGTTGGTCGAACCGCCCATGGCGATGTCGAGCGCCATGGCGTTTTCGAAAGCCTGCTTGGAGGCGACGTTGCGCGGCAGGACGCTTTCGTCCTCCTGCTCGTAGTAGCGGCGGGCAATATCGACGACCAGATGGCCGGCCTCGACGAAGAGGCGCTTGCGGTCGGCGTGGGTCGCGAGCGTCGAGCCGTTGCCGGGCAGCGACAGGCCGAGGGCCTCGGTCAGACAGTTCATCGAATTGGCGGTGAACATGCCGGAGCAGGAACCGCAGGTCGGGCAGGCGGAGCGCTCGATGACCTTGACGTCCTCGTCGGAAACATTGTCGTCGGCGGCTGCGACCATGGCGTCGACCAGATCGAGCGCATGCGTCTTGCCGTGCAGCACGACCTTGCCGGCTTCCATCGGGCCGCCGGAGACGAAGACGGCGGGGATATTGAGGCGGAGCGCCGCCATCAGCATGCCGGGCGTGATCTTGTCGCAGTTCGAGATGCAGACCATGGCGTCGGCGCAGTGGGCATTGACCATGTACTCGACCGAGTCGGCGATGATCTCGCGCGACGGCAGCGAATAGAGCATGCCGTCATGGCCCATGGCGATGCCGTCGTCGACGGCGATGGTGTTGAATTCCTTGGCGACGCCGCCGGCCGCCTCGATCTCGCGGGCGACGAGCTGGCCGAGATCCTTGAGGTGCACGTGGCCCGGCACGAACTGGGTGAATGAGTTCACCACTGCAATAATCGGCTTGCCAAAATCGCTGTCCTTCATGCCCGTCGCGCGCCAGAGGCCGCGGGCACCGGCCATGTTACGGCCATGGGTGGTGGTACGTGAGCGATAGGCAGGCATGGGCATGTTCCTTCACGGACAGGGCATTGCGCGAAATATGGCGATCCTTATCGCCACAGAAGGGGCTACCTAGCGCAAAATTGCGTGCACGTCATCTTTTGCGTCAGATTATTTCGACGCCGCGCGCCTGCATTTCGCGGGGTTTTCTGTCCCTTCGAGTGTCAATCTAGCCGCGCATGAATGCCTTGGACAGCATCAATCGGGAGGCTTTACGGAAATCTTATGCCGGGTGCCCGAAGTCGGAATCGAATCCGGACGCCTGATGGAGCTAGGTTTCCCTCATCGAATACGGATGAGTTCCATGTCTCTTCACGATTTCAGCTTGCGTCATCATGTCCGGAGCCTTCTGCCCGATACGGGTTTGCGCCAGCGGCCCGTTACTGTCGAGGCGAATGCAGATCCCCTGGATGTGCTGCTGCTGCGGCTGAGCGCGGTTCGCCGCCTGCGTGAGCACCATGTCTGGGAGGCTGTCCGCGTGATCCGGGAACTGCCCGGTCTCGCCGTGGACGAGTGGCCGTCGCCTCGGTTCCGCGATCTGATGGCGGCCGATGCCCTGGTCGATGCGGTCATCCACCTGACGTCGACGACTGAGGCAAAGCTCTGTCTCAGAACTCTCAGCCACGAACTCGAGCTTTGGACCTGTGCGCTGCGCTATCAGCCGCCAGGTGCGGGCCGGCTCACGTTCAAGGCGCGGCATGCCGATCTGGCCGCCGCGATCCTCGGCGCCTTCCTGTGCTCCTGCCGCGGCTATCAGCTTGCCATCGCGGCTACCGACCGCGGCCAGTTTCCCACCTGAAGGATATTTCCATGAACATGCACTCGCTGCGCCTCGACGGGGCGATCACGGCGCTCGTCACACCGTTTCGCGACGGCAAGGTCGATGTCGTCGGTCTGATGTCGCTGGTCGAATGGCAGATACGCCACGGCATCTCCGGCATCGTCGCTTGCGGTACCACCGGCGAGGCGCCGACGCTGTCGCGTACCGAGCGGACAATGGTGATCGAGCGCTGCGTCGAGGTCGCCGAGCGGAAGATCCCCGTTATCGCCGGAACCGGCACCAACAGTACCGAGACGACGATCGAGCTGACGGCGGAAGCCAAGGCGCTCGGTGCCGATGCGGTGCTCATTGTCGCGCCCTATTACAGCAAGCCGTCGCAGGAGGGGCTCTATCGGCACTTCGAGGCGGTCACCAGGGCTGTCGATTTGCCTGTCATCCTCTACAACGTGCCCGCCCGCACCGGCGTCGATCTGACACCGCGAACGCTTGAGCGGCTGGCGGAGCTTCCCGGCATCGTCGGCATCAAGGATGCGACCGGCGACATCGGCCGGCTTCTTTCGATGTCGGCTGCGCTCAAGAACCGCCTTCGTCCGTTTTCCGGCCATGACCAGACGGCGCTGGCGTTCAATCTTTGCGGCGGACACGGCACCATATCGGTGGCGTCCAATGTCGTTCCGCGGCTGGTGGTGGCGATGCATCAGGCAATCACGACCGGCAACGCAGGGGCGGCGCTTGCCATCCATGAACGGATAAGGCCGTTGCTGGTGGCGCTGGAGCGCGAGGCCAATCCGGGACCGATCAAATATGCGCTGCACCTGGCGCGCGCCCTCAGCCCCGAACTGCGCTTGCCATTGACGCCGGTTGCGGCGGAAACGGCAGCCGAGATTCGTGCGGCACTCGAGCCGCTCACCGAACTTCCGTCCTCCACCCATATCGGCCGCGCCGTCCGCATCGCGCTCGCGAGCTGAGTTCCCTCAACAATTCCCGTCCTGCCAGCATCCCCTCATTCGTTGAGCTCGGCGCGCGGGACCTTATGCCAAAAAGGAGACAGATCATGTCACGCTTGCCGCATCTTGCCGCTCAAGCCGAACAGCGCCGACGCGCCCAGGGCAACATCGAGAACCGCCACGATAACGACAGCGCGGTTCGCGACGCCTTTCTCGGCATCGGCGTCCGCCTCGGTATCGTTCTCGGCCTTGCCTATGGCATCCAGGCCGCCATTCCGTGGATTGCCGGTTAAGCCTTTTTCCGATCAACGAGGATCATTCCATCATGGGCAGTACGCAGCAGATTCGGCGTGGTTTTCGCGCGCGCACGTTTCGTCGTTGGCCGCGATAGGCACGGCTGGTGGGTCGTTTCCGACCGCAAGGGCGTCGTTGGCGGCCTCTTCACCAACGAGACGGCGGCGATCCACTTCGCCGTCGAGGCCAGCGATCGGCATCCGGAGGAGGTGTGCCGCGCGCCGGAAGGTGCAGCCATCGATCTCGATACGTTTTCCCGTCCACCGAAGCCGCGCCGTGCCCACTCCTGACAGCGCTTGAGGCCGACATTGCCGACGAACCATTGCCGGACTGTTCGATCGGGAAACCGTCGGGAGGCCCTGGAGGAGGCCGCATTCGCGGTCTCCCATCGAGATTGTTGCTGTTGCTTGCAAAGCAGGTGACGCGGGTCCATTCTTTCGAAGCCATCATGTCCCGGCTGGCTCCGCATTCGCCGTGCCAGCCTGGTTCGTTCGAAGGTTCGTCGTCGATGAACTGCCACGAGTGCGGTTGCGAGATCCAAGGCGGGTTTGCGTTTTGCCCGAATTGCGGTGCCAAGCAGCATAGCCCGTGTCCCGGTTGCGGCGCACTCTGCCCGCCACACTTCTCCTTTTGTCCCACCTGCGGCACCCGGCTTGGAAGCCCGGCACCAATAAAGCCGACGGTTTCGCCACCTGCGACGGCACAGACGCCTCGGGCGCGACCTTCTGGCGGAGAGGAGGCGGGCGCCGACCGCCGCACAGCCACCATTCTCTTTGCCGACCTCTGCGGCTTTACTGGTCTCAGCGAGCAGGTGGATCCGGAAGTCCTCAGGGCTTTCCAGAACGAACTCTTCGAAGAACTGACCGAGGCGGTCGAGGCTTTCGGTGGCTTCGTCGACAAATTCATCGGCGACGCGTTGCTGGCCCTTTTCGGCGCGCCGGTGGCGCACGAGGACGACTCCGAGAGAGCGCTTCGTGCCGCGCTCGACATGGTCGGTCGGGCAAGGCGGGTCGGCGAACGCTGGCAGCGGCGGATCGGCGAGCCACTGAACCTCCATATCGGGCTCAACACCGGAACGGTCGTGGCCGGGCGTTTGGGCGCTGGCGACGGCAAGGCCTATTCGGTGACCGGCGACGCAGTCAACACGGCGCAGCGGCTGCAAACGCTGGCAGGGCCTGGGGAGATCCTCGTCGGGCCGGTGACCTATCGGTTGACCTGCCACGCCTTTGCCTACGAGGCGCTTGGCGCGACGACGTTGCGCGGCAAAGCGGAAAGCGTCGAGGTCTACAGGCTGACGCAGTCTCTGGAGGCACCACGCACGGCACGTGGTCTCGAAGCGCTGGGGCTCGGTGCGCCGCTGATCGGACGTGAGGCGGAGATGAAGCGCCTCATTGATTGCCTCGAGCTTGCCTGCGGCGGGACGGCGCAGCTGGTGCGCCTGACGGGTGAGGCAGGGCTCGGGAAGTCGCGGCTGGTCAAAGAATTCCTCGAACGGGTGGCCGCGGATCCGCGCTTCTCGAACGTCGTCGTTCGTCGTGCCGGCAGTTCGTCACTCGGAGAACCGTCCTATGGCGTTCTCGCGGCGGTGCTGCGCGGTGCCTACGGGATTTCGATGAGCGACAGCCTGCAGCGGACGACAGAGCTACTCGCCGCGGGACTGGCCGAGATCGGATTTGCGCAAGACAAGCTCGAACAGCTCGTACCGCTGTTTCTGCGGATCCTGGGCTTGGGTTCCCAGGATGAGCTGTTGCGCCATGTGGAGCCGGAACAGATGCGCCGGCAGCTTTTCGCAGGGGTGAGGGCGATTTTTGAACGACGCCTGTCACGAACGCCCTTACTGCTCGTGATCGAGGATTTGCACTGGGCCGACGCTGCCTCGCTCGAGGCCATATCCTTCGTCCTCGAGCGGACGGAAGGCAGCCCGTTGATGCTGCTGACCACCCAGCGGCCCGACGCCGATGCCGATCAGCTGAAGCCCGGCCATACAAACTTGACGGCGTTGCGCCTCGCACCGCTTTCGGAAGCCGACAGGCGTCGGCTGCTTGCGGCATTCTTCGGTAGGGATGGGCTGCCTCAGGCGCTCGCCGAGCGCATCTTGGCACGGGCCGGGGGCAATCCCCTGTTCATCGAGGAAATCGTGCGCGGCCTGATCGATGTATCCGCCGTGCAGCGGGTCGGCTCGACCTGGCGGGTGGTGGAGCGCGAAGCGGCCGCCGACATTCCGGTGACCATCGAGGCGATACTGCTCGGCCGCGTCGATCGGCTGCCGCCGGACGCCCGCCGAATGCTGCACCACGCTGCGATGATCGGGCCGCGCTTCGATGCGGATCTGCTGCAAGCGGTTTCGGGGCGGACGCCGGTGGATACGGTTCTTGATCTGCTCTGCGATGCGGAGATCATCGAAGAAGCCAGGGACGGCGGCGGGTTCCTGGGCACGCAGACCTATCGGTTTACCCAGACGTTGCTGCAGGAGGTGGTCTACAACAATCTGCTGCTCAGTCGGCGCACGGACGGGCATGCATTGATCGGCAAGGTGCTGGAGCGCCGGTTCGGCGAGGATACCGACCGGCCCGAGGAAATGGCGCTGCTCGGCCACCATTTCGGCCTCTCCGAACAGAAGGCCAAGGGCGCACGTTACCTGGTCGCGGCTGGAGACCGGGCGCGGGCGCTCTATGCCAATGATGATGCCATCCGGCTTTATGAACAGGCGATGGCGGCACTGGCGGCCAGCGGCGAACAGGGGCCCGAATGGCTTGCCGCACGCGAACGCGTCGCCGATCTCCTGGGCCCGACCGGCCAGCGTGAGGCGGCGGTTCAGCACTACGGCGCACTATTGGAGATTTACAGCGCCATGGACGACCGGATTGCCGCGGCACGAATCCGGCGCAAATTCGGCCATCATCTCTGGGAAACCGGGCGGCGTGACGAGGCGTTGGCTTCCTTCGCTGCAGCCGCCGAGCTGCTCGAAGGCGTGAGCGCGCCGATTGAAGGTGCGCATCTTTCACAGGAATGCGGCCACCTCGCCTTCCGCATGGGAGACTATGCCGGCGCCCTCAAGGCGGCGGACGACGCCCTGGATCGCATTGCGGCATATACGCCGGAGACCCCAGAGACTGAGCGGGAGGCGATGCGGGTCACGGCCGAAGCGCTGAACACCAAGGCCGTGACGCTTGCCCGCCTTGGCCGCAGCGCCGAAGCGATCGGTATCGTCGAGCGAAGCGTCGCGGCGGCGGAAGGCGCGAACCTGTTGAATGCCGCCTGCCGCGGCTATACCAATCTGGCGGTGTTCTACGCGGTCACCGATCCGAGACGTGCGATTGAGGTTTGCCGCTGCGGTTTCGACATGGCAAGGCGTATCGGCGACCTCGGTTTTCAGGCGCGCCTGCTCGCCAACCTTGCCGTCGCCTATTGCACCTTCACCGATCGCTGTGCGCCGGACGGCGTGCCGGCAGCCGAGCGCGCGATTGCGATTGACCGGGAACTCGACCAGCGCGACCACTTGCCGGTGTCGCTGCTGGTGCTCGGCCAGATCCATCAGTGTCATGGCCGGGCAGATGTCGCCCGCGGCCTTTATCAGGAGGCGCTCGACCTTTGCGGAGAAACGCAAGAGGCGCAGCTCCTGTTTCCGTGTTATGATGGCTTGGCGACGCTTTGCCTGGACGCCGGCGATCTCGATGCAGCGGAAAGGTACTTCGCCTTGGCGAGAGACATATGTGCGCAACATGGTCTCGATCCCGAGGCGTTGATGATTTTGCCGTTTCTCGACTGATATTTCCGATCGTCGCCTGGGGCGCGGCGTCCACGTTTTGATTGCTGCGCACAGTTTGCCGGAGAAAAAGCGCCTGCCTTGCCACAAGGCGTACCAGGAGCGTTCCGGCCGGGATGAGGAGATGAAACATGGTTGAGCCGCTGAGTGGACGGCCGTTGCAGCCGGGGGATCGGGCGCCGAATGTGGTGCTCGACGCAATCACGCAGGAAGGTCAGATCGCCCTTGATGATTTTCGCGGCCGCAAACCGGTCCTGGTCGGCCTGTTCCGCGGCCTGCATTGTCCGTTCTGCAGACGGCAGATCGCCGCCATGGCGCAACTCGACGGCGCCTTGCGGGAGCGGGGCATCGAGAGCCTGACGGTGGTCAATACGCCGATCGATCGAGCGCGCCTCTATTTCCGTTATCATCCTGTGCCGAATTTGCTGGCCGCCGCCGATCCCGAACGGGTCTCGCATCGGGCGTTCGGGCTGCCCAACCTCGAATTCACCGAGGACGAGGACGCCTGGCCGTACAAGATCGCCCAGAAGACGATCATGGCGATGAAGGTGAATATGCCGGGCGAATTGCCGGAACCGATGGACCCGATCGCAGCCATGGCCTATCTCGACAAGGCGGAAGGCTACCAGATCACCGAGGCCGACGAACGGATGATGGCGACCGGGGCCGGGCAACTCGTCGGCGAGTTCCTGCTCGATCGTGATGGCGTTGTGCGCTGGAGTTTCACGGAAGTACCGGACGGCGGCCAGAACATGTTCGGAGCCCCGCGTCGCGACGAATTGATGTCCGCCGCCTCCGCCATGGTGCATTAAGGCGTCGACTTTGGATGGTTGGCCGTCGACGGCGGTTGGCGGTGATCCTGGAACAAGGCCCCGTCGGTCCGGTGATCGACGGGGTTTTTCGTCGCGATGTTATCGCAAAACCGCTGCGCACTTTTGCGCGACATACTTTAGCCGAGTGAAGCGATCGCCTCGTCGATCAGCGCGACGATCTCCTTTGGATGCGATGCAAGCGAGGCGTGGCTGGCGTCGAGGGTGATGATCTTCTTTGCCTTGATGCGTTCAGCCATCCACTGTTCGGTTTCCGGCGGGATCATGTTGTCGTGGCGCGATACCTGGTACCAGCTCGGCTTTTCCTTCCAGGCCGGGGGGCCGGCCTCGTCTTCAAAGCAACGCCCGGCAATCGGCTTCTGCGTCACCGCCATGACCAGCGCGTCGGTCTCGTTCAAATCCTGGCCGAAGCTCTGGCGGAAGGTGTCTTGCGCCAACCAGAGGAAGCCATCCTTGTCGGGGCGGATACTGGCAGCACCGGAGGGTGGGTCGCGCCGCGCAAAAATGCTGCCGAGGCTGTCGCCCTCATCCGGCGCGAAGGCCGCGACATAGACGAGGCCAACGACATTGGGTACATGGCCGGCGCCGCTGATCACCGCGCCGCCATAGGAGTGGCCGACAAGCAGGGTCGGGCCATCAAGCGATTCCGCCAGTTTGCGCGTGCGCTCGATGTCGTCGGCAAGCGAGGTCAGTGGGTTCTGCACTGCGGCGATCCTGTAGCCCTTGGCGTGGAGTGGCGGGATCACGTGACGCCAATGGGAAGCATCGCCCCAGGCGCCGTGTACGAGCAGGATGTTCTTGACGGCAGGCATTGTCCGTTCCTTTCGCTTGAATGGAGAGGTGCTCGGTTCGGCATCACACTCGCCCCTGGTGAGGTGTGCGAGGAATGTCGCCCTTCGTCTGTTTGGTGGCTTGCTTTGCCCTGCGCTTGGCGCTTGGCAAAGCGTTGAGATCGAAGACGGAAATTAGGGCGAGAAGGCGTGTCTTCCATGATGCAAACCATAAACTTTCGTGACGGAAGACCAACCCTGCGCGTCCCCGGAGGCCGGGTGGTCGCGATAGCAGGCGATGGCGACAGGATGAGGAGAAGACGGGGTCCCAGAGCAGCGGTATTGGGGCTACGGGGCATCGCTCTGGGACCGGTTGCGCCCAGGAGGCGGGCTGTGCTTCCGGGCGCTTCGGCATCAAGTCATCGTGAAGCCGATTCGACAATGCGCCCCGGACCTTTGCCGGCCCCTGTCGGACCAAAGTCCCAGCGCCAGCTGTGGGCAACGTGGCGCACAGCGTTTCGATAAAGGCCGCTGCGAGCGTGCCGTTCGTCTGCCGCAGCTAGGAAGAAATGGGGGAAACGAAAAAGGCCTCTCGATTTCTCGAAAGGCCTTTTGAATTCGAATGGTGGGCGTGACAAGGATCGAACTTGTGACCCCTACGATGTCAACGTAGTGCTCTCCCGCTGAGCTACACGCCCATCCGATGTCGGCGCATAGACCACAAAACCCGTTGTCGCGTCAATAGGGTTTTCGAAGGTTTTTTGACAGAAATTTCGAAGGCATGTTTTTTCCCATCCGGGGGTCGGTCGCGGCGGCCTGGCGAGGGCCCGGATTTGCGGGATTCCTGCTAAGGCCTTGAAACGAAAAGACCGCCGGAGATCCTTGTGGATCGCGGCGGTCGATCGGAAATCGTCTTGGCTTGTCGCCACAGTGTGCCGAAGCGGCAGCGACTGTGGAAAACTCGTCGCTTAAGCCGCGGCCAGCATCTTGTTGACCTCGTCGACGAGGTCGCGGAGGTGGAAGGGCTTCGAAAGCACCTTGGCATCCTTCGGCGCCTTGGAGTCGGGATTGAGTGCAACGGCGGCAAAGCCGGTGATGAACATGACCTTGAGGTCCGGATCGAGTTCGGTCGCGCGACGCGCCAGCTCGATGCCGTCCATCTCGGGCATGACGATGTCGGTGAGGAGAAGCGAGAAGGGCTCCTCGCGAAGCCGGTCATAGGCGCTGGCGCCGTTGTCGTAGGACATGACCTTGTAGCCGGCCTTTTCGAGCGCCTTGACCAGGAACCGGCGCATATCGTTGTCGTCTTCGGCAAGAAGGATTTTCGCAGTCATGAATTCGGCCGTGCTTCTCTTTTTTCAGTTTATTGCGCGTAGATTGCGGCGTTTTATCCAAACCCCAACGCGGTAAATATCTCGTGAACGCGGGACGTCAATTCCCCGGTAGCTGTGATTGGTCACTATGGACACAGAGCGGACCAACTGGCAACATGATGACAATTGTAAGAACCGCATATGGTAAAAAAGGGTTCAGATGGGGGAAATTGCGGAGAGGGAACTGTTTGAGGTCCTGGAACCTCCGATCCAGCGCATTCCCTTTGTGTTCAATTCACCGCATAGCGGCCGGTCCTATCCCCAGCGCTTTCTCGATCAGTCGCGGCTCGACGCTGTTTCGATTCGCCGGTCCGAAGACCACTATGTCGATGAGCTGTTCCAGAACGCGACTTTTCTCGGAGCGCCGATGCTGCTGGCGCATTTCCCGCGCGCCTTCCTCGACGTCAACCGTGAGCCCTATGAGCTTGACCCGCGCATGTTCGACGGCCCGTTGCCGCCGCATGCCAACATCAGCTCGATGCGTGTCGCAGGCGGCCTCGGCACTATACCGCGGCTGGTCGCCGAGAACATGGAGATCTATCGTGGACGTTTCCCAGTGGAAGACGCGCTGACGCGGATCGAGACGATCTACAAGCCCTACCATGCCACCCTGCGCAAGCTGATCGCGCGCACGCATGTGCAGTTCGGCCTGTCGGTGCTGATCGATTGCCACTCGATGCCCGGGAACGTGCATCTACCCGGCAGCGCCCAGCGTCCCGACTTCATCATCGGCGACCGCTACGGCACCAGTGCCGCGGGTGAACTGTCGCGCGCCGCCGTCGATCTGTTGCAGCAGCTCGGCTATAGCGTCGTGCGCAACAAGCCCTATGCCGGCGGTTTCATCACCGAGCATTACGGTCGCCCGACACGCGGGCTGCATGCGCTGCAGATCGAGATCAACCGGGCGCTCTATGTCGATGAGACGACGCTGGTGCGCAAGCCCGGCTTCGGCGCGCTGGTCGCAGATCTCACGACCTTCGTCGCGTCGCTTGCCCGCCATGTCGAAGACTACGGCGCCTACCTCCCGCTCGCAGCGGAGTGACTTTAGGATTTTCTGTCGTGGAGCTTCAAAAAAAACCGCGCCAACGGCGCGGTCAAGTCTAGGGAGGAAACACCCAAGGAGGGTATTTACAGTCACAGGTGACTGTACCCAAACCTTAATATTGCACTGCACAAATGTCAAGTTGAAGCAGTGAGAACTTTTGCAGTGCATCAAACGTTTTTTAGGCGAAAGCGGTATCTGAACCGATTGAAAGCTAGAAATCTGAAAACACAGGTGATTTGGTCGCCCCTGCCATCGCATCAGTTCGTTTGCCTTTCGGTAAAATTCGTCTATGCAGGACGAACCTTCCTTCCTCCATGCTTCCCTGAGAGAGAGCCATGCTGCCCGACCGCGCCTTCTTCGATCGCCTTGCCGAAGCTGCCAAGGCAGAGACCCTGCCACGATTCCGGATCGGCACCAGCGTGGTCAACAAGATCGAAGGCGGCTTTGATCCGGTAACGGAGGCGGACCAGTCGGCGGAAGCGGCGATCCGTTCGCTGATCGAGAAGCATTTTCCGGAGCATGGCATCCTTGGCGAAGAGCATGGCAATGTCGGGCTCGACCGCGAATATGTCTGGGTCATCGACCCGATCGACGGCACGCGCGCCTTCATTTCCGGCCTGCCGGTCTGGGGTACGCTGATCGGCCTCTATCGCAATGGCGAGGCGGTCATGGGCCTGATGGATCAGCCGTTCACCGGCGAGCGCTATTTCGCCGATGGTGAGAAGGCGACCTACCGGGGTCCCGGTGGCGAAAAGGTGCTTTCGACACGTGCCTGCAATTCGCTTTCGGATGCGGTGCTGTTCACCACATCGCCGCACCTCTACACGGGCGCGTTCAAGACCCGCTACGAGGCGCTGCAGAGCAAGGTCCGGCTCTTCCGATACGGCTGCGATTGCTACGCCTTCGCGCTGCTGGCCGCCGGCCACATCGACCTGGTGGTCGAATGTGGACTGAAGCCTTACGATGTCGGCGGCCTCATTCCGCTGATCGAGCAGGCTGGCGGCATCATCACCAATTGGCAGGGTGGACCGGCGGAAATGGGTGGTGAAGTCATCGCTGCCGGCAGCGCCGAACTGCATGCTCAGGCGCTGGAAATCCTCAAAGGCTGAGGCCGCCACGCTCCGGCGCTGATACCGAAGCGAGATGCAAAATCAAACGATTGGCGAGTGTGCCCGCCTGTATCAGGCGGCGCTGTTTTCGCGTTCGTCACCCTCTTCGGGGATGACAAAGGCAAGGATCGCGGCCATCGCCTGGGCGCGATAGCGATCCGCTTCATGCAGCAGTTCGTGGCGGGCGCCATCGATCGGGATCATCTGGGCGGCGCGGAAGTTGCGCGCCAACCACTCGACGGCGAGATGCGGCACCAGACGGTCAGCCGTCGGCGCCAGGATGATCGTCGGCAGGGTGATGCGCGTCAGATGCTCGCGACGGATGACGCGGCGCATGGCGCGGAAGGCCTCGCTCAGCCAGCGCGCGGTGGGCGGGCCAAGCCTCAGTTCCGGATGCGTGTCGGTCAGTGCGATGTTGCGCAGGTAGCGGCGCCGGTCCGCCGTCAGCACGTTGCTTTCGAACGGGCGGTTGCCCTTGTCGGGATGGGCCGGCAGGGTGCCGAGGCCGATGCAGCGCATGAGGGTCGCAATCGCCGCAATGCTGGGCTCGCCGAGCGCCTGTCCGCCAAGGCCGACGAAGGGTGCCAGCACCACCAGCCGGTCGATCCGGCTTGCTAGCATCGGTGCCAGCGACAGGGCAACGAGCGCACCCATGGAATGGGCGACGATCGAGAAGGGCAGGCGCGTATCGGGCAGCACGATCTGTTCGAGGAAGGTGCTGAGGTCGCGTTCATAGTCGGAGAAGTGGTCGACGTAGCCGCGGCCCGGGTGTGGCAGCAGCCGCTCGGAGCCCGCCTGGCCGCGCCAGTCGAAGGTCGCGACCCAAAGACCTGCAGCCGTGAGATCAGCGATCGTCTCGAAATATTTCTCGATCGATTCGTTGCGGCCCTGCAGCAGGACGACCGTGCCGCGCGCAACAGGCTGTTTCGTCCTGAAGATCGCGTAGCGAATCTTGCGACCGCCGACGCCATCGAAGAACCCAGCCACGTAGTTTTCCGGGGTCGGATTGTCCGGTGTCGAGTGGAGGATCGAGGTCATGACGTGGTGACGGCCAAGAGCGGGTTGATCGGTATCATCAAGGGATAGGCGGCAGGGTCTCAGTCGTCAAAGAAAAAAGCCGGAAACGGTGGGTGAAATCCGGACGATCACCGTTTCCGGCTGCTGAAGAGGAAGGGACGTATCACTTCAGCCTGGGAGTTGCCGCCCAGAGTTTTCTTCTAGCCCACCGGGGCTGAACGGAAGCCGAAGCGGCCGTTCATGTCGGGTTCACGGGAAAATCGTAAGCGCTCGCGTCTTGAAGTCGCGAATTTGCCTCCCCAAATCAGGGTCACGGGCGCCGAAGACGGGTCCGTTCACCGGTCTTGCCGCTGCCAGAATGGGGTGGCCGACCAGACATCGCAAACCGTTGCTCCAAGGAGGACACAATGCGTCACTTTGATTTCTCTCCCCTTTACCGTTCCACCGTTGGCTTTGATCGCCTGTTCACGATGCTCGACAGCCTCGGCCAGCCGGGTGAAGCTCAGACCTATCCGCCCTACAACATCGAACGCACCGGCGAAAACGCCTACCGCATCACCATGGCCGTTGCCGGCTTTGACGAGAGCGAGCTTTCGATCGAGGCCCGTGAGCACACGCTGACGGTCAAGGGCGAAAAAGCCGAGGAAAAGGGCGACGAAAGCCAGTTTCTCCATCGCGGCATTGCCAAGCGTGCCTTCGAGCGCCGCTTCCAGCTCGCCGATCACGTGGAGATCAAGTCCGCTTCGCTGAAGAACGGCTTGCTGCACATCGACCTCACCCGCGAGATTCCGGAAGCAGCCAAGCCCCGCCGGATCGAGATTTCGTCCGTTGCCTCGCAGCCGAAGCAGATCGAGGCCCAGACCCTCTAACCGCGAAGACAATCTCCCAAGACAGGCGGCGCCCCTCAGGGGCGCCGCTTTTTTATTGGCTCATTGAAATCACGCAGTTCCGAACGCAGCCCGCGTCAGATTTTCCTGACTTTCTAAAGCGTGTCGCGATCTTTCAGATTCGCTCCTTGCGCTTTAAGTTTTTGATGTTTCGCATGTCGTTGTCGCAAAACCGCTGCGCACTTTTGCGCGACAGGCTTTAGGATCTGGCCGGCGCGGGCACGGCGGAGGCCTGCTTCTTGGCGGCGTAGCGCTGTGCGATGACGGCGCAGGCCATCAGCTGGATCTGGTGGAACAGCATCACCGGCAGCACGATCGCGCCGATGTTCTGCCCGGCGAAGATGGCGCTCGCCATCGGAACGCCGCTCGCAAGGCTCTTCTTCGAGCCGCAGAAGGTGATGGCGATCTCATCCGCCTTGTCGAAGCCGAGCAGTCGGCTGCCGAACATGGTGACGGCGAGCACGAGCGCCAGCATGACAATCTCGATGACGACCAGGACGCCGAGATCTGCCAGCGAATAGGTCTGCCAAAGGCCCGATGTCACCGCCTGGCTGAAGGCGAGATAGACGACCATCAGGATCGAGCCGCGATCGACGGGCGCCAAGAGTCCCTTGCGCGCCCGGATCCAGTTGCCGATCAAGGGCTGCAGCAGCTGGCCGATGACGAAAGGGGCGAGCAGTTGCAGCAGGATCTGCTCCAGTGCATCGAGCGTCACGCCGCCGTGGCCGCCGGCGGTAAACAGCAGCCCGACCAAAAGCGGCGTCAGGAACATGCCGAATATGTTGGAGGCGGAGGCCGAGCAGATCGCCGCCGGCACATTGCCGCCGGCCATCGAGGTGAAGGCGATCGAAGACTGCACCGTCGAGGGCAGCACGCAGAGGAACAGGATGCCGGTGTAGAGCGACTGCGGAAGGATCGAGGTCGGGACGAAGCCGATTGCAAGACCGATCAGCGGGAAGAGCACGAAGGTGGAGGCGAGGATCGTCAGGTGCAGCCGCCAGTGCAGGATGCCGGCGATCACCACGTCGCGCGAGAGGCGGGCGCCGTGCAGGAAGAAGACCATGCCGACCGCCACCTTGGTCGCCAATCCGAACCAGGCGGTCGCCTCACCATGGATCGGCAGGACGGATGCCAAGAGCACCGTCGCCAGAAGCAGGATGGTGAAGGTATCGGGAAGGTAGCGGCGCATATCCGGTCACTTGCTGGTGATGAAACGTCTTGCCGGGATCACTCATTATGAAGCAGGATGCAAGGAATAACAGTTATCGCGATTTGGGATGAGCCATGTTGGATCTCGTGCAGTTGCGCAGCTTCGTCGCGCTCGAACAGATGGGCAGTTTCACACTCGCGGCGGAGAAACTGTCGCTTGGGCAATCGACCGTCAGCCAGCATATTCAAAGGCTTGAGGCATCGCTCGGGCGAACCCTGGTTGCCCGCGATACCCACCGTGTTTCGCTGACGGCGGATGGGCTGGCACTGCTTGCCCATGCGCGTTCGATGCTGACGATCGACGGCGAGGTGCGTGCGCTTTTTGCCGAAAGCAGTCTGCGTGGTCGCCTGCGGCTTGGTGTTTCCGAGGATTTCGTCATGAGCCGGCTGCCGGCGGTACTCGAAGATTTCGTCCGTGCTCATCCGTCGGTCGATCTCGAACTGACCGTGGCGCTCAGCGGCGTGCTTTACCAGATGCAGGACAACGGCGAGATCGATCTCGTGCTCGCCAAGCGCAGGCTCGGCGACGTGAGAGGCGAGCTCGTCTATCGCGAGCCGCTCGTCTGGCTCGCCCGCGACCCCGAAAGGATCAGGCGTGACAAGGTGCTGCCGCTGATCGCCTTTCCGCCGCCGAGCATCACCCGCAGCGTCGCGCTCGAAGTGCTCGACCGGCATCGCCTGCCGTGGCGCATCGTCTGCACCTGCGGCAGCCTCAGCGGGCTGACGGCGGCCGCGCGCGCCGGAATGGGGGTGCTCGTGCAGCCGCGCAGCATGGTGCCGCAGGGGTTGAAGGAGATCCCCGCCGGCGCCCTGCCGCCGCTCGAAGACGTCGAGTTCGTGCTGGTGCCGAGCAAGGGCGTGGACCGCAAGCTGAGTGCAGCACTATCGGCCGAGATCCTCTCCAATGTGAGGACACTGCAGGGACAGGCTTGATGCGGGGGATCACCCCGCTCAGGTCGCGAGATGGTCGTCCGGATGGAAAAGCTGGCCGTTTTCCTGGAACTGCTTCAGCACGCGGCGACGAACCGGTCGACGTCGTCGGCCTTCGTCGCAAAGCTGGTCACGAGGCGGTAGAGACCCTGATCCGGCGCAAGACTTCCATCGAGGTCGTGGGGCACGGGCCAGTCGTAGAAGACGGCGCCATCCTGCCTGAGCTTCGTGGCCACGTCTTTCCTGATGATGGGGAAAACCTCGTTGGCGTCCGCCTGCCAGGCGAGGCGGCTCGTCTTCGAGGCGGCGATGCCCTCGGCGAGGCGTGCAGCCATCGCGTTGGCATGGCGCGCGAGGTTCAGCCAGAGATCGCCGGCGAAGTAGGCGTCGAACTGTGCGGAGACGAAACGCGACTTGGAGAAGAGTTGGGCCGAGCGCTTGCGCAGGAAATGCATTTCGTGCGCCTTCGAGAGATCGAAGAGCACCAGCGCTTCGGCGCACCAGCAGCCGTTCTTGGTGCCGCCGAAGGAGACGAGATCGACACCGCGCTTCCAGGTCATTTCAGCGGGCGTTGCGCCAAGGCCGACGAGCGCATTGGCGAAGCGGGCACCATCCATATGCAGCGGCAACTTGTGCGCCTTGGCAACGGCCGCGATCGCCTCGATCTCCGAGAGCGAATAGACCGTGCCGCTTTCCGTTGCCTGGGTCAGCGAGACCGCTGTCGGCTGGCCACCGTGGACATTGTCGAGCGGAAAGCGCCGGATCTCGGCTTCGAGGCGCGCGGCCTCCATCTTGCCCCGCGGTCCATCGACAGGCTTCAGCCTGGCGCCGTGCGAGAAGAATTCCGGCGCGCCGCATTCATCGGCGATGACATGCGCTTCGCGATGGCAGAAGGCGATGCCGCCTGCGCGATTGGCTGTCGCAAGTGCCAGCGAATTGGCAGCCGTTCCGGTGCCGACGAAGAAGACTGCGACATCCCTTTCGAAGATTTCCGCGAACTTCTTCTCCACCTTCCGGTCAAGCTCGCTGGTGCCATAGGCGGACGCATATCCGCCGGCATGCGCCATCAGGCTTTCGGCAATCGCGGGATGGGCGCCAGCCCAGTTGTCAGACGAAAAAATCATCACATTCCACCCTGTATTACAGTCTTTTCGACGGATTTGGCCGACCTTAGCCGAGTTCTCGGCCGGATCAATCACGGTCGGCGGCCGAAAGGCCAACTGGAGACCAGTTTGAAACCAAAAGGAAGAAAACGCCGGAAAGCCGTAATTAAATTATAAAAGCCGGAAACTTCCGGCAATGTTCGGCAAAATCTTCTCTATTATTTGCTGATATGCCTCTTGCGGAGGGGGGGAGTTTCTGGCATAGAGCACATGAAATAGGACAGGTTTGCTGTCCTATTTCGGTCTAGGGACCGGAACAATCGCCGCGAGTGCCTAAAAAAATGGCACCCGGCGTGCGAAGCGGGGGGATTTGCCGGATTTCATCCGGTTGTTATCGCCTGCCGTCAGGATGGTCGCAGACATCAGTGCCTGATGATGCCGTGCTTATTTGCGACCTGATCAGGATCATGAGACGATAGTGCCCCGGCTTTTTGGCGTGCCTTTGCGCGCAACGAAGAGCCATGCGCGGGCGGTGCCATGCCCGGCGGTGCCGGGTTTAACAGGAGGGAAAACGATGACGGATCATTCGCCATCACAGCAATCTGGGCTCAACCTCGCACACAGCGTTGCGACGGCTGAAAAAACGCCCGCATTCCCGACTGGCCTGCCGCGAAAACAGGGTCTCTACGATCCGCGCAACGAACATGACGCCTGCGGCGTCGGTTTCGTCGCGCATATGAAGGGTCAGAAGTCGCACCAGATCGTGCGCGACGGCCTGTTCATGCTCGAAAACCTGACGCACCGCGGTGCCGTCGGTGCCGACCCGCTGATGGGCGACGGCGCGGGCATTCTCGTGCAGATTCCCGACCGCTTCTTCCGCGAGGAGATGGCCAAGCAGGGCATCACCCTGCCGAAGGCGGGCGAGTACGCCGTCGGCCATATCTTCATGCCGCCGGACGATGCGCTCGTCGAACACTTCAAGCAGGTGATCAAGGACGTCGTCGCCGAAGAGGGCCAGGTGCTCATCGGCTACCGCGACGTGCCGGTCGACAACGCGTCGCTGTCGAAGGCGCCCGAGATTGCCGCGACCGAGCCGCGCCATGTCCAGATCTTCATCGGTGCCGGCCGCGACGCCGCCACGAACCCCGAGTTCGAGCGTCGTCTCTTCACGCTGCGCAAGGTGATCTCCAACCGCATCTATGACGAATACAAGGGCGAGGAGAGCAATTTCTACCCGGTATCGCTGTCGTCCTCGACGATCGTCTACAAGGGCATGTTCCTGGCGTACCAGGTCGGCGCCTATTACAAGGACCTGTCCGATCCGCGGTTTGAGAGCGCGGTGGCGCTCGTGCACCAGCGCTTCTCGACCAACACCTTCCCGTCGTGGAAGCTCGCGCATCCCTACCGCATGGTCGCGCATAACGGCGAAATCAACACGCTGCGCGGCAACGTCAACTGGATGGCCGCGCGTCAGGCGTCGGTATCTTCGCCGCTCTTCGGCGAGGATATCTCAAAGCTCTGGCCGATCTCCTATGAGGGCCAGTCGGACACCGCCTGCTTCGACAACGCACTCGAGTTCCTGGTGCAGGGCGGCTATTCGCTGTCGCATGCTGTCATGATGCTGATCCCGGAAGCCTGGGCCGGCAACCAGCTGATGTCGCCCGAGCGCAAGGCTTTCTACGAATACCATGCGGCGCTGATGGAGCCGTGGGACGGACCGGCGGCAGTCGCCTTCACCGATGGCCGCCAGATCGGCGCGACGCTCGACCGCAACGGCCTGCGTCCGGCCCGCTACATCGTCACCTCTGATGATCGCGTCATCCTTGCTTCGGAATCCGGCGTGCTGCCGGTCGACGAGGACAAGATCGTCAAGAAGTGGCGCCTGCAGCCGGGCAAGATGCTGCTGATCGATATGGAGCAGGGCCGCATCATCTCCGACGAGGAGGTGAAGTCCTCGCTCGCCCAGAAGCACCCCTATAGCAAGTGGCTTGAAGACACCCAGCTCATCCTCGAAGAACTGAAGCCGGTGGAGCCGCGCGCGCTGCGTCGCGACGTCTCGCTCATCGACCGCCAGCAGGCCTTCGGCTACACGCTCGAAGACACCAAGATCCTGATGTCGCCGATGGCGACGACCGGCCAGGAGGCGATCGGCTCGATGGGCACCGATACGCCGATCTCGGCGATGTCGGACAAGCGCAAGCTGCTCTATACCTATTTCAAGCAGAACTTCGCGCAGGTTACCAACCCGCCGATCGACCCGATCCGCGAAGAGCTGGTGATGAGCCTCGTCTCCTTCATCGGACCGCGCCCGAACATCCTCGATCACGAGGGCATGGCCCATGCCAAGCGGCTCGAGGTGCGCCAGCCGATCCTGACCAATGGCGATCTCGAAAAGATCCGCTCGATCGGTCACACGGAAGATCGCTTCGACACCAAGACGCTCGATTTCACCTATGACATTTCGCGCGGTGCCGAAGGCATGCCCGATATGCTCGACCGTCTCTGCGAACGCGCGGAAGCGGCGGTGAAAGGCGGCTACAACATCATCGTGCTGTCGGACCGCCAGGTCGGTCCGGACCGCGTGGCGATCCCGGCGCTGCTTGCGACCGCCGCCGTGCACCACCACCTGATCCGCAAGGGCCTGCGCACCTCAGTCGGCATCGTGCTCGAATCCGGCGAACCGCGCGAAGTGCACCACTTCTGCCTGCTCGCCGGCTACGGCGCCGAGGCGATCAACCCCTATCTCGCCTTCGACACGCTGATCGACATGCACAAGCGCGGCGAGTTCCCCAAGGAGGTCGATGCGAGCGAGGTCGTCTATCGCTACATCAAGGCCGTCGGCAAGGGCATCCTCAAGGTCATGTCCAAGATGGGCATTTCGACCTACCAGTCCTATTGCGGCGCGCAGATCTTCGACGCCGTCGGTCTGTCGTCGAAGCTGGTCAACCAGTTCTTCTTCGGCACGGCGACGACGATCGAAGGCATCGGCCTCGAAGAGATCGCCGCCGAGACCGTCGCCCGCCACAAGGCGGCGTTCGGTGCCGACCCGGTTCTCGCCAACACGCTCGACATCGGCGGCGAATATGCCTTCCGTATGCGCGGTGAAAGCCACGCCTGGACCCCGGACGCGATCGCATCTCTGCAGCATGCCGTGCGCGGCAACGCGCAGGACCGCTATCGCGAATTCTCCGAGATGGTGAACAACTCGGCGCTACGCATGAACACCATTCGCGGCCTGTTTACGGTGAAGAGCGCCGAGGCTCTCGGCCGCAAGCCGATCTCGGTCGACGAGGTCGAGCCGGCTACCGACATCGTCAAGCGCTTCTCGACCGGTGCTATGTCCTTCGGCTCGATCAGCCGCGAGGCGCATACGACGCTCGCAATCGCCATGAACCGGATCGGCGGCAAGTCGAATACCGGCGAGGGCGGTGAGGAGAGCGACCGTTACCTGCCGCTGCCGGACGGTTCGATGAACCCCGAGCGCTCGGCGATCAAGCAGATCGCGTCCGGCCGCTTCGGCGTGACCACGGAGTACCTGGTCAATGCCGACATGCTGCAGATCAAGGTGGCGCAGGGCGCCAAGCCCGGCGAAGGCGGCCAGCTGCCCGGCCACAAGGTCGATGCGACGGTTGCCAAGACCCGGCACTCGACGCCTGGCGTCGGCCTGATCTCGCCACCGCCGCACCATGACATCTATTCGATCGAAGATCTGGCGCAGCTGATCTACGATCTGAAGAACGTCAATCCGGAAGCGGACGTCTCGGTCAAGCTCGTCTCGGAAGTCGGCGTCGGCACGGTTGCCGCCGGCGTCGCCAAGGCGCGCGCCGACCACATCACCGTCGCCGGCTTCGACGGCGGCACCGGCGCCTCGCCGCTGACATCGCTGAAGCACGCCGGCAGCCCGTGGGAAATCGGTCTTGCCGAAACCCAGCAGACGCTGGTCTTGAACGGCCTGCGTTCGCGCGTCGCCCTTCAGGTCGACGGCGGTCTCAAGACCGGCCGCGACGTCATCATCGGGGCGCTGCTCGGTGCCGATGAGTTCGGCTTTGCCACCGCGCCGCTGATCGCTGCCGGCTGCATCATGATGCGCAAGTGCCATCTCAACACCTGTCCCGTCGGTGTCGCCACCCAGGACCCGGTTCTGCGCAAGCGCTTCAAGGGCACGGCCGAGCACGTCATCAACTACTTCTTCTTCGTCGCCGAGGAAGTGCGCGAGATCCTGGCTTCGCTTGGTGTGCGCAAGCTTGACGAGATCATCGGTGCCTCCGAGCTGCTCGAAAAGGACGGTGCGCTTGCCCACTGGAAGGCGAACGGCCTCGACTTCTCGAAGATCTTCCACAAGGTGGAAGCCGCCAAGGAAGAGACCTACTGGACCACACGCCAGAAGCACCCGATCGACGACATTCTCGACCGCAAGCTGATCGAGGAAGCCAAGGTCGCGCTCGAAACCAAGGCGCCGGTCAAGATCGAAGCTGCGATCAAGAACGTCGACCGCTCGGCCGGTGCGATGCTCGCCGGTGCGCTTGCCAAGCGCTGGGGCCACAAGGGCCTGAAGGACGACACCATCCACGTGACCCTGAGGGGCACGGCCGGCCAGTCCTTCGCCGCGTTCCTGGCACGCGGTATCACCTTCGACCTGGTGGGCGACGGCAACGACTATGTCGGCAAGGGTCTTTCGGGCGGACGCATCATCGTCCGGCCGCCGGAAAACGCGACGATCGTTCCGCAGGAATCGATCATCGTCGGCAACACCGTGCTTTATGGCGCGATCTCGGGCGAGTGCTACTTCAACGGCGTTGCCGGCGAGCGCTTCGCCGTGCGCAACTCCGGTGCGGTCGCGGTCGTCGAGGGCGTGGGTGACCATGGCTGCGAATACATGACCGGCGGCGTCGTCGTCGTTCTCGGCACGACGGGCCGCAACTTCGCGGCCGGCATGTCCGGCGGCGTTGCCTATGTGCTGGACGAGGAGGGTGATTTCGCCCGTCGTTGCAACATGGCGATGGTCGAGTTGCAGCCGGTTCCGGAAGAGGACGACATGCTCGAGAAGCTGCATCACCACGGCGGCGACATCATGCACAAGGGCATGGTCGACGTCTCCGGCGACATGACGCGTCACGATGAAGAGCGGCTCTATCAGCTGATATCCAACCACCTTCACCACACGGGTTCGCCCCGGGCGAAGGAGATTCTCGATCACTGGACGGATTACCGGCCGAAATTCCGCAAGGTCATGCCGGTCGAATACCGCCGTGCGCTCGAGGATATGGAACGCATGAAAATGGCAGAGGCGGCTGAATAGGAGGCCCCGGTGACCAAGGCTCCCGGTTCATCACAGACTGGTTCGGGGGTCCCTCACGCGCGCTTGTCAAAAGCGCCTGTTCAGACGCAAAGCTTTCAGGATAGTACGATGGGTAAGGTAACTGGATTTCTCGAGATCGACCGGCAAGTGGCAAAGTACCAGCCGGCATCCGACCGCATTCGCCATTTCCGTGAATTCACCATTCCGATGTCAGAACCGGAAGTGCAGAAGCAGGCTGCTCGCTGCATGGACTGTGGCATCCCCTATTGCCATGGGCCGACCGGCTGCCCGGTGCACAACCAGATCCCGGACTGGAACGACCTCGTCTACAACGGCAACTGGGATGAGGCGATCCGCAACCTGCATTCGACCAACAACTTCCCGGAATTCACCGGTCGCGTCTGCCCGGCGCCGTGCGAGGAAGCCTGCACGCTGAACCTCGAAGACACGCCGGTGGCGATCAAGACGATCGAACAGGCGATCGCCGACAAGGCCTATGAGATGGGCTACATCGTGCCGCAGCCGGCCGTCACCAAGACCGGCAAGAAGGTCGCGGTCATCGGCTCAGGCCCAGCCGGCATGGCGGCAGGCCAGCAGCTTGCCCGCGCCGGCCACGAAGTTCACGTCTACGAGCGCGAGACCAAGGCCGGCGGCCTGCTGCGCTACGGCATTCCGGACTTCAAGATGGAGAAGAACTTCATCGACCGCCGCGTCGAACAGATGAAGGGCGAAGGCGTCACCTTCCACTGCGGCATCAATGTCGGCGTTGACGTGCCGATGCAGCGCCTGCTCGACGACCACGATGCTGTGCTTTATTGCGGCGGTTCGGAGACGCCGCGTGACGCGGGCATCCCCGGTGTTGAATTCGCCGGTGTGCATGATGCGATGCCCTATCTCGTGCAGCAGAACCGCCGCGTCGGCCGCGAGAACATCGACAGCGTCGGCTGGCCGTCGCAGCCGATCCTCGCCGGCGGCAAGCACATCGTCGTCGTCGGCGGTGGCGATACCGCGTCGGACTGCGTCGGCACCGCCTTCCGTCAGGGCGCGGTCAAGGTGACCCAGCTCGACATCCGCCCGCAGCCACCGGAAAAGGAAGACAAGCTTGCCGTCTGGCCGTTCTGGGCAACGAAGATGCGCACCTCGTCCAGCCAGGCCGAAGGCGCGATCCGCGAGTTCCAGGTGGCAACGCTCGAATTCATCGGCGACGAGGATGGCACTCTCACCGGCGTGAAGTGCTGCCAGGTGGACGATCGCCGCAAGCCGGTCGCCGGCACGGAGTTCATCATCAAGGCGGATCTTGCCTTCATCGCCATCGGCTTCCGCGGTCCGTTTACCAGCAGCGTGCTGAAGGATCTCGGCGACAAGCTGACGCTCAACACCGATCGCCGCGGCTCGACCAACGTGGTTGCCAACGAGCGCGACTACAAGACCTCGGTCGAGAAGCTCTGGACCGCCGGCGACGTGCGTCGCGGCCAGTCTCTGGTCGTCTGGGCGATCCGCGAAGGCCGCCAGGCGGCGCGTGCGATCGACGAGGCGCTGATGGGCTCAACCACCCTGCCGCGATAAACGGTTTACTCCCAAGCATGAAAAAAGCCCCGCAGCGATGCGGGGCTTTTTTGTGGGCTGTTGCCGGAGGCTCGACAGCCTTGGGCGCGGCTGGTTCTAGATGATTTCATTTTTTCGTCGAAACGGTGAATTGATCTAAGTCTTTGAAATAGCGCAATTCCGGACGGAAAACCGCTTCACACTTTTCCTGGAATTGCTCTTAAGCGCGTCGCGATCTTTCAGATTCGCTCCTTGCGCTTTAAGTTTTTGATATATCGCATACCGCAAAACCGCTGCGCACTTTTGCGCGACAGGCTTTAGTTGCGGATCACCGGATTGCTGATGACAGTGCTTGGCTTCGACAGGCGGAAGTCATCGACGCGGCCGGTCGGTGCGGCGGCGACATCCCCCTTGTCAACCAAAAGGTCGCGCGGGCTCTTGCCGTTGCCCTTGTCCGGTGCGGCGTTGCCAAGCAGGGAGCCGGCGCCATCCAGGGCCGGATCGGTCAAGCCGATCGGCTGGGTCTTGACGATATCCTCGTTGCCAAGCGGCGCCGTCACCACCAGGTCCTTGAGTTCGCCTGCCCCGGGCACGTTCTTGTCCGTCGCGGCGGCATCGCCGAGCAACCGCCGAATGTCCTTCTCGACGTAGAAAGCCAGCTTGCGCTTGCCGGCCTTGGTGAGGTTGATGCCATCGGCGCCGCGCAGACGAACCTGCTGGCCGTTGATGTCGGAGCCGGTCAGGACGAATTTGCCGCCCTCGTCGACGAAGCCATCCCAGATGTCGACAAACTGGCCGCCGACCTTCTCGATTTCCTCGCGATAGATGCCGTTGAAGGTCACCATGTCGGCGGTCATTGCGGCGGACTGGAACGGCGGCATGCCGACCCAGAGAACCGGCAGCTTCTCCTTGCGGGCAAGGGCCGCCAGCGCATTGACGCGCTTGCGATACTCCTCGTTCCAGATATCGCTGCGGAACTTCTCCTTGACGTCGCCCATCTGCATCTGCTGCCGATCGTTGGCACCGAGGCTGATGATGATCACGGATGGCTTTAATTCGCCGACGTAGCCGGGAAGCGTACCCGGCCAGTTGAAGTAATCTTCGCGCACCAGGCCGGACGAGCCATTCGCCCGTGTCTCGACGGCGATGCCGGGCGTCATCTCGAAGGCGGTCTTCAGGCCGTCGCCGAGGCTGCCGGCCATGAAGTCGCCGACGACCAGAACCTTCTTGGCGTCGGGCGCTTTCTCCACCACCACCGGCGCGACTGCCGGTGCATCGGCGATCTTCGGCTTCTGCTTCTGTTGCCCCTGGCCCTTCTGGCGCTGCTGTTGCTGCTGGCGTTGGCGTTTCGGGCGCGGCTGCTCAGGGAAATAGGAGCGGTCTTCAAGAACCGGCCGCTCGCGCGACAAGCCGCCGAAGAGCATCTGGAACAGGGTGCGCCGCTGGGCGCGCTCCTGCGCCTCGGCAAAGCTTGCAAAGAGGCTGACGGCGACCATCGCCATTGCGGCGATGCAGATCGTCGCAATCCCGAAGGGCGTTCGGCGCGGTTGGTTGCGGCGCTTGCTCGTCATCTGCTCTTCTGCCCCGTTGATCGCGTCTTCGCCGGTTTTCAACCGCCCTCACGTTTCAGCGCGCCGCACGGGATGCAGCGCGCTACTCGTCATTTATCTCACGGATGTGGCGATCGTGAAACCGTTTCGAGCCGCTAGTTGCGAAGGGCGCGCAGCAGCATCTGGGTCGGCTCTCCGTCCGGCGCCAGGCCGTTCTTCGACTGGAACGCCTGGATCGCGGCCTTCGAGCCGGAACCGAAATTGCCGTCGACTTCGCCGCTGTAGTAGCCGAGCTCCTTCAGGCGGTTCTGCAGTTCGAACTTTTCGCTGATGTCGAGCGATCCGTCCGGACGCGGCCAGCGCTGCTGCATGCCCTGATAGCCGGCGATCTGGTCGGCAAGAAGGCCGACGCCGAGAGCGTAGCTGTCGGAGGCGTTGTAGCGCTTGATGACGAAGAAGTTCTTGGTCATCAGGAAGCCGGGACCCTCGCCACCGCTCGGCAGCTTGAGTTCGGCGCGTATGCTGCCGTTGCGGAAGCCCTTGCCGTTGGGTCGGCCGAAGCCGAGCGACGCCCATTCGGCGAGCGTCTTCGTCTGGCCGGAATATTTCGCGGCATTTGCCGGCGGCGCGACTTCGTAGCCCCAGGTTTCGCCCGGCTGCCAGCCGTTCTTCTTCAAAAGGTTGGCGGCGGTCGCCAGCGCATCGGGCACCGAGTTCCAGATGTCGCGGTGACCGTTGCCGTCGGCGTCAACCGCATAGAGCAGGTAGCTCGTCGGGATGAACTGGGTGTGGCCCATGGCGCCCGCCCAGGACCCGGTCAGCTCGCGCGGCGTGATGTCGCCGCTCTGGAGGATCTTCAGCGCGGCGATCAGCTGCTTCTTGGCGTAGTTCGAGCGCTTCGGATCGGCATAGGCAAGGGTGGCGAGCGCGCGCGGCACATAGTGCAGGCGGTCATCCTTCTCGAGCACGGCGCCGTAGTTGGATTCCATCGACCAGATCGCCAGCAGGATGGTCTTGTCGACGCCGAAGTGCTTTTCCAGCGCGTTCAGCGTGCGGGCGTGCTTCGTCGCCATCTCCTGGCCGACGCGCTTGGTGTACGGGTTCACGCGGGAATCGATGTATTCCCAGATCTTGTGCTTGAACTCCGGCTGGTAGTTCGCCTTCTCGATCACCGTCTGGTCAGGCGACTTCACGCCGGCGAAGGCCTGGCGATAGGTCGACTTGCTGATGCCGGCCTTGGCGGCCGTCGTGTAGAATTCGTTGATCCAGTTCTGGAATCCGGCATCGGCGCGCGCGGGCGAGGTGCCGAGTGTTGCGGCGGATAGGACGAGGGCGGCTGCGATATGACGGAAAAACGTCCTGCGGTTTCTGATCATCAGCTGTCGGTTCCGTTTCTCTGCGGGGGCTTCGGCCGTCATGGCCCGAATCACTCCGCAAGGTGGCAGTCTGGGGCCAGCCTCGACGGTGGGGGCAGTCGTCGGCGGCTCCTGTTTCGGATCCGGCCGCGATTGTTGCATTGCCGGATTGCAACGAATCTACAGAAACGTGGTCAACAAACCCTTTACCATGAAATTGTGGTGGCGTCTTCCGCTGTAGAAAATGTCAAGCCATGGTCGTGGAGTTCGCATATGCATTTGTTCCGTCGGTTCAGGCTGTGTTCAGCTGACGGCATAGAGATTGCGGCTCCATTACGGAGCGCTGTATGGTTTCAGACGGATTGCCGTCCGGGACCATCCGGCAAGACTTATGAGTGAGTTCCTATCAAGGAGGTATCGATGACCGACAAGCGTAAAGTCCGCAAAGCCGTGTTCCCAGTCGCAGGGCTGGGCACACGTTTCCTGCCGGCTACCAAGGCCGTGCCGAAGGAAATGCTGACGGTGGTGGACAAGCCGGTCATTCAATATGTGGTCGATGAGGCGCTGGAAGCCGGCATCGAGCATCTGATCTTCGTCACCGGCCGCAGCAAGGCGGTGATCGAGGATTATTTCGACATTCAGGTCGAGCTCGATCAGACGCTGCGCGAGCGCAACAAGAAGGCCGAGATCGCCCTGCTCGACAGCATTCTGCCGAAGGCCGGCACGACCAGCTTTACCCGCCAGCAGGCCCCGCTCGGCCTCGGCCACGCGGTCTGGTGCGCCCGTGACCTCGTCGGCAACGAGCCGTTTGCGCTGCTCTTGCCCGACATGATCATGAAGGGCGAAAAGGGCTGCCTCAAGGGCATGGTCGAGCTCTATGAGCAGAGCGGCGGCAACGTCATCGCCGTCGAGGAATGCGCACCCGACCAGGCCCACAAATACGGCATCGTCGGCGTCGGCGACAAGGTGGGCGATGGTTTCAAGATCACCAAGATGGTCGAGAAGCCGGCACCGGGCACAGCCCCGTCCAACTTCTTCATCAACGGCCGCTACATCCTGCAGCCGGAGATCTTCCCGATCCTCGAAAAGCAGGAGCGCGGCGCCGGCAACGAAATCCAGCTGACCGATGGCATGCTCAAGCTCTCCGACAGCCAGCAGTTCGCCGCCTATCACTTCCGTGGCGACACCTATGACTGTGGCGCCAAGGACGGCTTCATCCTGGCAAACGTTGCCTTTGCTCTGGAACGCGGCGACATCCGCCCGAGCGTCGAGGGGCCGCTGAAGACGCTGCTGAGCAGCCTGAGGTAATTTCGGTTCCACCGAAACGAGAAGGCCGCGTTCCCCGAGGAATGCGGCCTTTTTCATTGGCTGCTGGCAATGAGTGTTGTTACCGCTCTAGCTTTGCCAGCGGCTGACCTTTGGCTCAACGCCGCAGGACGAGGCCGACGCCGACACGGGTGATGTCGGTCGGATCGCCGACGTCGGGCGTGGTGCGCTCGTAGCTGACGTCGCCGGTCAATGCGAGGTAACGGTTCATATCCCAGGTGAGGCCTGCGCCCGTGCGCCAGGTCGTCTCGTCGGAGGAGCGGGAGTCCGACGGATATTTGCGGATGATCAGAGTGTTGGACAATCGTGCGACCAGATCGGAGCGCATCTGGTGGGTGATGATGTTGGTCAAGGTATAGTCGATCGATCCGGAAACGCCCGCCGTCGTCGACGGATCGAGATCCGTCAAAACCGCGAAGAGCACATCGGTGCCGCGCTGCGGCGACCAGTTGAGGCGGCCGTCGACGGACAGGCCGCTGACGTCTTCGAGCCTATCATCATCGAAGCGATAGGTCTCGTAGCCGAGGCCGAGCTCACCATAGAGTTTCTCGCCGAGATCGACCTCGATACCGCCGCGTCCGGCATAGGTCTGGTAGGAACGCTCGAAGCCGGACGTGTCCTCGCGCAAGTCGTAAAGCGACTTGCCGACGGAGGCTTCGAGGAACGGGATCAGCGCCGGCGACAGTTCGTAGCCGACGCGGGCAATCAAGTTTCCGGTGTTGCGGTTGCGGTCCTTCTCGGACAGTGTCGTGCCGTTTTCGAGTTCGACATCGCCATAGGTTTGGCGGTCGAAATCGATTCCGACCGAACCGCGGATCAGACCGAAATCGCGCTCGATGGCGGCACCGAGGCGGTAGGTGTTGACCGCGGACTGGGTCTTGGCGTTCGAAATCGCGTTCGGGTCGTCGGCGTCTTCTCGGTAGAAACTGTATCCGGCCCGGAGTCGTGCAATCGTTTCGTCCCAGAGATCGAGGCGCAGTTCCGCGTCTACATCGGCGCGCGGCTCTTCCTCCCCTTCGCCTGAGATGTTGTTTTGCAGGATGCCTTCGCCGGTGACGGTCAACTGGTGACGCGACCAGTCGGAGGTCAGGGTGCCGCGGATGCCGGTTTCGAGATAGCCGCGGTTCGTCTTGGTGTCACCGTCGTTGCGCCATTCATGGTTGATGGTCTCGCTGACGCTGGGGCGCAGTGTGAAGGTCCCGATGCGAACGCCCGGCGTGGTACGATACCCCTCCGTATCGGTTCGAAGCCTCAGGCCATCGATCGTCGGCTCCCGCTGGTTGAGGCGGAGGAAATCCTCGTTCTGCGCCGGCGGAAGATCGTCGCCGCTGACGGCGCCGGTGGTTTGCGGATCGGCGATTGCGGGCGTGGTGGCCGGGACTGTTGCCGGGGTGGTGGCGACGCCATAGGAGGTCGTCGGGGCCGTGGCCGTTTGCGCGCGCAATGACGATGGTGCGAACAGGGCAGTGCCGGCCAATAGCAACGCCAGCGAGGTCGAACGCCGCGCGTCTCCTTTGGTCGAGCGAGATGAGCCTGGCACCATATGCCGTTTGTCCACGAAGCCTGATTGCAATCCTTTCGCAATCGTAAAGCGACGTGGTTAAGCAATCGTTTCCAAATGGGAAAAACGTCGTGGCATCAGCCGCTTGCCGATCAGGCGCTTTCGACGGTCAGGTTTCGGCCATGGCTGGAAACGACGCGGACTCGGGTGCCAGCCGGCAGGTCCGGTCCCTCGATGATCCAGAACGTATCGTCGAGCCGGATACGGCCGCGTCCCTCGGCGATCGGTTTCTCCAGTACCGCGGTACGACCGACGAGACTTTCCGCTCTCTGGTTCAGCAAGGGTTCGTCGGTGGTTTCGGCTGAGGACAGAACGAAGCGGCGGCCGAGCAGCACAGCGACCACCGAGAGGACGGCGAAGAGGACGAACTGCACCTGCCACATCCAGAAGCCGGTCTCCCAGAGCATAAGGGAGAGAATTCCGATAATGAGCGCGGCGATGCCGATCCAGATCAGGAACACGCCGGGTGCCACGAGTTCGGCTGCCAGCAGCACGAAGCCGAGAACCCACCAGCTCCAGGGCCCGAGTTCTTGAATGGCGCGTTCGATCATCGCCTACTTCCCTTGCGAGGGATCTGCCGGGAAGGCGGGCGTGGTCCGAGGAGTCGATGGGCGCGGGCGTGTCGCCGGTGCCGTCTGTCCATCGCCAAAAACCTCCTTGGCGATGGCGCCGATACCGCCGAGCGAGCCGATCAGTGCGGAGGCTTCCATCGGCATCAGCACGATCTTCTGGTTGTTGGCGGTGCCGATCGAGGCGAGCGCCTCGGTGTACTTCTGCGCGACGAAGTAGTTGATCGCCTGGATGTCGCCGGCGGCAATCGCGGCAGAGACCATCTGCGTCGCCTTGGCTTCGGCCTCGGCCAGACGTTCGCGGGCTTCCGCATCGCGGAAGGCCGCTTCGCGCTGGCCCTCGGCCTGGAGGATCGCCGACTGCTTGGCGCCCTCGGCGCGCAGGATCTGCGCGTTTCTCGAGCCTTCCGCTTCCAATACCTGGGCGCGCTTTTCGCGTTCGGCCTTCATCTGTCTTGCCATGGCGTCGACAAGGTCCTTCGGCGGTGCGATATCCTTGATCTCGATGCGGGTGATCTTGATGCCCCAGGGGTTGGCGGCCTCGTCGACGACATGCAGCAATCGGTCGTTGATCGTATCGCGATTGGAAAGCAGTTCGTCGAGATCCATCGAGCCCATGACCGAGCGGATATTGGTCATCGTCAGGTTGAGGATGGCGTTTTCCAGGTTGGCGACCTGATAGGCGGCCTGCGCTGCGTTCAGCACCTGGTAGAAGGCGACGGCGTCGGCCGAGACGCTGGCATTGTCCTTGGTGATGACCTCCTGAGTCGGAACGTCGAGCACCTGCTCCATCACGTTCATCTTGGCGCCGATCCGGTCGATGAAGGGCACGATCAGGTTCAGACCTGGCTCCAGCGTCTTCGTGTAACGACCGAAGCGCTCGATGGTGTAGCGGTAGCCCTGCGGCACCGTCTTGATCCCCATGAAGAGGACCAGGATGATGAGAACCACGAAACCGACGACGACGATATCCAACCCGCCCAAGAGATGCCCCCTAAATTTGCAATCCCGACCCGAGACAGCACTTTAGCGCAATAGTTGTCGGTCCGGAATCGGTTTCCGCGGATTGCGCATAGATTCAAAATGTTAGGGACGCGCACTCGCCGGTGAGCGCGTGCGTGTTCCATTCATCCAGAAGTGGTGATCGGGGCACCGTTTTCAAGCGGCGCGGCAAGGAATGGGAGCTAGAGCCAGCCGGCGAGTTCGCGACGCACGACGTGTTCGAGGACCGCCATGCCTTCGGCGCTGTCGTTGAGACAGGGAATGTGGGTGAACTTGTCGCCGCCATTGTGGTGGAAGCTCTCGGCCGCCTGCTCGGCGATCTCCTCCAGTGTTTCCAGACAGTCGGAGACGAAACCGGGGTTGATGACGGCGATGCGCTTGACGCCTTCCTGTGCGAGTTTCTCGACCGTCTTGTCAGTGTAGGGCTGCAGCCATTCCTCGGGGCCGAAGCGCGACTGGAAGGTGACCTGCAGCTTGTCCTTGGACCAGCCGAGCTTTTCGCGCAGTAGTCGCGCGGTCTTCTGGCATTGGCAATAATAGGGGTCGCCCTTGTCGAAATAGCTCTTCGGGATCCCGTGGAAGGAAGTCAGAACCACTTCCGGTTCCCAGTCGAGCGTCGCCAGATGGCGCTCGATCGAGGTCGCGAGCGCGTCGATATAGACCGGATCGTCGTGGTAGGGCGGAACCGTGCGCAGCGCCGGCTGCCAGCGCATCTTCAAGAGCGCCTCGAAGGCCTTGTCGTTGACGGTGGCGGTGGTAGCGGCCGCATACTGCGGATAGAGCGGGAAGACGAGGATGCGTTCGCAACCGGCCTTCTGCAGCGCCTCCATGCGCGAGGCAATCGATGGCTGGCCGTAGCGCATGCCCCAGTCGACGATCACCTCAGGGCGATCGGCGAACGTTTTGGCGATCAGTTGCGCCTGGTTGCGGGTGTAGGTCCTGAGGTAGCTTTCGTTCAGCTCCTTGTTCCAGATCGTCTCATAGGCCTTGCCCACCTTGCCGGGACGGGTGTTGAGCACGATGCCGAACAGGATCGGGTACCAGAACAGCCGCGACCATTCGATCACCCGGCGGTCCGTCAGGAACTCCTTCAGGTAGCGGCGCATCGAGGTATAGTCGGTGCCGTCGGGCGTGCCGAGATTGACCAGCAGAATGCCGACCTTTCCGGATTTGACGGAAGGGTGGTCGGCAGGGGCGATCACGGCAAGCTGTTCGGTCATCTCGGTCCTCGTCGGCCCCGTTCAATCGGGACACTGCTTTCGGTTTCAAATCCTTCTAAAAAGAAAAGCCGGCGCGGGGAAGCCCGCGCCGGCTCTGAAAGTAGAGGAAAATTGTCTTACTTTGCCGGAATTTCCAGTTCCGTGCCGACATGCAGCGCGCGCGGCGCCGGCTTGCCGTTGGCTTCGGAGATCTTCTTCCACAGCGAGCCTTCGCCGTAGAACGACTTGGCGAGGTCCCAGAGCGTATCGCCCTTGGCGATCACGTGCTTCTGCGGGCCGCTTGCCGCGGGCGCTGATGCATCGCCGGAGGTTGCCGCCGGCTGGGTTGCCGTGGTGTCGGTGCCCGTCGCCGGCTTCGTTTCCGTCGCCGGTTCTGCCGGTGCAGCACCTGCAGCCGAAGCGACCTCGGTGATGCGGCCATCGGTATAGGGCTTGAACGGCTGGTGGGCGGCGAGATAGTCGGCGAGCACGGTTTCGAGGCCCGGACCGTAGTCGTAGGCGTTTTCACCCTTCTCCTTGAAGACGTCGTAGCCGTCGCCGCCATTGCGCATGTAGTTGTTGGTGACGAGCGAATAGGTCTTGGCCGGATCGAGGGCGACGTAGCCTTCGCCTTCCTTTACCTCGACCGAGACGACACGGCTGCCGACCGGCTTCGACTTGTCGAAGGAGAACTTCATGCCCGCCACCTGCGGGAAGCGACCGCCGCCTTCCTCGAGCTTGCTGAGGCCGTTTTCCAGCGCTTCACGGATGCCGTCGCCCTTGATCTGGAAGGTGGCGACCGTGTTCTGGAACGGCAGAACGGTGATGGCTTCGCCCATCGAAACGTCGCCGGCGTCGATCGAGGCGCGCAGGCCACCGCCATTGGTGATGGCGATGGTGACACCCTGGCCCTTGACGCGGTCGAGCATGGCGTCGGTGAGCAGGCTGCCCATTTCGCATTCCTTGGTGCGGCAATTCTCACGCGAGCCGTCGATCGGCGCTTCGGTCTTGGCGATGATCTTCGAGCGCAATTCCTCGATCGGCTTGCCGAGTTCGGCGACGCGCGCCAGCACGGCCTCATCCGGCTTGACGGACGAGTCGACCAGGATCGGATCGCCCTTGGCGGCTTTGACGACGCCCTTGTCGTCGAAGGTGACGACGAGATCGCCGAGATACTTGGTGTAGGATGCGGCCTGGACGACCGGAACCTTGTAGCCGCCGGGATTGTCGACCATCGTCGGGTAGGGGCCTTCGGCCTTCGGGTCGGTGTTGGACAAGAGGCTGTGCGAGTGGCCGCCGACGACGATATCGACATCGGGGATCTTGGCAATTGCCGCGAGATCGCGCGGATAGCCGACATGGGTCAGCGCAATAATCTTGTCGACGCCCTGCTTCTTCAGTTCTTCGACAGCGGCCGTGGTGGTGGCAACGTCGTCGCCGATCAGGATGTCCGGGCCAGGCGAGGAGAGTTCCGGCGTGTCGTTGGCGACGGCGCCGACGATGCCGACCTTCTGGCCGCCGACGTCGAGCACGATCGACGGCTTGATGCGGTCGCCGATCTTCGACTTGTGGCTCGGCAGGACGTTGGCGGTGACGACAGGGAAGGTAATCTTGTCGAGGAAGCCGGCCAGGCCGTCTTCGCTCTCGTCGAATTCGTGGTTGCCCACGGTCATCGCATCGAACTTCATCAGGTTGAGGAACTCGGCTTCGGCCAGGCCCTTATAGGTGGTGAAGAACAGCGAGCCCTGGAAGTTGTCGCCGGCATTGAGCAGCAGCACGTTCTTGCCGGAGAGTTCCTGGCGTTTCGTGTCGATCAGGGCTTTCAAGCGAGCGACGCCGCCGAAGCATTCGTTCTTGCCTTCCTCTTCCGCCGAGCAGGTCGAGTCGAACTTGTTGATCGACTCGATGCGGGAATGAAGGTCGTTGATGTGCAGGATGTTCAGCTCATAATCGGCGAAGGCTGCGCCCGAGGAGAGGGCAAGAATGGACGCGGTCATCAGGCCGGTCCGCATGTGTCTGATCATGATGTTCTCCTGTTTGCCGGTTGTCAGCCGACCGTTTCCGGAGCCGTGAAGACGGAACCGTTCCCCACGGTCGGAGTGGCTTTGCCGGGCCGGATGTTTTCATCACTTGAAGGTGACTTCAAGCGCTAAAACCAAGCTCGCTTTGTCAATTTATAACGAGGTTAAGCTGCGATCCTGCAACAAAAAAAGCCCCCGATCGGGGGCTTCGATACTTGCGTATGCGCTGTTTTAGCCGCGCCGCGCCAGCGAGAACTGCGCGCCGGCATCGGTGGTGCAATTGAGCTGGTTCTGGGTGACCAGGGCGCAAGCGACCTTGGACTGGGTATTGCGCACGAGCGAGGTCATGTTGATCTCGACGAGCGTCGGGCTCGTCTTGATGTAGTTGCCCGAAGCAAGCAGCTGGTTGGTGTCGGTCGTGCGGGTCGAGAAGGTGCCGCCCGCAAAAGTCGAGACGATGCCGTTCGGGTCTACCCAGGAGCCTTCGACGCCGGTCGCCTGGCGCGACGGCCCGCCCTCATCGATGATCCGGGGCGACGACTGGCAGGATGCCAAGGCCGCGGCGGTTGCGATAAGGGTCAGAACTGCGAATGGCTTCATAGGCGATTTCCCCCGCATTGGGCCGAGCGGACTGTTTCATTCCGGCATGACCATGCCGCGATCATGAGTTGAAAGCAAGAGCGGCAGGGGGCGGCCGGCGCCTTTTCCTGCACAGATGAAAAGGCCCGGGACACGGTCGTGCCCCGGGCCGGATGACGTTTTACGTCAAAAGCTTAGCGAACGAGGATGTTCTTGAACTGCCAGGGATCCTTGGTGTCGATGTCTTCCGGGAACAGGCCCGGACGACCGTCGAGCGGGGTCCAGTCGGTGTAGTGGCCTTCAACCGGACCGAGATAGGGAAGCTGTACTTCCAGGCAGCGCTTGTAGTCCATCTCGTCGGCTTCGACGATGCCGGCCTTCGGGTTTTCGATCGCCCAGACCATGCCGGCGAGAACCGCAGAGGTTACCTGCATGCCGGTGGCGTTCTGGTAGGGAGCGATGCGGCGGGTCTCTTCCAGAGACAGGCGCGAGCCGAACCAATAGGCATTCTTGTCGTGGCCGTAGAGCAGGACGCCCAGTTCGTCGAGGCCCTCAACGAGTTCCTTCTCGTCGAGAACGTGATGGACCGGCTGGGCGTTGCCGCCGTTGCCGAACATCTCGTGCAGCGACAGGACCGCGTCGTTGGCCGGATGGTAGGCGTAGTGGCAGGTCGGACGGTACGTCACTTCGCCGTCCTTATCGCGAACGGTGAAGAAGTCCGAGATCGAGATCGCCTCGTTGTGGGTGACGAGGAAGCCGTATTGCGGGCCAGGCGTCGGGCACCAGGTGCGTACGCGGGTGTTGGCGCCCGGCTGCTCCAGGTAGATTGCAGCCTTGCAGCCCTTCTTGTGCTTCTTGGCGTTCTTCGGCATCCAGTTTTCATGGGTGCCCCAGCCGAGTTCGGCCGGCTGCAGACCTTCGGAGATGAAACCCTCGACCGACCAGGTGTTCCAGAACACGTCGAGCGGCTTCGGCTTCTTGGTCAGCTGGGTGTCGCGCTCGGCAATGTGCACGCCCTTGACGCCGACCTTTTTCATCAGCTTCGCCCAGCCTTCGCGGTCGTCCTGATGCGGCTCTTCAAACTTCACGCCGAGGTCGTTGGCGAGGTTCAAGAGGCCCTGCTTGACGAACCAGGAGACCATGCCGGGGTTGGCGCCGCAGGTGGAAACGGCCGTGGTGCCGCCCGGGTTCTTTTCCTTTTCCTTGCGAACGGTTTCGCGCAGCGCATAGTTGGTGCGCTCGGAATTGTCCATTTCGGCGTCGAAATAGAAACCGAGCCACGGCTCAACGACCGTGTCGATGTAGAGAACGTCGAGCTTGCGGCACATCTTGATCAGGTCGAGCGAGCCGGTATCGACCGACAGGTTGACGCAGAAGCCCTGGCCTTCGCCTTCGGTGAGCAGCGGCTTCAGCAGTTCCTTGTAGTTGTCCTTCGTCACATGAGCGCGAACGTGACGTACGCCATGCCGTTCGAAAATCTCGTTGTCGGCGGCGTCCTCACGGGGTTCGACCACGATCAACCGGTTCTTGTCGTATTTGAAGTGGCGCTCGATCAGCGGCAGGGTGCCGCGACCGATCGAACCGAAACCGATCATGACGATCGGACCGGTGATCTCGCCGTAAACCGGATAGGTGGTATCTGCCATTTTTGTCTTACTCCTGAGGAAACTTTCCTGTGACGGTGGGTGACTAAGCATGAGGAAGCGGCTGGTGCCGCTGTTCCAGCTTGACGGGTGTGCCGCAGCGGCTTCGGTGCCGAATGCGGCACGCGGGCGCTGTAGAGCATAGATCGCTGTCACAATAAAGAGCCGGCGGGTCAACCGCTATCTGAGATAGTGCTTAACCGGCGATCGAAAGCAGGGCCGCGACTGCCTCACGCTTCCGCAAGAAGGCACTTCTTTTCTGAGAGCTAGTGCTGTAGCTGTTCGTCAGGCTCGATCCAGCGATCGGGATCGAGTTGGGCAAGGCCGATGGTGAAGGGCTTGGAGGAACCGTCGTAGCGCGTATGCTTCATGCACTTCGGCCGGTCCAAGACGGTGATTTAACCATATCCCCATCGTTTCACACGCGTAAACGCTTGTCACAAGCACTTCGTGCTATAGCTTCGTCTGAAGCATCCGCTTCGCGCCATGATTGATATTGTCCGACCCGGAGGCCTGACAGACCGTGACCGGTAGTCATCTCAAGGCTCTTGCGGCCTTACAGAGCAAAACACCCGTACTGATCGCGCTCTACGATCAGCACGATCGATTGCGATTTGCCAACACGGCATTTCGCGCGGCCTATCACGTCGGTCCAGACGAGAGCCCTACCTGGGCGGAGATCATGCGCCGGAACTACGCAGCCGGCCAGGGGACCGTCCTGAAAACCGACGACGTCAACGCCTGGATCGCCTCGACGGCTCACCGGCGCGGCAAAGTGCCTTTTCGTGCCATGGAAACCGACTTGCATGACGGCCGCTGGCTGTGGATGACGGAGACGGTGGATTCCGACGGCTATATGCTTTGCATTGCCGTCGATGTCACCACCATCCATGCGGGGGAGCGCGAGCTCCGGCAGGACCGCGATTTCGCGCTTCGGGCGGCCCAGGTCGACGAGCTGACCAGTGTGCCCAACCGTCGCTACACAATGGGGCGGTTGACTGAATTCATCGCCAACTGTGCCGAAAATCCGCATATGTGGGGTTGCGTCGCGATCATCGACATCGACTATTTCAAGGCGATCAACGACCGCCACGGGCACCAGCGCGGCGACGAGGTTCTGCTCGATTTCGCGCGTCAAATGCAGGAATTCGTGCGCCGCTCGGATTGCTTCGGCCGGATCGGCGGTGAGGAATTCATGCTCATCCTGCCTGATACCACCATCAGCGAAGGCAATCGCATTCTCGACCGTCTGCTCGAAAGGGTCAGAAGCTCCCGGCCGCTCGAGAATATTCCGGAGTTCTTCTACACCTGTTCGGTCGGGCTTGCGGAATATCGTGATGGCGATTCCGTCAGCGATCTCTATGCGCGCGCCGACCAGGCGCTCTACCTCGCCAAGCGCGATGGGCGGGATCGTGTCAGACGCTACACGCTTCCCGGTTCAGACCAGGAGTCTCACCCGGATCATACCGCGTAGCGAATTGCCGACATAGACCGTTCCGCTTGTGAGATCCGCCGGCGAAAGGCGCGCTACCCGCGCGCGTCGTTGGCAGATGAGTTCGGTACGAAGCACACCGGCGAGCAGGCCGCAGGCGATCGGCGGTGTCTTCAGGACACCGCTACCGTCGTCGAGGAAAACCGAGGTGATCGTGCCTTCGCAGACCTCGCCCTTCTCGTTGAGCAGAAGAACCTCGTCAGCCTCGCTTGCTGCGAACTCGCCACGGGCCGTTTCATAGGCCGCCCGGCGGCTGGTCTTGTAGCGCAGCAGCGGATCACGCGAGTTGAGCCGGGTGGCGGCGATCCGCACCCGCCAGATCGTATCGTCCGACAACGGTACGAACGGTGCGGCCTTTACCTCGATGCGTCCGTCGGGGAAAAGCTCGAGCCGCACGCGGAGTACGAGCTTGTCGTCGCCGCTCTCCACCGCTGCCAACAGGGCCGCTTCTGCGCCTTCCGCTCCTGGAATGCCGAGACGTCGCGCCGATCGCTTCAGCCGCGCCAAATGCAGGCGCGATCGGACGAAGCCGTTTTCGGGCTCGTAGCGCAGCGTTTCGATCAGCGAGAAGTCCGTCATCGTGCGATCTCGTCATCGCCCAGCGCGATCTTGTCGTCGCCGAGCGCGATCTTGTCGTCGCCAATGGCGAAGCGGGCCTTCAGCAGGCATTCGTCATATTCGGATTGGGCGTTGCTGTCGAAGACGATGCCGCCGCCGACATTGAAGATAGCCTCGCCGTTGGGGAAAAGCGAAATCGTGCGGATGGCGACGCTGAAGCGCATGATCCCGCTCGGGGCGATGAAGCCGATGGCGCCGCAATAGGCGTCGCGCGGTCCGTCTTCGAGGTCGTGCAGGATTTCCATGGCCCGCATCTTCGGCGCGCCGGTGATCGAGCCGCAGGGGAACAGGGCGGCGAAGATGTCCTCGATACCGATCTCGGGCAGGAGCTTTGCCCGAACATGGCTCACCATCTGGTGCACGGTCGGGTAGGTCTCGATTTCGAAGAGCTTGGGGACGCTCAGCGTGCCGACTTCGGTGATACGCGAGATGTCGTTGCGCAGGAGATCGACGATCATCCGGTTTTCAGCCTGGGTCTTTTCGTCGGCGCGCATGGTCGCGATGATCTCGGCGTCTTCGGCCGCAGAGGCGCCGCGCTTGGCCGTACCCTTCATCGGGTGCGTCTCGATCCAGCCGTCCGCATCGACGCGGAAGAAGAGTTCCGGCGAACGCGACAGGAGGACCGGCCCGTCAAGCGCAACCAGCGCCCCGTATTTCACCGGCTGGCGGTCGATCAGCGACCAGAAGGCGGCGCGCGGATCGCCAGACCAGCGGGCACGGATCGGCATCGTCAGGTTGGCCTGGTAGCAATCACCCTGGCGCAGATGCTGGTGCAGACGATCGAAGCGCTCGCGGTAGGTGCCGAAGTCCCAGCCCGCGCGTGGCTCAGCGAGGAAGGGTTCGTTCTCGGTCCGGCGCTGCGGCTCGGCGAGGGGATGGTCTTCCGAGGGCGCGTCGAAGATGCCGAAGGACATCAACGGCGTTTCGCGGCCCTCCTCGGCAAACCTTGCGAGTTTCTGCTCGAAGAGGTGGCCGGCCTCGTAGGACATGAAGCCGGCGAGCCACTTGCCCGCCTTGTGGGCGCGCTCGAGCTCGGCAAGGCCGCGGGTGAATTCGGCTTTCGTGCGCGCGGTGACGATGCGCGAAGGCTCAGCGAAAACCGTGGTGCGGTTTTCGCTGTCGTCCCGGAACAGCACATAGGGTGCGGTGTCGCTCATAAAGTCGTCTTGTCGATCGCGCCGTGATCCGGACCTGTGCCCGGATCAGGCCTTATCAAGCGCCTCGAGTTCGTCGATGAGCCCTTCGATCATCGACAGTCCCTGTGCCCAGAACGACGGATCGGTGGCATCGAGGCCAAAGGGCGCGAGCAACTCGGAATGGTGCTTGGTGCCGCCGGCCTTCAACAGTTCGAAGTACTTCTCCTGGAAGCCTTTTTCGGCGTTCTGGTAGACGGCGTAGAGCGAGTTCACCAGGCAGTCGCCGAAGGCATAGGCGTAGACGTAGAAAGGCGAGTGGACGAAGTGGGGGATATAGGCCCAATAGGTCTCGTAGCCTTCGGAGATTCGGATCGCCGGCCCGAGGCTCTCGTTCTGCACCGACAGCCACAGCTTGCCGATGTCGTCAGCCGTCAGTTCGCCTTCCTTGCGGGCAGTGTGGACCTTGCGCTCGAACTCGTAGAAGGCGATCTGGCGCACGACCGTGTTGATCATGTCCTCGACCTTCTGGGAAAGCATGGCCTTGCGCTCGCGCTTGTCCTTCGTCCGGTCGAGCAGCGCGCGGAAGGTCAGCATCTCGCCGAACACGGACGCGGTTTCGGCCAGGGTCAGCGGAGTAGACGCCATCAGCGCGCCCTGTCCCCCGGCCAGCACCTGGTGCACGCCGTGGCCGAGTTCGTGTGCGAGCGTCATGACGTCGCGCGGCTTGCCCATGTAATTGACGAGCACGTAGGGGTGCGCGGATGGTACCGTCGGATGGGCGAAGGCGCCCGGTGCCTTGCCCGGCCGCACCGGCGCGTCGATCCAGCTCTCGTCGAAGAAGCGGCGGGCGATCGCAGCCATTTCCGGATCGAAGGCCTTGTAGGCAGAGAGCACCGTGTCCTTGGCTTCGTTCCAGGAAATCAGCGCGTTCGGCGTTTCCGGCAACGGCGCATTGCGATCCCAGAAATCCATCTCCTGCATGCCGAGCCATTTTGCCTTCATCGTGTAGTAGCGATGCGACAGGCGCGGATAGGCGGATTTGACGGCTTCGGCCAGCGCATCGACAACTTCGCGCTCGACGCGGTTCGCCAGATGGCGGCTGTCGGCGATGTCCTGAAAACCGCGCCAGCGGTCGGAGATTTCCTTGTCCTTGGCCAACGTGTTGGTGATCAGCGTGAAGGTGCGGATATTGGCCTTGAAGGTTTCGGCAAGCGCCATCGCCGCCTTCTTGCGGACCTCTGTCGCCGGATCCTGCAACAGGTTCAGGGCGACTTCCAGCGGCAGCGCTTCGCCATCGACGCTGAAGGTGAGGCTCGTCATCGTCTCGTCGAACAGCCGGTTGAAGGCGGCAGCACCCGTCATCGATTTTTCCAGGAAAAGCTGCTCCAGCTTGTCGTCGAGCTGATAGGGCTTGTCCATGCGCAGGTCGGTCAGCCAGGGCCTGTAGTGCGCGGCAAGCGTATCGTTTTCCAGCGCCTTGTCGAGGACCGCGTCATCGATCCGATTGAGCTCCAGCGAGAAGAACAGCAGATGCGCCGACATGTCGGTGAGCTTCGACTGTACGTCGCCATAAAGCTTGCCGTTCTCGGGCTTGGACGTGTCCGAGAAATAGGTGAGGCCGGCAAAGGAAGCGATGCGGCCCATGACATCTTCGAGCGCTTCGAACTCCCGGACGGCGGCGCCGATGCCGTCGTCACCACGCTTCGTCGCGGCCTCGGCCAGCTTGCCCTTCCACTTGGTTTCGAAGGCGGTCGCTTCGGTCTCGGCCTTTTTCAGGTCGTTGCGAAAGGCATCCGATGCGGCCGACGGATAGAGATCTTCGAGCCGCCAGGAGGGCAGGTCGCCGAGATCCGCGGTAGCGCCATGGGATTGCCCGGCGGCGGCGCGGACAGCGGATTGCTCGGGAGCGAAGGGGCGGAAGGTCATCGTCGGATTTCTCTCGTTCGTGACAGGAAGAAGGCAAGCGATATGGGTTCCATTGCTATCGCCGGCAATGGATAAAATGCAAGCATTTCTCAAAACATGATGTTCAGCCCTTTATGGCACAGATGCCTGACGTCATTTGGCACATGAGGTTGGCCAAATAGTACTGCGTGTCCAAAGCAGGAGGCTTCCGTGACATCACATATTCTGGTCATTGATGACGATCCGGTGCAGCGCCGGTTGTTGACGAACATGATCGAGCGTCTCGGCCATGTAGCGCATCTCGCCGACAATGGCCGCAGCGGTCTGGAGCTCCTGGAGCGCAAGGGCGGCATGATCAATGTCATTCTGCTCGACCTGTTGATGCCGGAAATGAACGGGCACGGCTTCCTTGAAGCGCTGGCCGAGCGCGGCGTCGATATGCCTGTCATCGTACAGACCGGCCAGGGCGGCATCGAAACCGTGGTTCACGCGATGCAGGCGGGTGCCTTCGACTTCCTGGTGAAGCCCGTCTCTCCGGAGCGGCTGTCGGTCGCGATCAGCAATGCGCTGAAGATGGCGAGCCGCGACGGCAAGGTCAAAACCTCGCGCCGTCCGCGCGGCGGCGCCGTCGGCTTCGAGGACATCGTTTCGGCAAGCCCGGCGATGATCCGGGTGATCGACCTGGCGCGCCGTGCCGCCCAGTCCAACATTCCGATCGTGCTCGAAGGCGAGTCCGGCGTCGGCAAGGAAATGGTGGCCCGCGCCATCCAGTCGGCGAGCGACCGGGTCGGCAAGCCCTTCGTCACCGTCAATTGTGGCGCGATCCCGCATAACCTGGTCGAGAGCATTCTCTTCGGCCACGAAAAGGGCGCCTTTACCGGCGCGACGGAAAAACACACCGGCAAGTTCGTCGATGCCGACGGCGGCACCCTGTTCCTCGACGAGATCGGCGACCTGCCGCTCGAAGTCCAGGTGAAGCTGTTGCGTGCCGTGCAGCAGGGCGAGATCGAGACGATCGGCGCGCGCCATCCGCACCGGGTCAATGTGCGGCTGATCTCGGCCACCAACAAGGACCTGATCAACGAAGTGCGCGAGGGCCGGTTCCGCGAGGACCTCTATTACCGCCTCAACGTCTTCCCGATCACCATCCCGGCGCTGCGTCGGCGCAAGGAAGACATCCCGGTTCTGGTGCGTTCCTTCGTCGAGCGTTTTGCCGCCGAGCAGCGCCTGCACACACCGCTCGCCATTTCGAGCGGCGCCTTGGCGCTGCTGACTGCCTATGACTGGCCAGGCAACATCCGGCAGCTCGAAAACGCGATCTTCCGGGCTGTTGTGCTTGCCGAAGGCAACGAGCTGACGGTGAAGGATTTTCCGCAGATCGCCACCCAGATCCCGGGCTACGTCGTTTCCGACCGCTCCGGCTTCTCCTGGGGCGAAGCCGGTCCGGAACGGGAAAGCGGGCCGGCGGAACAGGTGCCGAATGTCTATCCGGACTTCGCGAGTGCGGCGAAATCGATGGAAGGCGATGCCGGGCACGACCCGCGGATGGACAACGCGATCGCCAGCGTCGACGAGGGTGGTGACGTCCGTAAGCTCGCCGAAGTGGAAGAGGAACTGATTCGTTTTGCGCTGAAATTCTACCGCGGACAGATGAGCCAGGTGGCTCGCAAGCTCGGCATCGGCCGGTCTACTCTCTACCGCAAGCTGAAGGATTATGGCATCGATCCCGAGAACCCATTGAGGGAGGCGGCATAAAATCGACGCATTCACAATTCATTAGCCCTGCTATTCAGTCACCGCCGTTTAGACCTTGTTAGTGAAGTGTTCACTATATTATAAGGGGCGGTGACGACTGTGGCATATTTGCCATGCTGTCACCTTATTTGACAGTCATCTGAGACAGCGAAGCACGGTTGTCCGTCGGACGGGGATTGAATGCCAAATTTGTTCGGTTTTAAGAAGCCGCTCGGCTCCTTAGCGAGAGTCTGCGCGGCCTTTACCCGTAAGGTGCCGCAGGTTCTTACATCCGTTGCTATTGCGGCTTCCCTCGTGACGCCAGGTTTCGCGCCTCCCGTAGAGGCCGCGGGCCAGACCCGGACACTGAAACTCTATTTCATTCATACCCAGGAAAAGGCGCAGATCACCTTCAAGCGCAATGGCCGTTACGACACCAAGGGCCTGCAGGAGATCAACCGATTCCTTCGCGACTGGCGTCGCAACGAACCGACCAAGATGGACCCGCGCCTGCTCGACCTCGTCTGGGAAGTCTACCAGAAGAGCGGTTCGCGCGATTATATCCACGTCGTCTCGGCCTATCGTTCGCCGGCAACCAACGGCATGCTGCGTTCGCGCTCGAAGGGCGTCGCCAAGAAGAGCCAGCACATGCTCGGCAAGGCGATGGACTTCTACCTTCCCGACGTGAAGCTGAAGACGCTGCGCGAAATCGGCGTGAAGTTCCAGGTGGGTGGCGTCGGCTATTACCCGACCTCCGGCTCGCCTTTCGTTCACATGGATGTTGGCGGCGTTCGCGCCTGGCCGCGCATGAGCCGCGCCGAACTCGCACGCCTCTTCCCTGATGGCAAGACCATGCATCTGCCGTCCGACGGCAAGCCGCTTCCGGGTTATGACCAGGCGGTCGCCGACTACAAACGTCGCGTCGGTGCCTCGGCGATCGAAGTCGCCGGTGGCGGCGCAACCGGTCCTGGCGATAGCGCAAGCGGCAAGCGTCGCGGCAACCTGTTCGCCATGCTCTTTGGCGGTGGTGGCGGCGACGAGGATGAAGAACCCTCGGCGATCGCAGCCGGTCCTGGCGCTGACGATGAAGGCGGCGCTGCGCCGGCCAAGGTACAGACGGCTTCCGCTCCTGCTGCCCAAGAAGCGCTGCCAGGTGTCGCCGGCTCGGTTGCTGCCGAACCGACAGCTGCTGCCACTGCAACAGCCGAACAGAACATCAATGCACCGGTTCCGGCCGTTCGTCCTGCCTTCAAGGATGCGCCGGCCGATGGCGGCGTAGCCGTTGCGCTGGTGGCGCCGCAGAAGAACGCGGCCCAGGATGCGCTTGCTGCTGCCCTGCCGCAGACCACGGAAATGCCGAGCGAATTCGCCGATCTCGGCTCGATGAAGGTGCCGGTGCCGCAGATGCTTGACCGTCGCGACATGAATACGCTTGTCGCTTCGGCCGATCCTTCCGCGGATGTGCAGGCGCTTGGTTTCGTTCCGGTTCCGGCGATGCGACCTGCGGGTGACGCGGCCCTTGCCGCCGTTGCCGATGCGCAGGTCGTGGTTCCATCCTTCGCGGAGCGCCCGGTGGTTGCGTCCACAGAGCCGCCGCGTGACGTTGCCGCCGAGGCTGCGACCCGTGTGGCGCTTGCTGCTCCGACGCCGGCCCAGCGCGAGCCGGTATCGCAACAGCCGATCGAAATGGCGGCCTATGCGCCGCAGTCGAACACGAACGCCCGTGCGGCCGTCTTCGACAACGCCTTCGACACGCAGGCCGAAGCGCCGGCAAAGGGCGGTCGACCGAAGAAGAACGACGCCGACGCAGCGACCCGCTCGTCGGTCCGCACCGAGCCGAAGCTGACCCAGAAGATCATTTCCGAATGGGCGCTGACGACGGGTCGTGTGGCGACGCTCTCCAAGCCGGTCAAGGCGCCGCGCTTCGTCAGCAAGTCGCTCCGCACCGCACCGACCACGGTCTATGCCGCCGGCTTCTCGAACGGCGCTGGCACGGTGGACACGGCCCGCTTCAGCGGCAATGCGGTCAACTTCATGGAAGTGAAGAAGTTCAGCACGAACTGAGCTTCGGCCGAACAGCAGACACGAAAAGGCCCGCCGAACCGGCGGGCTTTTTGATTCTGTATCGTGCTTTCGAGTGCTGTCGTCTCTGGTCGGGTCGGGGGCAGCCTGCTCCCCATCGCTGTCCGGACGAGGCCGCCTGTCGGCGGCCCTGCAAGCCTGCTTATTCTTCGGCGGCTGCCGGCACCATGCCGAGCGCCTGGAGGTAGGTGTCGAGGATCGCTTCCTGTTCCATGCGCTCGTCGTGGTCCTGCTTGCGGATCGAGATGACCTTGCGCAGGATCTTGGTGTCGAAGCCCATGGACTTGGCTTCGCCGTAGACGTCCTTGATGTCGTCCGCGATGGTCTTCTTTTCTTCTTCCAGGCGTTCGATCCGCTCGATGAAAGCGCGAAGCTGATCGCGTGCGACGCCGTGAGCATCCGACATGGTCTTCTCCTTGATACGGGGAATTGAATTTCGTGGGTGCCGTGACGTGCCGAAAACGGCCGCCAAGGTCAAGGGTCAATGCGCAACAACGCGGTCAATTCCGTGGCAAGCGCCGGCGAAACGCCCTTATTCCTTCGGCCTGTTGATCTCGAAGGCTGCCTTCTGCTCGGCGGTCGCTTCCCTCTGGTGGCGCTCGCGCCATTCCTCATAGGGCATGCCGTAGATGATCTCGCGCGATTCCTCCTTGGCGAGCACAACGCCCGCCTCTTCGGCGGCTTCGCGGTACCAATTGGAAAGACAATTGCGGCAGAAGCCGGCGAGGTTCATCAGGTCGATGTTCTGGACATCGGCGCGCTCGCGCAGATGGGTGACGAGACGGCGAAAGGCGGCTGCCTCGAATGCGGTCTGCTGCTCCGGGGTCAGTTCGGTCATGGACGTTGATCCTCTTCAGTTACGGCGTGCTTCCGGACCCAAGCTCTAATAGGCGCCGGTACGGGAGGCGTGGCGCTCGTAGCGATGCAATTCGGTCATGGCGTTGAGACCCGCAAGGATTGGCGCCAGCCGCTCGGCCCAGCCAGCAACGCCCGTCTCGTCGGCGATCAGGTCCTGGCGCACCTCGATCAGGGCGTGGGGAATGCCCGGCATCATGCAGTGCCGGAACATGGTATCCCCGCGCAGCGCACCGTCATAGGGTTCGTTGTTGCCGACGACGATATCGCCCGACGCCTCTAGTTTCGCGATCAGCGGCAGGACGGCGCGCGGATCGTTGTCCCAGAGGACGGCAGCGTGCCAGGGGCGGGCCACACCCTTCCAGGCCGGTGTGTAGGAGTGGATCGAAATGACCAGCGGTGCCGCGCCATGCGCCTCGGCGCTTCGGCCGATCGTCTCGGAAACGGCGCGATGATAGGGGCGGTGGAACCGGTTCAGCCGGTTCTCCCATTCCTCTGCGCTGATTGGGTGGTTGCCGGGCACGATCGCGCCGTCGGAGATCTTCATGACCAGCGTCGGGTCGTCCTCGCCGCGATTGGGATCGATCAGCAGGCGGGAGAAGCAACCGAGCACGGCCGGCGCATCGAGCATTCGCGAGAGTTTCCGCACCAGTGCCTCGACGCCGATGTCATAGGCGATATGTCGCTCGAACGCCGAGGCGGGCAGGCCGAGACTGCCGTACTCGGCCGGTAACCGGTTCATCGCGTGGTCGGCAAGCAAAACGAGCCCGGTTGCAGGCTTGGCTTCGATAATCTCATAGGGAGAATAGTGTTGCATGCCGGTCCAGTCTCTTGTCTAGCCTCGTCCTCGCTGATCGCACGCACGCGCGTCAATCGCAAGAAACGCGCAACTGTTTAGCGCAATTTGAACGCAATTTGCCGATTGTAATCGATTAGAGTTACGTTGACTTTCGGGGCTGGCCGTCGCAAGAAAGTGCCACGCAAATCAAAACGGAGTTCCATCGGAAACCGTGTCCAGAAATCCTTTTTCCAAAGCGAAGCCGGGGCTGACGACACTGGGAGGTATCCTCCTGTTTTTCCTGGCAACCTCAAGCTCATTTCTCTTTGCCGATGAAGCGCGCGCCGATTTTCGCGTCTGCAACGGCACGCAAAATCTCGTCGGAGTGGCGATCGGTTACCGGGCCAAGGAAGGCTGGGTAACGGAGGGCTGGTGGCAGGTTCCGGCCACCACCTGCGCGACCCTGATCGAGGGCGAGCTTGAGTCACGATACTATTATCTCTACGCGGAAGATGCGGCCCGCGGCGGCCGCTGGACCGGTGACGTCAACATGTGCGTCGCCGAGAACGAGTTCAAGATCGCGGGCGTTCAGGACTGCTTCGCCCGCGGCTTCCAGCGCATGGGATTCAAGGAATACGACACGGGGCGGCAAGGGAGCTGGATGGTTCAGCTCTCCGAAACGCCCGGCACGCAGGAAAGCCAGAATTGATGAAGCGGAACAGAAAAGTCAAAATCCTCGCCACGCTCGGACCGGCGTCTTCCGATGAGCAGATGATCCAGAAGCTGCACGAGGCCGGGGCTGATCTGTTCCGTATCAACATGAGCCATGCGAGCCACGACGTGATGCGCACGCTGGTTCAGCGCATCCGCACGGTGGAAAGCCACTGTGGTCGGCCGATCGGCATTCTCGCCGATCTTCAGGGCCCGAAGCTGCGCGTCGGCAAGTTCGCAGAAGGCAAGGTGGATCTCAAGGTCGGCCAGACCTTCACGCTCGACAACAAGGACGTGCCCGGCGACAACACGCGCGTCTACCTGCCGCACCCGGAAATCCTCGAAGCGGTCAAGCCCGGCCATCGCCTGTTGATCGACGACGGCAAGCTGCATCTGCGCGCTGAGAAGACCGACGGCAAGAGCATCGTGGCCACGGTCGTCGCGGGAACGAAGATTTCGGACCGCAAGGGCGTCAGCTTGCCGGACACGCTGCTCGCGGTCGGTGTTCTGACCGACAAGGACCGCGCTGACCTCGACGCCGTTCTCGCCACCGGCGAGATCGACTGGGTGGCGCTCTCCTTCGTGCAGCGGCCGGAAGACCTGGCCGAAGTCCGCAAGATCGCCCGCGGCCGCGTCGGCCTGATGTCGAAGATCGAGAAGCCGCAGGCACTCGACCGCATTGATGAGATCATCGAGCTTTCGGACGCGCTGATGGTCGCGCGCGGCGACCTCGGCGTCGAAATGCCGCTGGAATCGGTGCCGGGCCTGCAGAAGCAGCTGACGCGCGCGTGTCGCCGCGCTGGCAAGCCGGTGGTTGTTGCCACGCAGATGCTGGAATCGATGATCTCCGCACCCGTTCCGACGCGCGCCGAAGTTTCCGACGTTGCGACGGCCGTCTTCGAAGGCGCCGATGCCGTCATGCTGTCGGCAGAATCGGCCTCGGGCGAGTATCCGGTGGAGGCCGTGTCGACCATGGCGTCGATCGCCAGCAACGTCGAGCGCGACCCGCACTATTCCAGCATCATCTACGCGCAGCGCACGCCGCCGGAGGCAACCGGTGCCGACGCGATTTCGCTCGCTGCCCACCAGATCGCCGAGACGCTCCGTCTTGCCGCGATCGTCTGCTACACCTCGTCCGGCACCACCGGTCTTCGCGCCGCCCGCGAACGGCCACAGGTTCCGATCATCGCTCTCTCGCCGATCGTCCAGACGGCACGCCGTCTCTCGGTCGTCTGGGGCCTGCATTGCGTCGTCACCGAGGACGCGACGGACCTCGACGATATGGTCAACCGTGCCTGCCGCATCGTTGCGGCCGAAGGCTTCGGCAAGCCCGGCGAACGCGTCATCATCTCTGCCGGCGTGCCCTTGGGTACGCCTGGCGCCACCAACATGCTGCGCATCGCCTATATCGGTTCGGACGGCATGAGCGGCATCTGATGCAGCCTTGGCAAAGTGCGAAGCGGGTCAGACTTGGCCGATGGCTTCGGACGACATGATCAGGCGGGCTTCGGCCCGCCTTTTTATTTGCTCGAGATCCGTCGGCTGGCCCGCCATCTTTTCGAGCGCAGCCACGACCACGTCCGTGACCACATAGTCGGGCTTGTGGCCGAGATTGCCGATCCACAGCAGTTCCGCGCCGGGGATATCGCGCGCCAGCCCGCGGGAATGGATGTCGGCCAGCACGATGCCGTCGCTATCGCCGGTGATGATCACGGTCTGTGCCGTGATCTCGCGGTAGCGGGGTGCCGTCGCGGTCAGATAGGCATGGAGATTGGCTATGTCGCGCGCATTGTTGCGGAAGGTCGCCGGACGCAGCACCAGATGCGGGCCGGTCTTGTCGATGTAGTCGTCGGGCCGCGGATTGGGTGAAAAAATCGAGTGTGTGCCGCCTTCGATGCGGCGCTGCCCCAGGGGCGTCACCAGCGTATGGGCGAAGAGCCAGCCGACGAGGGGGAGCGCCGTGAGGCGATAGTACCATTCGATGCCGCCTGGCCAGGGGTGCGTCGCGGGCGCCAGCAGGATGAGGCCGGCCGTCTTTTCCGGGTGATGCAGGGCGAAGCTCGCAGCGATGGCGCCGCCGAAGGAATGGCCGACGATGACCGCGCGACGGATGCCGCGCTTTTCCATCAGCTTTGCGATCGCCGTCGCCTGGCCGTCCGGAAGGTCGTTTTCCGCTCCGCCCCGCTCGGAGTAGCCGTGACCCGGACGATCGACGAACAGCATCTCGGCGCGGCCATCAAGGGCTGGGGCGAAGGCATGCAACTGATCGAGCAGATTGCCACTGGCGCCATGGATGAAGATGACGGGCAGGAGATCGGCCTGCTCGCCTGCCGGCAGGTGCACGCTGTTCATGCGATAACCGCCGATGTCGATCAGTTCGCCGGCATTCGGAAACCGCCGGGTGAAGGCTCGCGCGTGCCAGAGGCTGTAGGCAATGCCGACGAGCGCTAGTCCAATGAGCAGGAATGTGGCTGGTACCATTGTCTCAATCTGTCTTCCGGCGTCCGTAGGCCCGTCAAGGCGTCTGCGTTGGCGAGCCTTCAGGGGCAGGGGAGCCCATCGACTGCCATCGTGGCCAGATGGCGTCAACGGCGCGCTGGCGGGCAAGCACGAACTCAGGCAGCGCGGTATCCCGGTCGCCCTTGTTGTAGCGGGTGTCCGTGCTGTCGACAACGAGCACCGGAGGGGCGCCGAACTGATCGGCGGTGATGTCGACGATGTAATCGCCGCATTCGACCCAGGCATGGCTTTGCCAGCGTTCCCCGCAGAAGAAGCCGTAGGGGCCGATGTCAGGCCCGGAAGGCGCACTCCGCGGCGCTCCAGAGGCCCAATGGGCATCGAGGCCTTGGGCAATCAAGACACGTGCCAGGAACAGGCTCGAGCGGCCGCAGGTCCATTGTGAAGCGATCGCGGGGAGATCGCCACCCCAAGCCCGGTGCCATTCCAGCCAGATCGGCTCAATGAAACGCCGAGCGGCTGTCGCTACTTCGAGAAGAGTGCTTTCATTGGTGCAGAGGGGCATTGAAGGCTAGGGTCGAGTGTGTCGCGTTCAGTCAGGTCTTGCTGCCGGCGAGCTTCTCGGCGAGCTCGCCCAGCTGCTCCTGCGCCTTGCGATCGGCGGGATAGATGTCCAGGAACTGCTCCCATGCCCGCATGGCGAGCTCGTCCTTGCCGGAGGCGCCGAGGATCGCTGCCATGCCGGCAAGCGCGCCGAAATGACGAGGCTCGATCGTCAGCACGCGGTTGATGTCCGACATCGATTTCCGATAGTTGCCCATCGTGTAATGCAGGGTCGCGCGACGGTTCCAGCCTTCGACATAGTTGGGCGCAAGCGTGATCACCTGATCGAGGATGTCGAGCGCCGCCGCCTGCTTGTTGTCGGTGATGGCCTTGTCGGCCCACTGCATCAGGAGATTGACGGTGGCGCTGCCGGAATCCTGCCATTCCACACGGATCTGGTTGGCGAGTTCACGCGCCTTGTCGGCATCGCGTTCCTTCTTGAGGTCCGCGAACAGGCCGTCCAGTCGTTGCTTGGGTGTGGTGAGGCTGGCCGATTCCGTTTGGGTCGATGCTTCCGCCGCGAAGGAGAAACTGCCAGCTCCGATGGAGGTGGCGAGCAGGGCGGAACACGCCAGAATCAGGGGTACAAAAACTCGCATGGCGAGCATGTTAGCCCGCCATGGATCAACTTCATAATCAATTTTGGGACATCGCCGAAGCGATGTCTGCCACCCGGCTTAGATCAGCCCTGACGAGCCTTGAAGCGCGGGTTCGACTTGTTGATGATGTAGATGCGGCCCTTGCGACGAACCAGACGGTTTTCGCGGTGACGGGTCTTCAGCGACTTGAGCGAATTCTTGATCTTCATTTTCCTGATCCGCAGGTTTCGGGGAACGAAAATTCGCCCGGTATCTTCTAACAATCAAAAGCGCGCCGTTCAGCGCGCTCCTTTAAGGTGGGATGGCACATACCGTGTCCCCCCTAAGGTGTCAACCACAAGACGCTCCATTTTGGCGTCTTGCCCCGCATTTCTGCGGTCTTCAGCCGCGGACGAGCCGTGTGACGTGGCCCATTTTGCGGCCGGCGCGCGCTTCGAACTTGCCATAGAGGTGCACCAGAACATCGTCCTTGGCAAGCCATGCCGGGACATCGTTGAGGTCGTCGCCGATCAGGTTCTGCATGACGCAGTCGGAATGGCGGCGGGGATTGCCGAGCGGCAATCCCGAGACGGCACGAATATGCTGCTCGAACTGCGAGACGACGCAGGCCGCCTCCGTCCAATGGCCGGAGTTGTGCACGCGCGGCGCCATCTCGTTGGCGATCAGGCTGCCGTCGGCAAGTACGAAGAATTCGACGCCGATGACGCCGACATAACCAAGTGCATCGAGGATCGCCTTGGCGGCCTTGCGGGCCGCGTCCGCCGTGCCGTCGCCGAGTGCTGCCGGTACCGTCGAGGTGTGGAGGATGCCGTTGCGATGCACGTTCTCGGCCGGATCGAAGCAGGCGACCGTGCCATCGGTGGAGCGGGCGGCGATGATCGAGATCTCCCGTTCGAAGGGTACGAAGCTCTCCAGGATCAGGGGCACGCCGCCCAGCTCCGCGAAGGCGCCGGCAGGACTGTCGGCTGCGGAGCGGAACACGCGCTGTCCCTTGCCGTCATAGCCAAGGCGACGGGTCTTGAGCACGCCCGATCCGCCGAAATCGGCGAGTGCTGCTTCGAGATCGGCCTGGCTGTCGACGGCGTGAAAACGCGCCGTCGCAATGCCGCAGTCATTGATGAAGCGTTTTTCGACGAGGCGGTCCTGCGCGACTTCCAGCGCCTTCGGCGGCGGGAAGACAGGTCGTTTCGCGGCGAGCCGTTCGGCGGCCGCGACCGGCACATTCTCGAATTCGTAGGTGATGATGTCGCTCACGGTCGCGAGCTGGCTGAGCGCGGCTTCGTCGTCATAGGCAGCAATGATCTGCTCATTCGCCACCTGTGCCGCCGGACAGTCGACCTGCGGCTCGAGGATCACGGTGCGGAAGTTCAATCGGGCAGCTGCCATCGCCAGCATGCGGCCGAGCTGGCCGCCGCCGATAATGCCGATGGTGGTCATGCCTGGTCCACCGGGTATTCGGCGACCGAAATCGTCTGCTGTTCGCGCCAGTCGTCGAGCCTGTCGGCGAGATCGTCGTCGCTGAGCGCGAGCACGGCTGCAGCAAGCAACGCGGCATTGACGGCGCCGGCGCGGCCGATCGCCAGCGTCCCGACGGGGATGCCGGCGGGCATCTGCACGATCGAGAGCAGGCTGTCCTGGCCGGAAAGCGCCTTCGACTGCACCGGCACGCCGAAGACCGGCAGCGGCGTCATTGAGGCGCACATGCCCGGCAGATGGGCAGCGCCGCCGGCGCCGGCGATGATCACCTTGAAGCCCTCGTCGCGAGCGCCCTTGGCGAAATTGACCAGCCGATCGGGCGTGCGATGGGCGGAAACGATGCGAGCCTCATAGGCAATGTCGAGCGCGTCGAGCGTGTCGGCGGCGTTCTTCATCGTCTCCCAGTCCGACTGGCTTCCCATGATGATGGCGACGGGTGGGGTCGTGGTGTCGATCACGTCTGTCCTGTTCCGCGTTCAGGCGATGATGTCGGGGATGATCTGGTCTTCGATCTTGCTGATCTTGTCCTTGATCGCCAGCTTCTTCTTCTTCATGCGCTGGATTCTCAGCGCGTCGCAGCCGGTCTCGATCATAGCGTTGATGGCAGCGTCGTAGTCTTCATGTTCCTGCCTCAGCCGCGCGGCGGTCAGTCTGAGTTCGGCCTGGTCCTGGTCCGGCATGCAAAGCGATCCCCATCAGCCCGGTTGCGAAGTCCTCCTCGAACCGGAATTCCATGCGTCGCTCTATCACATCTTGGGCGGTAACGGGAAGTTATCCGACGTCATCATTTCGCCTTCGACAAATGAAAAATGGCATGGCACAGTAGTAAGGTTACAAACCATGGAACATCCGGCATTCGCATGCCGGATGCAAGCAAAAGGAAGGGACTGCCAAATGACTGTTGAGGCTCATCTTGCAACGCTTGAGAAAAAACATGGCGTCCTGGAGCAGGAGCTCCATGCGGCATTGAATCAGCCGTCGGTGGAAGACGAACTGATCAACGACATCAAGCGGAGGAAGCTGCGCATCAAGGACGAAATCGAAAGGCTTCGTTCCTCGACTCACTGATTATCAACGGTATTTCCCAGGACTATCGGGAGGCGCCATCTCCCCTCTGAGTAGGCGCAACAAGGTTTAGAACCAATCCCCCCACAGTGGAATATACGGAATTTTGGACCGGGCTTGACGCCCGGTCTGTTTCTTTCGGGCGCAGCGTTCGCGCCGCCGGGCTCAGGACCAGAACTGATCGAGCCACAGATTGAGACGGTCGAAACCCGGCCGGTTGATCGCATAGATCCGCCGGGTGCCGCTCGCCGAAACCGAGACCAGATTGCAATCCAGCAAGGCCTTCAGGTGCTGCGATACGGCCGGGCGGCTGATCGGCAGGCCCTCCGCCAGTTCGTTCACGGTTCTCGGCGCGCGCCGCAGTTCCTCCAGCAGGTGGCGCCGGTTCGGGTCCGCAATGGCATCGAAAGGGTCCGCGATCGTCATGCGCGGACGTTAGGCGAAATTTTGCGAAGCAGCAAGAAATTTGTGCGATGCGAAATGCTAATTTTGCTTTGCAATATTTCCGTAATACTTGGGTCCGCGGCTCACCCGCCTGCGACCAGGCTGTTGATACCGTCCCAAAGCAGTTTCGAGCCCGCGATGAAGGCCATGGTATACATGAAGGGGTAGAAGATCTGCGGCTTCATGCGGCGAACGATCCAGGCGCCGCACATGGTTGCGACAATGGCGAGCGGAAATAGCGTCGCCGAGATTTTCAGGTTGCTCAGATCCAGTTGCCCGAGCGCGAAATAGGGGATGAGCTTCACCGCATTCAGGATCGCGAAGAAGCGCACGATGGTGCCGGTGTATTCGCGCGGGTCGAGCTGCAGCGGCAGCGCGTAGATCTGGAAAGGCGGGCCCCCGGCATGGGCGACGAAGCTGCCATAACCGGCAAAGGAACCCCAGAGTGCTGCGGGACCGGCCCGCTGCTTCTTCGGCGCGATGGTGATGCCAAGGCGCGTGCGCCAGACATTGTAGACGTATCGCAGCACGAAGAGCACGGTGATCAGGCCGATGATCAGGCGAAGGAGGTCCCGCGAGACGTAGGCCGAGGTCGCCCAGCCGATGAAGATGCCGGCGATGGCGCCGGGCAACAGCATGAAGAGGGTGGTGCGATCGCCGTGCTTGCGCCACATCCAAAGCGAGACGAGATCCATCGCGATCAGGATCGGGAGAAGGAGAGCGGCCGCCTGGACGGGTGACACCGCCATCGACAGGATCGGAACGCCCATCAGCGAAAGCGCTTCCCCCATGCCACCCTTGCTGAGGCCAACGAGCAGAACTGCCGGAATGGCGATAAGATAGAAGTCGAGATCAGGAAGCATGGGGGGCGGTTGATCCTTTTGCAGTCTCCGTCTATCGGTTTTCCCAAATGAAATCGAGCGCTGGTTTCGCCATCCTGGCGGATGCAGCCGGAAATGGATGTCTTGATATGACAACAGAACGTTGCCGCCTGGTGCTGATCGCGCCCGACATGCCCGATGCGGCGGAACGCGCAAACGTGCTCGCCGATGCCCTGAAGGGCGGCGACGTCGCCTCGGTGATCGTGCCGCAATACGCACTTGATGACTCCGAGTTCCAGAAGCACGCCGAGCGTCTGGTGCCGGTGATCCAGGAGGCCGGCGCCGCCGCGCTCATCGAGGGTGACTCCCGCGTGGCCGGACGTGCCAAGGCCGACGGCCTGCACGTTGCCGGCAATGCGGAAGTGCTGGGTGAGGCGGTCGAGAAGCACACGCCGAAGCTGATCGTCGGCGGGGGCAATGCGGCCGACCGTCACCACGCGCTGGAAATCGGCGAAGTGCGCCCGGACTACGTGTTCTTCGGCAAGACGGATGGCGACATCAAGCCGGAGGCGCATCCGAAGAACCTGGCGCTGGCCGAATGGTGGGCGTCGATGATCGAGATTCCCTGCATCGTCATGGGCGGCACGGACCCGCAATCGGCACTTGCGGTGGCGGAGACCGGTGCTGAGTTCGTGGCGCTTCGTCTTGCCGTCTTCGGCGAACCCGGCCAGGCGCCTTCCGTCGTTGCTGCGGTCAACGCACTTCTTGACGAAAAAGCGCCACGGTTTGAAGATTAAGACGTTTCGATGTTGAGCCGTCTGCCTTCCAGATTGAGTCGAGGTTTTTCCCTTGTTGCCATGGCCGTCGCCCTGGCTATGCCTGCGCATGCGCAGGAGCAGAAGAGTGGCGAGGACGCCGGCGTCGAAAAGCGCGGCCGCATCACGCCCTTCAACGGGGCGGCGATGCCGGAGGGCGCGACGCCGACCGACCAGAAAGACGACAAGTCCGCTGTCGGCCCCAATAAGAAGCCGGCCGACGGCTCTGTCCCATCGTCCGGCGTCACTGTTTTCGATCGCATGGGTGCCGAATTGCCGGCACTGCCAGCGGAAAAGCCCTTTACCGGCAAGGTCGACGATGCCTATGGCGCGTTCCAGCGCGGCTACTACCTGACCGCGATGGATCTGGCGCTGCCGCGCGCGCAGCTTGGCGACCCGGCGGCGCAGACCCTGATCGCCGAGATCCTGCAGCAGGGACTGGGCGTCGTGCGCAATCCCCAGCAGGCTGCCTTCTGGTACGGTCAGGCCGCGGAAAAAGGCGATCCGGCCGCGATGTTCAAATACGCGCTGATCCTGATGGAGGGCCGTTACGTCAAGCGCGACCGGAAGAAATCCGAAGAGCTGATGAAGAAGGCGGCCGATCTCGGCAATGGCTCGGCGCAATTCAACTACGGCCAGACGCTCGTCGCCGACAATCCCGGACCCAAGGGTTTGAAACTGGCGATGCCCTATTACGAAAAGTCGGCCGAACAGGGCATCGCGGATGCGCAATATGCGCTGTCGCAGATCCTGGTCAATGTCGATGGCATCGAGGAAAGCAAGCGGACGCGGGCGCGCGAATGGCTGATCCGCGCGGCGCGGGCGGGGTACGACACCGCTCAACTCGACATCGCGATCTGGATGATCGAGGGCATTGCCGGCGAGCGTAATCTCGAAGAGGGTTTCGGCTGGATGCGGCGGGCGGCCGAGGGCGGCAACGTGGTTGCACAGAACCGGCTTTCGCATCTCTACGTCAACGCCATCGGCACCCGGCCCAATCCGGTCGAGGCGGCGAAATGGTATGTGCTTTCGCGTCGCGCCGGTCTGAAAGACGACGCGCTCGAAGACTTCTATCTCGGTCTCAACGAAGAGCAGCAGAAGCAGGCACTCAGTGCCGCCAACAAATATCGCCGGAGCTGAACGGCGCCGCTCGCGGTCGAATCTTTGGCGGTCGTTCGGCGGAAATGCTATTTCGCTTGAACTTGCGGGCCATTTGTGGTTCTGAGGCCGCGGTTTTGCTCGTGGTGCCGCGACAGTTGGCGGCGACGGCGAGCGGAGTGAGAATTCACTCGGTTTTTTGACGACGGAGCTCAATCTGCGGCTTGCCCTGCGTCCTTGGATCGGTTCCGATCAAGGGAATTTGCAAGTAGGGCCGGCAATGCGGCCGCGTTCCGTCAAGCAGGTTCAACGTCCGATCGATTGTTTTCGATCGGCCTTCGTTATCAAGGGATCGCCAGATGGCCCGTTCAGCACTTCTCAATGTCATGGTTCAGGCCGCCTTCAAGGCCGGCAAGTCGTTGGCCCGCGATTTCGGCGAAGTCCAGAACCTGCAGGTCTCGCTCAAGGGACCGGGCGACTATGTTTCGCAGGCCGACCGCAAGGCCGAAAAGCTCATCCGCGAGGAACTCCTCAAGGCCCGTCCGACCTACGGCTTCCTTGGCGAGGAAGGTGAAGAGATCGTCGGCACCGACGGCGCGCATCGCTGGATTGTCGACCCGCTCGATGGCACCACCAATTTCCTACACGGTATCCCGCACTTCGCCGTTTCGATCGCACTCGAGCGCCAGGGCGAGATCGTCGGCGCCGTCATCTTCAACCCGGCGACCGATGAACTCTACACCGCCGAGCGTGGCGGTGGCGCCTTCCTCAACGACCGTCGCCTGCGTGTCGCCTCGCGCAAGCATCTTTCCGATGCCGTGATCGCCACCGGCACGCCGCATCTCGGCCGCGGCAACCACGGCAAGTACCTGATCGAACTGCGCCACGTGATGGGCGAAGTGGCCGGTATCCGCCGCATGGGTGCCGCCTCGCTTGACCTCGCCTATGTGGCCGCCGGCCGCTACGACGGTTACTGGGAACGCGACCTCGCCGCCTGGGACATCGCGGCTGGCGTGCTTCTCATCCGGGAAGCCGGCGGCTGGGCGCACGATATCAACGGCGGCGCCAAGCCGGTCGACGACGGTTCGGTCGTCTGCGGCAACGAATATATCGTCAAGGCGCTGAACGACGTCGTGCACCGCCCGGTGCCGACGAAGTAATCAGCGACCCTATTCCTATGCTCGGTCTCCGGCGCTCACCCGCCGGAGGCTTTGTTTTTCCGCTTGATCCGGAATGGGGCAACACGACAGTGCCACATGCCTGTGCCTATCTACGCGCGTCGCGGCCGTCGCCCCACTTTGGGAACGGCTGAATTTCGTCCTTGAATCGATTTCGGTTTCGGGAATTATGCAGTAGTCTCCGGGCCGGCGCCGCGCCGTTCCGACAAGTAAAAACCGGGAGATACTTACACCCATGACGAAACTGCATCTGTCCGGATGGAACGGTCGGGAAGGCATGGAAGAAGGCTATAATCCGCACAAGCTTTCGAGCCCCATGCACTATTTCTGGACCATGGTGGTCTTCCTGATCATCGTCGGTTTCGTGGGCGCAATCCTCTTTCGGCAGGCACACAACGCCTTTCTGGCCAACCCCGGCCTCAACGGCTTGATCCTTGGGGTGCTGCTGATCGGCATCCTGCTCGTATTCACCCATGTGCTGGGCTTGCGTCCCGAAGTGCGCTGGTTCAACTCCTTTCGCGCCGCCGGCAGTGCCGACAAGGTGGGCCGCGATCCGGTGCTGCTGGCGCCGATGCGGGCACTGATCGGTGCCCGTCAGACGGCGATCTCGACGACGGCGCTGCGCTCCATTCTGGATTCGATTGCGACCCGCCTCGATGAATCCCGCGACATCTCGCGCTATCTGACCGGCCTTCTCGTGTTTCTCGGTCTGCTCGGCACCTTCTGGGGTCTTTTGGGCACCATCGGCTCGATCAACACGGTCATCCAATCGCTGGATGCCGGTTCGGGAACCACCGAAGACATTCTGGCGGCCTTGAAGAGCGGCCTGTCGGCGCCGCTGACCGGCATGGGTACGGCGTTCTCGACATCGCTGTTCGGTCTTTCCGGTTCGCTGATCCTCGGCTTCCTCGATCTGCAGGCCGGCCGCGCCCAGAACCGTTTCTATACCGAGCTTGAAAACTGGCTTTCTTCCGTGACCGATGTCGGCTCCGAGCTGACTTCTGCGCTCGATGCGCCGTCGGGTGCGCCGGTCGAGGAGTTGAAAAAGCTTACGGATCAGCTGGTCCGCCTCAACCAGGAGGGCGGTTCGAGCCAGCGCACGACCGCCGCCATGGCAAGCCTTGCCGAGGGTATCCAGGGCCTGGTGAAAAATATGCGCGGCGAGCAGCAGATGCTCCGGGACTGGATCGAAGCCCAGCAGGAAGAGGCCAAGGCGATGCGCAGGACGCTCGACAAATTGTCGTCGCGCATCGGAGGCGAGCGGATCGCCGTGACAAGCGAGAGGTCGTCATTGCCGGCCAAGCTCGGACAGTTGGACGAGACCGGAGGAGAGTAATCCATGGCGCTCGCCCGCAAAGGCCGCACGCAGCGCACGATCGATTATTGGCCGGGCTTCGTCGACGCGCTGTCGACGCTCCTGCTTTCGATCATGTTCCTGCTCACCGTCTTCGTTCTCGGGCAGTTTCTGCTGAGCCGCGAAATCAGCGGCAAGGACGAAGTGCTGACCCGGCTGAACAGCCAGATCAACGAGCTCACGCAGCTCCTGGCGCTCGAGAAGAGCGGCAAGCAGGATCTCGAGGATTCGCTCGCCAATCTCCAGGCTTCCCTGTCCCAGTCGGAAGGCGAGCGCTCGCGGCTGCAGGCGCTGCTCGATCAGGGCGCCGGCAGTACCGATGTCGCCAACCAGAAGATCGGGCGCCTCGGCTCGGAGCTTGAGAACGAGCGTGAGATCAGCGCCCGGGCAATGAGCCAGATCGAGCTCCTGAACCAGCAGATCGCCGCGCTGCGCAACCAGATCGCCGCCATCGAGGTCGCGCTTCAGGCATCGGAGGCGAAGGACCAGGCGTCGCAGACGAAGATCGCCGACCTCGGCCGCCGCCTGAACGTGGCGCTTGCCCAGCGCGTGCAGGAGCTCAACCGCTACCGCTCCGATTTCTTCGGACGCTTGAGGGAAATCCTCTCCGACCGCGAAAACATCCGCATCGTCGGCGACCGCTTCGTGTTCCAGTCGGAAGTGCTGTTCCCATCCGGCGGCAGCGAACTCAATCCCGAGGGGCAGGCGGAGATGGGCAAGCTCGCCTCGGCGCTGCTTGATCTCGCCAAGGAGATTCCGGCGGAGATCAACTGGGTGCTGCGCGTCGACGGCCATACCGATAATGTCCAGCTTTCCGGAACAGGCCGCTATGCGGACAACTGGGAACTTTCCTCGGCGCGTGCCACCTCGGTGGTCAAATTTCTGATCTCGAAGGGGGTGCCTGCCGATCGCCTGGTCGCGGCCGGCTTCGGTGAGTATCAGCCGATTGCGCCGGGCGAGACCCCGGAGGCCCGGGCCCAGAACCGCCGCATCGAACTCAAGCTGACCGAAAAATAGGCCGCGGCCGCGAAACATACCGCGGCCAACGCCCGACCCTTGAATTGACCTTGACGTACGCGTAACAGTTGCTGCAGCCATTCGTATGGCGGCGCTGTATGGGGTGCAGGGGAGGGCATTTCGTGGATTGCGATGTATTGGTCATCGGTGCGGGCCTTGCCGGCCTGGTTGCCGCCTCGGAAGCGGCCGCCCTTGGCCGCAAGGTCATCGTTCTCGATCAGGAAGGCGAACAAAACCTTGGCGGTCAGGCTTTCTGGTCGCTGGGCGGTCTGTTCTTCGTCGATAGCCCCGAGCAGCGGCGCATGGGCATTCGTGACACGCGTGAGCTTGCCTGGCAGGACTGGCTGGGGTCTTCGCAGTTCGACCGTCCGGAGGACCACTGGCCGCGGCTTTGGGCGGAAGCCTATCTCGACTTTGCCGCAGGCGAAAAGCGCCGCTGGCTGCATTCCCTCGGCATGCGCTGGTTTCCGGTCGTCGGCTGGGCCGAGCGCGGCGGCGGCCTTGCCCATGGCCACGGCAATTCGGTGCCGCGCTTCCATGTCACCTGGGGCACGGGGCCAGCGGTACTCGATCCGTTCGTGCGGCTGACGCGGGAGGCGGAAAGCCGCGGTCTGGTGCGCTTCCGATTCCGCCATCGGGTCGATGAGCTCATCATCACGGATGGAACGGTGACGGGCGCCCGCGGTGCCTTGCTGAAGGAGGATCCGGTCGGGCGGGGCGAGCGCAGTTCACGCGACGTCTCCGGCGATTTCGAGATATCGGCGGGTGCGATCGTCGTCACCTCGGGCGGTATCGGCGGCAACCATGATCTCGTTCGCCGCAATTGGCCGCGCAAGCGCCTTGGCCAACCGCCGGCAACCATGGTCTCGGGCGTGCCGCATCACGTCGACGGACGCATGCTGGAGATCAGCAGCCGGGCGCGCGGCTCGGTCATCAACTCAGACCGCATGTGGCACTACACCGAGGGGCTCAGGAACTTCGACCCGATCTGGCCGGATCATGGCATCCGCATCCTGCCCGGCCCATCATCCTTCTGGTGCGACGCCGACGGCAACCGTTTTTCCGCGCCAGCGATGCCGGGCTTCGATACGCTCGGCACATTGCAGGCGATCCGCGACAGTGGTCACGACTACAGCTGGTTCATCCTGACGCGGGCGATCATCAAGAAGGAGTTTGCGCTTTCCGGTTCGGAACAGAACCCGGATCTGACCGGCAAGAGCATCTCTCTGCTCCTGAAGCGGCTCGGCAAGAATCCGCCAGCACCGGTCCAGGCCTTCATGGACAAGGGTGAGGATTTCATCGTCCGGGACCGGCTCGAGGACCTTGTGCCGGCGATGAATGCACTGACGGGCGAGAACCGGCTGTCGCTCGACCATCTACGCCGACAGATCGAGGCGCGCGATCGCGAGATCACCAACCCGTTCTCCAAGGATGCGCAGGTCACCGCGATCCGCGGCGCCCGCGCCTATCGCGGCGATCGGCTGCTGCGTACTGCCAAGCCGCACCGGCTGCTCGATCCGAAAGCCGGGCCGCTGATTGCCGTTCGCCTGCATATCCTGACCCGCAAGACGCTGGGCGGCCTGCAGACCAACCTCTCGGGCCAGGTGCTCGAACAATCGGGTGAGCCGGTGCCGGGCCTCTATGCCGCCGGCGAAGTCGCCGGTTTCGGCGGCGGCGGCATGCATGGCTACAATGCGCTCGAAGGCACCTTCCTCGGCGGTTGCATCTTTTCCGGCCGGGTGGCGGGGCGGGGTGCTGCTGGGGTGTGATCGCTTCCCGCCGCTCGCTTTTGGGCTGCCCCTCACCCTAGCCCTCTCCCCGCACGCGGGGAGAGGGGACGGCCGAGCGTGCAGCTAAACTTGGCAAATGCTTCGAATGTCTGGACAAGTCGGCTGACGATCAATCCATCTGCACGTTGGCGTCGCGGACGACCGGCGTCCACTTCGCCAGTTCTGCCGTCACATGCGCACTGAGCTCTTCCGGCGTCGAGCCGACGATCTTGGCGCTGAATTCCTTCATGCGTTCGATGACGGCGGGATCCTTCAGGGCCTTGTTTGCTGCCTCGTTGAGGCGGGCGACCACAGGCTGCGGCGTGTTCGCCGGGGCGAAGAGCGCGTTCCAGGTATAGGTCTCATAGCCTGGGATGCCGGATTCAGCGACCGTCGGAACATCGGGGAAGGAGGGCGCGCGTTCCGCCGTGGTGACGGCAAGTGCCCTCAGCGTGCCTGCCTTGATGTGCCCGGAGGACGAGGGCAGGTTGTCGAACATGATCGGCACCTGGTTGCCGATGACGTCGTTCAGCGCCGGACCGGCGCCCTTGTAGGGGATATGCTGCATGCTGACGCCGGCCATTTTCTTGAAAAGCTCGCCGGAGAGATGCAGCGGCGTGCCGTTGCCGGAGGAGGCATAGCTGTATTCGTCGGGCTTGGCTTTCAAGAGCGCCAGCAGTTCCTCGACGTTCTTGGCTGGAAGCTCCGGATTGACGACCAGCACGTTGGGCACGATGACCAGCAGCGAGATCGGAGCGAAGTCCTTCTGCGGATCATAGGGCTTGGTCTTGAGGATCAGCGGGTTGAGCGCGTGGGTGGCGACGGTTCCCATCAGGATCGTGTAGCCGTCCGCATCGGCGCGCGCGACATTGGCCGCGCCGAGATTGCCGCCGGCGCCGGCGACGTTCTGGACGATCACCTGCTCGCCGAGGTCTTCAGACATTTTCTGCGCGATGATGCGGGCGACCACGTCGGTCGACCCGCCGGCGGCGAAGGGAACGACCAGTGTTATCGGTCGGTCCGGGAAGCCCTGGGCGAGGGCCGGGGTGCTAAAGGGCAGCGCCGATAGCGCCATCAGGCCCAGCATCAGCGTTGCGCGCCGGGTCAGTTGCGAAAATGCCATGCGAATTTCCTCCCGATCATGTCTGCGAACCGCAGAGAACGGCCTTTGGCAGGCCGGCCCCATAACAATAGGGCTCGCTTCTCAGCCGGCAACTGCCACGTGTGAAATCGGGAGGGTCGTCGTCGCAACGCCTCAGTTTTTCGTGGCGACGAACAGGGCCTCGGCGCCGTGGTCGAACTGCAGCCGCGCAAGCTTGGCGTAGAGGCCACCCTGGCGGATGAGGGAGACGTGCGTTCCCTCCTCGACGATCCGGCCATGATCCATAACCAGGATGCGGTCCGCCTTCAGAACCGTTGCGAGCCGGTGGGCGATGATGATCGTCGTGCGCTCGCGCAACAGGCCATCGAGGGCTTTCTGCACCAGCGTCTCGCTTTCGGCATCGAGCGCCGAGGTGGCCTCGTCGAGGAGCAGGATCGGTGCGTTCCTGAGGATCGCGCGGGCAATGGCGATGCGTTGCCGCTGGCCGCCGGATAGCGTGATGCCGCGTTCGCCGACGAGCGTGTCGTAGCCGTTGTCGAGGCGGTTGATGAACTCGTCTGCCTGGGCGGCGACGGCCGCAGCGCGCACCGCCTCACGGGTCGCGCCAGGCACGCCGAAGGCGATGTTGTCATGAACCGAGGAGGCGAAGATGGTGACATCCTGCGGCACGATCGCCAGCCGGTCGCGCAGTTCCTTCGGATCGACCGTGCGGACATCGAGCCCGTCGACGGTTACAGCACCCTTGGCGGGATCGTAGAAGCGGAGGAGCAGGGAGAAGACCGTGCTCTTGCCGGCGCCGGAAGGGCCGACGATGGCGACAGTCTCGCCGGGGTTGATCGCAAAGCTGAGGCCGTTCAGGCTCTTGTAGTCGGGTCGCGCCGGATAGGCGAAATAAACGTCGTCAAAGGCAATGGCGCCGGCGGCCGGTGCGGGCATGGCGACGGGGTTTGCCGGCGCCTGGATCTCTGGGATCTCCGTCAGCAGTTCGTTGAGCCGTTCGGCGGCACCGGCGGCCTGAGAGAGCTCGCCCCAGACTTCGGAGAGCGAGCCGAGGCTGCCTGCGGCAAAGACCGAGTAGAGCAGGAACTGGCTGAGGGTGCCGGCGGAAAGATTGCCCGACAGCACATCATGCGCGCCGAACCACAACACCGCAACGACGCTGCCGAAAACCATGGTGATGGCGAAGGCAGTGAGCACCGAGCGCGCCTTGATCGCGGCGCGCGCAGCGCCATAGGCATCTTCTACAGCGGATCCGAAATGGTTGTTGGCGAGTGCCTCGCCATTGAAGGCCTGCACGGTGCGGGATGCGGCGATTGCCTCGCCGGCATAGGCGGACGCCTTGGCGAGTGTGTCCTGAGCCTCGCGCGATCGGCGGCGGACGGAGCGGCCGAAGCCGACAAGCGGGAAGACGATGATCGGGATCGCGATCAGCACCAGGCTCGAGAGCTTAGGGCTGGTATAGACCATCATGCCGATGGCGCCGAGACACAGGATCAGGTTGCGCAGCGCCACCGAGGCGGTGGCGCCGACCGCCGACTTGACCTGGGTCGTATCGGCCGTCAGCCGCGAGACGATCTCGCCGGACTGGTTGACGTCGAAGAAGGAGGCGGAAAGCCGGGTGACGCGATCGAAGACGTTGCGCCTGAGGTCGGCGACGATGCGCTCGCCGAGTGTGATGACGAAGTAGTAGCGCGCCGCACTTGCCAGAGCGAGCACGATGGCGAGCATCATCAACATCGAGAAGTAGGTGTTGATGAAACCGGAATCGGGACTGGAGAAGCCGTTGTCGACCATGCGCCTGACGGCGAGCGGCAGCGCCAGCGTCGTGACCGCGGCGAGGATCAGCGAGATACTTGCGCCGACGACCAGATGGCGGTAGCGGGCGAGATAAGGTAGGAGCGTGGCCAGCGGGCGGATGGATTTACGCGCTGGCGCCTGGATTTCTCGTTCGGACACTTGACCCCTTTCGCCAACCACGGAGGAAAGGCTTTGCCCATGAGTCTTCCGCGCGGCACTTGTTATCCCGCAGACCTTGATGTATAGGCACGGCATCGAATTGGGAAGCCGTGGCCCTTCAGCCGGTCCGCGGTTTCATTTACGTGTTCGGTCTCGAAGTCGCAATGCCTTGCGACAATTGGACCCTGGAACTCTAGGAAGATCGTTATGAAGGCAGACATCCATCCCGATTACCACGTCATCAAAGTAGTCATGACCGACGGCACCGAATACGAAACCCGCTCGACCTGGGGTTCTGAAGGCGCCACCATGAACCTGGAAATCGACCCCAAGTCGCACCCGGCCTGGACGGGCGGCAACCAGCAGCTCATGGACCGCGGCGGTCGCGTCTCCAAGTTCAAGAAGCGCTTCGAAGGCCTCGGCCTCTAATCGAACGCCTCTCGGCATTCTTAAAGCCCGGCCATCGTGCCGGGCTTTTTGTTGGCCATGCGGGGTAGCCGCGCCTGAGTATCACTCGGGAAGACCGGCCTTGCGAAAGCCATCGACGAAATGCGCGAGCACGGCGTCGTCTCGGAACGGCTCGGTTGCCGCCCAGTGGCGGATCGTGAAGCCCGGGTTGGCGACGAGAAAAAGCTCTGCTTCCGTGCGCGCCTCGTCGAGGCGGCCGAGCTGGGCGAGACTTGCCGCCAGGAACCGGCGTGAGCTCGTGCGATAGGTCTCGTCCCTGCGCAGCGTCTCGACAGCGGCCTCGTAGTCACCAGCCGCATATTGCGCCTGGCCGAGCGTCAGATAGTACCAGCTTGCCGGAAACGGGTTCAGCCGGAACGCCTTGCGGATATGCGCGAGGCTCTCTTCGACCCGCGCGGCGAGAACGTCGATGTCGGACAACGCCGCCCAGGTGTCGGCCTCGTTCGGGTCGAGTTCGATCGCCTTGGCGAATTCCGCCTCCGCCTCGGTAAAGCTGCGCTCATATGCGAGCAGGTAGGCCAGGATCCAGCGGCTGCCGGCATCGTTTGGGTCGATCGTGACGGCTTTGCGCGCGAGCTCCAGGGCAAGGCTGCGGGCGGCCTCCGTCGGTCCGCCGGAGTGCACCCGTCCCATCCATTGGTTCATCGCCAGCCAGCGGTAGGCTTCGGCATAATCGGGGTCGAGCGAAACCGCACGCGTCAGCATCAGGTGCGCTTCCTGGGCGGCCTGCGGCGTATCATCCATCAACCTGCGGGCGCGCACGCAGAGATCGTAGGCCTCGATGTTGCCGGGCCGGTTGCGTGGCAGCGGCGGCGGGCGCAATTGTCCGAGCAACGCTTCCACGATCTTGGCCGTAACCTCGTCCTGAACGGCGAAGATGTCTTCCAGGCTGCGATCGAAGCGCTCCGCCCAGAGATGGTCGGCGCTCAGTGCGTCGACCAGTTGGGCATTGATACGCACGCGTCCCGCTGCGCGCCTGGCGCTGCCTTCCAGCAGGTAACGCACGCCAAGGTCTTCCGCGATCGCGCGCACATCCACCGCCTTGCCCTTGTAGACGAAGGACGAGTTCCGCGCGATGACGAACAGGCCGGGGATCCTCGAAAGGTCGGTGATCAGGTCCTCGGTCAGCCCATCCGTGAAGGGCTCCTGCTCGGGATCGTTGCTGACGTTGACGAAGGGCAGAACGGCGACCGACGGCTTGTCCGGCAGGGGGAGGCGCCGCTTTGCCGCACCGAGCGTCCTCGAACTTCCCGTGAAGCGATAGCCGACGCGCGGGATCGTCGAGATCCACTCGCCACCATCGGCGGCGGGGCCAAGCAGCTTTCTGAGCTGCGCGATCTGGACGGTCAGATTGCCTTCCTCGACAGCCGTTTCCGGCCAGGCCGCATCCATCAGTTCGGCTTTGCCCAGGATTTCGCCGGGCCGCCCGACGAGCGCCGCAAGCAGCCTCAGTCCACGGTAGCCGATCGCGACAGGATCATCGTCCCGGAGGAGCGTTCCCGCACCCGGATCAAGTACGAAGGGACCAAAGGCGAAGCGCGTTTCCTGCATGGGCGCATCTATAGTTCGTTTGGAGGTTTTTGAGAACTTTTTGGACGCGCTTAATTACGCCCCAGTTCGTGTCCTGCAGAATTCGTCGGTCTTTCGGGCCGATATGGAGGCTGCCATGAACCACATTCCCATTCCTTTATTCCGGCATCAGGCACGCGTGCGCGAAGAAAACCCGATGCCTTTGCGCGCCGGCCTCGCAACGCTCAGAGGCGTTATCGCGACCTGGGACAGGAGGGCCCGTTTTCGCCGGGACCTCAAACGGGTCTCGAGGAGCGACCCGCATTTGATCGACGATATCGGCCTCGCACGGCGACAGGTCGAGATCGAAATCGCCAAACATCTCTGGCAGGCATGAGGCGCGTGTCGAAATGATATCGGACCAAGAGTCTCTGCGTGCGACGCAGCGTCGTCAATTACGCGACATGACCTTACCGCGCGAACAGCCAATCCTGTGGGCGGCGATAGCCGGCACCATCGCAACGGTCACGGTGTTTGCGGTCGCCCAGGGGCTGACCTATCCGCTGCTCAGCTTCATTCTGGAGCGGCAGGGAACGACACCGGGACTGATCGGCCTGTCGGCGGCGATGACGCCGCTGGGTTTCATCGTTTCCGCTCCCCTCATTCCGGCGCTGGTTCGGCGCTTCGGCGCGGCGTGGCTTGCTATTCTTTGCTCGTTGTTTGCCGCGCTAACGCTGATCGCGATCGCCTGGACCCAGGAGCTCTGGGCCTGGATGCCGCTGCGTTTCCTGCTCGGCTTCTTTGCCAATCCGCTTTCCGTGATCAGCGAAACCTGGCTGATCACGATCACCCCGCCGTCGCGCCGGGGCCGCATCATGGGGCTCTATTCTTCGATTGTTTCGGGCGGCTTCGCCATCGGTCCGCTGTCGCTCGGCCTCGTCGGCACGGAGGGCTGGTCGCCCTTCCTCATCGGCATCGTGGCCTTCCTTCTCTGCGGCATGATCTTGCTCGCAGTCGTGCCGCGCCTGCCTGACATGCCGCAGGATGGCGAGGCAACTTCCGTCGGCGCTTTCCTGGCGCTGGCGCCTCTTCTTCTGTTTGCGGTTTTCACCGCTGCCGCTTTCGAGCAGATCCTGCTTTCGATGTTTGCCACCTATGGCGCCACGCTCGGAAGTGCCGAGGAGCGGATCGCCTCTCTCATTACCTGTTTCATCGCCGGCAATGCGCTGCTTCAGGTATTTCTCGGGCGCATGGCCGAGCAGATGGGCTCGATGCGGACGATGTTGTTCTGTGTGCTGGTCTCGCTGGTCGGGTGCCTGCTGCTGCCATGGGCCTTCAACTCCTGGCTCGTCTGGCCGCTCGTCTTCCTCTGGGGCGGGGTCTCGTTCGGCATCTACACGATGTCGCTGATCCAGCTCGGCGAGCGTTTCACCGGCCAGGCCCTGATCGCCGGCAATGCGGCGTTCGCGGTTGCGTGGGGTCTCGGCGGCATCGTGGGGTCGCCCGCGACAGGACTAGCCATGCAGTGGCTTGGCCATCGGGGACTGCCGCTGGCTCTTGGTTTCCTTAGTTGCGTGCTGGTGCTGCTTCTGCTGGCGAAGATGCGGCGCGCGCGATAGTGACACCAGCGACGCGAGAAACAAAAAACCCGGCGATGGCCGGGTTCTGTTTTCCGCACGCTGAAGCGAAGAGCTATCAGTTGGTGCCGAAGGCCGTCTGCAGCAGCTTGATCTGCGCCTTGACGCCGTTCTGGTTGTCCGGAACGATGGCGGCGGCTTCGTGCGGGCGGTAGATTTCGCGGTCGAGCAGGGCGACGCGGTTCTGCAGGCGCAGCGAGCGCTCGATGAGGTCGCGGAAGGATTCCGGCAGTTCGGCCCAGCCGGGAGCGGACTTGTCGACGTTGAAGCTGTCGAGGCGCACCTTGCTCTTTTCCGACATCACCTGGTCACGGCTCATCTCACCGTTGTTGACGGCGCGCTGCAGGAGCAGCCACGAGGCCATCTGCATCAGGCGGGTGGTAAGCCGCATGGACTCGGCTGCATAGAGCACCGACGCCATGCGCGGCAGAACCTTCGAGGCGGCGCGGCCGGGACCATCGAGGTATGTCGCCGTTTCCTCGACCAGACCCATGCCTTCCGAATAGAGCGTCTTGAATTGTGCCGAGGACGCTGCGTGTCCTGCGAAACTGACCGTATTCAATCCTCTCTCGGACATGACCTGTTTTCCCTGGTTCAAACGCATCACGACAGTCAGGTAGTGGACAGTTATAGGAAATAAATCCTTGCCCGTCTCTATGCTCGAAGAATGATCCGATAGCGCATTTCGCGCAAGGGTATTCTTAAGAAAGGGTTAATCTCCACAGTTCTTTAGCGAAAGCTATGCCAAAACAAAAAAAGAGCCGCGAAAAGCGGCTCTCAAGGTAAAACAGGGAGAAAAATCAGACCCATTCGCCAGTCGGAGAAATTGTCTGAAACCGGAAAGCTCCGGATACCCCGACAATCGCAGATAATGCTTAATTTGCCGTTAAACGCGCCTCGTTTTGCTGCGCTGCGGCCGCTCCCGCAAGGTCTCAGCGAAATAGGCCTTCGGCGGCTGAGCGGCTCGCGGATTTGCGCGTCCGCTCGGCTTCGAGCCGGGCGATTTCCTCCGTCAACAGGGCGATACGCTGGGTGAGTTCATCGACTGAAAGCAGTGAAAGATCGCTGCCGATTTCGTGCACCAGCTTCTTTTGTGGTCGGTCGTCGTCAAACAGGCTCATCCGTCTGATCCTCCCATTTCTGGTTGTTGTCCGGTTCGCTATGCGCTTCCTCGAACGGGGCAGCGCGCGGCGAAAGCTGCAGGCTTTCCGGTGTCGTCGGCGCACCGGCATTGACCGGCGAGAAGGCGTCGCGGTCGGCGACCGGCACGGGCGCGCGCATCCGGCTGCGGATGATGGCATAGGCTGTGATCAAAATGTGGGCGCAGGCGGTAATCATGAACAAACCGTACGGACCGGTTGCCGTCATGACCGGACCGCCGATCGTCGGGCCGATGATCGTGCCGATGCCATAGAGCAGCAGCAGGCCACCGGAGACCTTCACGAAGTCTTCGGCGGTTGCGAAGTCGTTGGCGTGGGAAACGGCGATCGGATAGAGCGCGTTGGCGGCGGCGCCATAGATTGCGATCAGCGTCAGCACGATCCAGACCTGGCTCGGCTCGATCAGGAAGATGAGCAGGCCGGCGACGGCGCCGACACCGGCAAGGGCGGCCAGGACATAGCGACGGTCGATGCGGTCGGAGAGGCGGCCTGCCGGAAGCTGCATCACCGCGCCCGCGAAGATCGCCACGCTCATCATGGCCGCGACGGTACTGTCGGAAAGGCCGGCCTGTCGCCCGAAGACGGCGCCAAGCGTGCCGAAGGCGCCATTGGCGATGCCGACGAGCAGGATGCCGAGGAACGAAACCGGCGAGTTCCGGTAGAGGCCGCGCAGGTCGAGGCTGACCTTCTTCAGCGGTTGCGGCGAGGCGGCCTTGGACATCAAGGTCGGCAGCATGGCGACACAATAGAGGATGCCGCAGATCATGAAGAAGATGCTGGTCGAGGTGTCGCCAAAGGGGATCATCATCTGGCCGCCGACGACGCCGAAAAGCGTGATGGCGATATAGAGCGAGAAGATGACGCCGCGGCTCTCATTGGTGGCGCGCTCGTTCAGCCAGCTTTCGATGATCATCGACGTGCCGGCGGTGGCAAAGCCGGTGAGCGCGCGCAGGATCAGCCACCAGGTCGGATCGATCATGATGCCGGTCAACAGCGCGACGATGGCGATGAGAGAAGCAAAGACGCTGAAGGCGCGCACATGGCCGATGCGCTTGACGACATTCGGGGCGAAGAAGCACCCGAGGACGAAGCCGGCCGCCCAGGACGTACCGATCAGACCGAGGATGGTGGTCGGGTATCCCTCAGCAGTACCGCGAACGGGAAGAAGCAGTCCCTGAAGACCATTGCCCAGAAAGAGAAACAAGGTGCCGAGCAGGAGGGCAGCGACCGGGAGCAGGTTCTTTCTCATCATCCATCCGAAATTCGTTCTGCCGTCAGCAAGTTAGGGCGGTGCCTGGTGAATTGCCAGCCGGTTTCTCTCTACAGCGCTTTGATTACAGTGCCTTGATTTGCCGCCTGTTTCCTTCGACCGGAGACGATTGAAGGAAACAAGCGGTTGCCGGTCATTGCAAATCGTCCGCGAAAACACTAGCCCTTTTTGCCAAGCGCAGCGTATCGCTAGCCTTTGGGGGAAGCGGTGCTCCGTGCGACGAAGAGTGCCGGCGTTGCGAACGCTTTGCCGGTTGAGGCAGCCTCCCGGAAGACGAGGGCAATATGCAGAAGGCGCTCGCCCTAATCCTGCTCCTGGCAATGGTGATCCAGCTTCTGTGGCCGCTCGGCATCCCTGGTCTGCGCCGCCGCCGCGACTTCTGGAAGATCGCGGTCTTCGCCATCGTCATGATGATGGTGACCGTGCTGATCCGGCCTTAACCGGGCCATCTTGCCTCTAAGTACCCGTTTCTTTGGAAACTCCGGAGCCGATTGCGCGATGCTATTGGGTTGTACGTATATTCGCTACAACTACAAAAGGGCGCAGGACAGATGGGGAATAACGCGCTAGATTACCTCTTTCACTCCGGAAGTGAATTCGAGGGTTTCTTGGAACGCCGTCTCGCTGCCATTCTCGCCGCCGATGTCGTGGGATACAGCCGCCTGATCGGCGCTGACGAGACCGGCACACTCGCCGCGATGAAGCGACACAAGAATGAACTCGTCGATCCCAAAATCCACCGCCACAAGGGCCGCATCGTCAAACTGACCGGCGACGGCATTCTCGTCGAATTTGCGAGCGTGGTGAATGCGGTCGCCTGCGCCGTCGATATTCAGCGCGGCATGCTGATCCGCAATGAAAGCGTGCCGCAGCTAAAGCGCATCGAGCTGCGCATCGGCGTGCATCTCGGCGATATCATCGTCGAGGACGGAGATATCTTCGGCGACGGCGTCAATGTCGCCGCCCGTCTCGAAGGGCTGGCGGAGCCATCCGGCGTTGCCGTTTCCGCCACGGTGCGCGATCACGTCGGCACCCGCCTTGATATCGGCTTCATCGACAAGGGTGAGCACACGCTGAAGAACATTGCCGCGTGCGTGCATGTCTATTCGGTGGCGCTCGGTGCGCCGACGAAAGTTGCGGCGGCGCCAAGCGGGGTCGGCCCCATCGTGCTTGATGACGGCTACGGGCTCTCGGTCGGCGTGCTTCCGTTCACCAACATGAGCCATGATCCCGAGCAGGAATACTTCTCCGACGGCATCACTGAAGACATCATCACCGATCTCTCGAAGATCTCGAAGCTGCATGTCGTCGCCCGCAACACGGTATTCACCTACAAGGGGCGGTCGGTGAAGGTGAAGCAGGTGGCCCAGGAACTGGGCGTCCGCTACATCCTCGAGGGCAGCGTGCGCAAGGCGGGTTCGCGGGTGCGCATCACCGGCCAGCTCATTGATGCCTTGACCGGTACACATCTCTGGGCCGACCGCTACGACCGCGACCTGACCGATATCTTCGCCATTCAGGACGAGATCACCCACGCTATCGTCGATCAGCTCAAGATCAAGCTTTTGCCGGCGGAGAGACAAGCGATCGAGAACGACCCGACCACGAGCGTCGAAGCTTATACCTACTACCTGCGCGGCCGGCAGTTTTCGCATGCCTGGACCCGGTCCTATCTGCTCTTGGCCCGGCGCATGTTCCTGAAGGCGGTGGAACTCGACCCAAACTTTGCCCGCGCCTATGCCGGCATCGCCGATTGCGAGTCGGCGCTGCGCGACTGGCACGAGGACGAGTTCCCGCTGCAAAGCATTCTTTCCACAACCGCGAAAGCGCTGGAGATCGATCCGAACCTTGCGGAGGCTCATGCCTCACGCGGCCTGGTGCTGCACCAGGACGGCCAGGACGATGAGGCGGTCGCCGAATTCGAGCGGGCGTTGACGCTCGATGCCGGCCTCTATGAGGCGAATTTCCATTACGCCCGTTTCCTGTTTATGCAGGGTGCCTTCGAAACGGCGATCCAGTTCTTCAAGCGCGCTGCTGACATTCGGCCGGACGACTATCTTTCGCCGATTCATCTCATGAGCGCCTATAAATCGCTCGGCCGTGACGTCGAACGTGCGCAATGGGCAAGGATCGGGATATCTCGGGCGGAGCGGGCGCTGGAGCTCAATCCGGAAAACTCCGGCCCCGCGCATCGCGGCGCGTTGGCCCTCGCTCATATGGGCGAAGCCCAGCGCGCCCGGGAATGGGCGGCGCGCGCGCTGGCAATCGATCCCGACGACGTGGTCGCGCGATACAATACAGCCTGCGTCTATTCCATCCTCGGCGATACCGACGCGGCGCTCGACCTGCTCGAAACCTTGCTGCCACAGAGTTCGTGCTACCAGCTGCTCTGGTTCAAGCAGGATTCCGACCTTAACGCGGTTCGCCACCATGTCCGCTTCCAGGCGATGGTCGAGGCGATCGCGAAATGCGAGGCGGGGTTGCGCTAACCGCCGGAGGGTGCCGGCGGTTGCTTTCAGTGGTGACTTGCCTGACGGGATTGCGCCGGCGCAGTATTGCGGCCACCCGTCAACCACCAGATGGCCGCGCCGGTGACAAAGAGCATGGCCGTCGCCACGATCACGACTGCGGTAAAGGCCTGCTCGAACGCGAGCCTAGCGCGGGTTACCAGTTCGCCAGCCACATCCGCCGGCAGTTTCTCGGCAAGAAGCAAGGCTTCGTCGAGGCTGTCGCGGGCCATCGGCGAAATGGCTGCACCCTCCGGCAGCACGAGGAAGGCGGTGTAGACGACCGACATGACGGTGCCGAGAACGGCAATGCCGATCGCGCCGCCGAGCTCGAACGAGACCTCCTCGATCGATGCCGCCATGCCTGCCCGCTCCGGCGGGGCGTTGAACATGATGGCGCTGGAGGCGGCGGTCATCGAGGCGCCGATGCCGAGGCCGAGGACGACGAGGGTGACGATCTGGGTCAGCGCGCCGGCCTCATGGGCCAGCAGGTATCCGCCGAGACCGAGGGCCGCGAGAATGAGGCCGGAGCGCAGCACCACTTCCGCGCCGAGACGCGGCAGCAGGGTGCCGGTCAGCGGACCGGCGACGAAGGCCGCGAGTGGGATTGGCAGTATGAAGAGGCCGGCCTGAAGCGGCGAAAGACCATCCACGAGCTGCAACTGCTGGCTCAGGACCAGCTCGATGCCGACGATGGAGGCGGATGCGACCAGCGCGGCAGCGACGCCGGAGGAAAACGCCGCATTGCGGAAGAGGCTGAAATCGATCAGCGGATGCGGGCTCCGGCGCTGGCGGCGCACGAAAAGAATGAGCGCAATGGCGCCGATCACGGCAGCGGCGAGGCCAGCTTCCAGCGACGGTTCGCGCTTGCTCGTTTCCTTGACGGCATAGGCGAGACCGACGAGGCCGACCATGATCTGGAACGATCCGAGTGCATCCCACGGATGTTTCGGATTGCCCGGATTGTTCGGCAGCACGACGAGGGCGAGGATGAGGGCAATGGCGACGATCGGCACGTTGATGAGGAAGACCGAGCCCCACCAGAAATACTCGAGCAGGAAGCCGCCAAGCACCGGTCCGATGGCGGCACCACCGGAGGCGATCGCGGCCCAGACGCCGATCGCCAGCGCCCGCTCGCGCTCGTCGGTGAAGGTAAGGCGGATGATCGACAGCGTTGCCGGCATCATCAGTGCGGCGCCGACTGCAAGCAGTACACGCCCGCCGATCAGGATCGCAGGGGTGGGGGCGTAGGCGGCAATCAGCGAAGCGACGCCGAAGACCGCGAGACCGACGATGAAGGGCTTCTTGTGCCCGAGCCGATCGCCGAGCGTGCCGAGGCCGGGCAGAAGGCCGGCGACGACGAGGGCGTAGGCGTTGACGATCCAGAGCTTCTCGGAGGCGCTGGCGCCGAGGTCATGGGTCAGACGGGGAAGGGCAGTATAGAGCACCGTCATATCGACGACGATCAAAAGGAGTGCGCTCGATACGATGGCCAGAATGAGCCAGCGATTTTGCGGATGCATAGTACACCTCAATGGCCACCCACAGGGAATTGGGGGCTAAGTCTTGTTAACGTCGGGGTCATTATTTAAATACGTACGTATGGATTTGAAATAGGAAGTCAAGATGGGACGACGTCGAACAATCGATCGTGACAAGGTTCTGGATGCGGCGGAGGCGATCGTGAATTCCGTCGGCGCCGCCGGCCTGACGATCGATGCCGTCGCCAAGGCGTCCGGCATCACCAAGGGCGGCGTGCAATATTGCTTTGGCAACAAGGACGGTCTGATCGACGCGATGATGGAGCGTTGGTTCAACGAGTTCGACACCGCGGTTGCGGCCGAGGGCGGCGACGATCCCGATCCGGTAAAGGCGATGCGCGCCCACGCGTCGGTGACTGCGCGAATGAACACGGCCGACAATGCCCGCACATCCGGCATGATGGCAGCCCTTTTGCAGCGGGAAGAGCATATGGCGAAGAACCGCGCCTGGTACCGCGCGCGTCTCGATGGCATCGACCTGTCGACGGAGGCTGGGCGCCGGGCGCGGCTTGCCTTCCTCGCCACCGAGGGCGTCTTCCTGTTGCGCGGTTTCGGTTTCGCCGAGATGGACGACGCCGAATGGCAGGATATGTTCGCCGATATTCTGAAGCTGTTGCCGGAGCCCGGCGAGGCCGCCTAGAGCAATTCGAGGAAAAGTGTGAAACGGTTTTCCGTCCGGAATTGCGCAATTTCAAACAGTTAGAGCATTTCACTGTTTCATTGAAACAGTGAAATGCTCTAACGGTCGCCGCGGGAAAGCGCTACAGGTCGATCAGACCGCGCATCGCACTGATGCAATTGCCGGAAAGGCTGACTTGGCGAACGATGCCGCCCTGCTTGCGGACATGCGCCCCGATGAGGCTCCGCCGGCCCATCTCCACGCCCTGCTCGATCGCGATTTCGACATCGATATCCTGGTTCGGCAGCAGCGAGACGAGATAGGCCGAAAGGGCGGCCGAGGCGCTGCCGGTGGCGGGGTCTTCGTTGACATTGTCGAGTGGCGCGAACATGCGCGCCCGGATCTGCCACGGCGTTTGCGGCGATCGTGCATAAAGGAACAGACTGAAGCTGTCTTCCTCGGGCTTGTAGCGCGCATTCGCTGCATGGAAGGCCGTAACATTCGGCCGCGCCGTCGAAAGTGACGCGATATCACTGATTTCCGCGACCGCGAAGGGCAGGCCGACGGAAAGCCGGATAGGCGTATGGATGCGCGTGCTGATGGCTTCCGATGTGAGCGATGCGCAGGCAGCGATCGTCCCGGCGTCGATTTCCGGGCCGGCCGTCAGACCGCGCGGAACGACGATGCGGGCACCGATGACCTCGCCCTTCTCCCGCGACAATGTTGCCTCGACGAGCCCCGCCTTTTCCTCGAAGCGCAGGATGCCGCCGGGCACACGGCCGAAGATTTCCTTCTGTCGGCCGAGCACGAAGGCGGTGCCGACATTCGGGTGACCGGCAAAGGGAATTTCCATCGTCGGCGTGAAGATCCGGACCTCCGCCGTGTTGGCGGGGTCGCGCGGCGGCAGCACGAAGGTGACTTCGGAGTAGCCGAACTCGGTCGCGATCGCCTGCATCTGCTGGTCGCTCAGGCCCCGGGCATCCGGGATGACCGCGAGTTGGTTGCCGGCGAAACGCTCAGCGGTAAAGACGTCGACAGTGACGTAGGCGATGGATTGTGGCGAGGCGGCGGAGGTCATGGCACCGGCTTTCTCTACGGTTGGCTGTGAAGCCAAGACTTAAGCCAGCGTTCGCACGCGTCAAAGGCGCCAACTTGTTCCGGTGACAAGTTCCATCCGGCACGGGCAGCCAGCTCTTGGCTGGCCCTGCTGTCCAGGCGCTCCGCGATGTTGACGACGCATTCCTGCTGCGGATGTAGCCGAAGCAAAGAGGGGCCGACTTGCGGCCCCTCGGATCTCATCTCTCGACCATGCCTTATGCGGCCTTCTCGAGATCCTTCTTCCAGGTGCCCTTGGCCGCAAGGCTGCACATCTCAGCGCGATGCGAGAAGGCACGCTGGCCATCGCCGATGTTGTCGGCCTTGCCGTGCCAGGCGTTGAGTGCCTCCTGCTGCAGGGCTCGGCCATAGGAAAAGGTGAGTTTCCACGGCAGGTCGTGGGTGGCGTTCATCGCCGAAAGATGGGCCGTCGCCTCTTCGGTCGACTGACCGCCGGAAAGGAAAGCGATGCCAGGCACGGCCGAAGGCACCGTGCGTTTCAGCACCCTTATCGTGCGCTCGGCCACCTCGGCGACGGAAGCCTTGCGGGCCTTCTTGCCGTCGATGACCATGCTCGGTTTCAGGATCATGCCTTCGAGTCTGACGCGCATGGCGGCCAGTTCCTCGAAGGTGGTGCGCAGCGCCCACTCCGTCACTTCCTCCGCGCGGTCGATCGAATGGTCGCCTGGCGCTCCATCCATCAGCACCTCCGGCTCGACGATCGGCACGATGCCGGCTTCCTGGCAAAGGGCGGCATAACGGGCGAGCGCATGAGCGTTGGCACGAACGGCGCCCGGGCTCGGCAGGGTATCGGAGACGGCGATCACGCCACGCCATTTGGCAAAGCGCGCGCCGGCTTCGTAATATTTCGCCAGCCGCTGCGCGAGGCCATCGAGGCCTTCGGTGATCGTCTCTGCCGGGAAATTGGTCATCGGCTTGGCGCCGGCGTCGACCTTGATGCCGGGGATCGCGCCGGCGGCACGGATGATTTCGACCAGCGGCGTGCCGTCGACGGCATGCTGAAACAGGGTTTCCTCATAGAGGATGACACCGGAGATGTACTTGCGCATCGCCTTGTCGGCGCGCAGCAGCATTTCGCGGTAATCGCGCCTGGAGGTCTCGGTGGATTCGAGGCCGATCGTATCGAAACGCTTCTTGATCGTGGCCGTAGACTCGTCGGCGGCGAGCAGCCCCCGGCCGTTGGCGACCATGGCAATTGCGATGTCTTCCAGTCTTTCGCTCATGTTTTTCTCCCTAGACAGCGCTGATCACCAGGGACCAGGCAGGTACTGAAACAAACAGTTTCGGACCGACGGCGCACAGGGCAGCCGCCACGCTCCAAACGAGGGCGTAACAGGCGAAATTGTCCAGGAAAATGGCGAGAAAAGCGACTAAAACGATTTAAAATTTTTTAATCGATTGAACAATCAAGATTTTTTCTTGGTTGACCGGCGCGCGGCGGTTGTGTCCGCGCGCCGATTGGATGCGTTACTTCTGCTTGAGGATGTCGACGCCCGGGAGCGGCTTACCTTCCATCCACTCGAGGAATGCGCCGCCGGCGGTCGAGACATAGCTGAAATCGTCGGCGACTTCGGCATGGTTCAGTGCTGCGACGGTATCACCACCGCCGGCAACCGAGACCAGCGATCCCTGGCGGGTGCGGGCGGCCGCGTGCTTGGCAACGGCAACCGTCGCCCTGTCAAAGGGGGCGATCTCGAAGGCGCCGAGCGGACCGTTCCAGACGAGCGTTTCGGCCTTGGAAATCCAGTCGTTGACGGCGGCGATCGACTTCGGACCGACGTCGAGAACCATGGCATCGGCGGGAATGGCGTTGATATCGACCACTTCGTTGTCGGCGCCGGCCTTGAACTCGCGGGCGATGACGCCGTCGTCCGGCAGAACGATGGCGCAGCCGGCCTTGTCGGCGGCAGCAATGATCGCCTTGGCGGTGTCGGCGAGGTCATGCTCGCAGAGCGACTTGCCGACATTGATGCCCTTGGCGGCGATGAAGGTGTTGGCCATGCCGCCGCCGATGACGAGCGCGTCGACCTTGGTCACGAGGTTCTGGAGGAGGTCGATCTTGGTCGAGACCTTGGCGCCGCCGACGATCGCGACGACCGGCCGTTTCGGCTGGCCGAGGCCCTGTTCGAGTGCTTCGAGTTCGGCCTGCATGGTGCGGCCGGCATAGGCGGGCAGGTGATGGGCAAGGCCCTCGGTCGAGGCATGGGCGCGGTGGGCGGCGGAGAAGGCATCGTTGACGTAGATGTCGCCGTTGGCGGCAAGCGCTTCGACGAAGGCCGGCTCGTTCTTTTCCTCGCCCTTGTGGAAGCGGGTATTTTCAAGCAGCAGCACGTCGCCGTCGCTCATATCGGCAATGGCGTTCTTCGCCTTGTCGCCGATGCAGTCGGCGCCGAAGTGGACACGCTGATCGAGCACATCTTCGACGGCCGGCGCGATCGTCTTCAGCGACATGTCGGCGACCGGTTCACCCTTCGGGCGGCCGAAATGGGCGAGCAGGATGACCTTGGCGCCCTTCTCGGACAGTTCGCGGATGGTCGGCGCCACACGCTCGATGCGGGTCGCGTCCGTCACCACGCCGTCCTTGACCGGCACGTTGAGATCGACGCGCACCAGCACGCGCTTGCCGGCGATGGCGGTCAGATCGTCGAGGGTCTTGAAAGTCATCAGATAGTCTCCGGTGATAGTCTTTGGAAAAGGGTGGGATAGTCGATGACGAGGCCGTCCTCGTCCACGGGCAGGTCCGCGGCAAAGCTGCGATCCTCGGCCTCGTAGCGGTAGAGCCTGAAATCATCGAGGCAGGTGTAGTGCTGGCCGTCCACGACGGGCTCGAACGTGTCGAACGGCACGTAGAGCATCTTGAGCTTTACAGTGCCGGACTGGCGACCGAGGTCGAGCCGGCGGATCGGCAGCGTGTTGGTGAAGGGTGTACCGGCGAGGTCGATATCGATGCAACCATCGAACTCGGAGAGGGGAGCGCCTCGCGCCGTCATCCATTGGCCTGGGACGTCCGAGCGCAGATGCAGGCTCCGGCCGTCCGTCGTGTCGACCATGAGCTTGCGAACGTGCCAAGTGTCGTCGCAATCGATCCGGTAGCGCACGCCATAGGGCGTGCCGCCGCGGTTGCCGATGAGAACGCCGACGGCGCGGATGACCGCGCCGTCGGTTGTTTCGGTTTGCGTCAGCGTCAGGTGTTCGAGCCCTTCCCCTTCCAGCGGACGCCAGCGGACCGTCTTTGGAGAAAGGGCGCGAAACATCTGACTTAGATGAGCTTGGCGAAGGCGACCGCCGTGTCGGCCATGCGGTTCGAGAAGCCCCACTCGTTGTCGTACCAGGTGAGGATACGCACGAAGTTGCCTTCGACGACCTTGGTCTGGTCGATCGCGAAGATCGAGGAGTGGCTGTCATGGTTGAAGTCGCGCGAAACGAGCGGCTCTTCCGTGTAGCCGAGAACGCCCTTGAGCGCGCCGTTCGACGCAGCCTTGATGGCGTTGGTGATTTCCTCGACCGAGGTGTTGCGCTTGGCGACGAACTTGAAGTCGACGACCGAGACGTTCGGGGTCGGAACGCGGATCGACGTGCCGTCGAGCTTGCCCTTCAGTTCCGGCAGAACCAGGCCAACGGCCTTGGCAGCACCGGTCGAGGTCGGGATCATCGACAGAGCGGCAGCGCGGGCGCGGTAGAGGTCCTTGTGCATCTGGTCGAGCGACGGCTGGTCGTTCGTGTAGGAGTGGATCGTGGTCATGAAGCCGTGGTTGATGCCGATGGCATCGTTCAGGACCTTGACGACCGGAACCAGGCAGTTCGTGGTGCAGGATGCGTTGGAGATGACCAGGTGGTCCTTGGTCAGTTGGTCATGGTTGACGCCGTAGACGACCGTCAGGTCAGCGCCGTCGGCCGGAGCCGAAACGATGACGCGCTTGGCGCCGGCGGTCAGGTGCGCTGCAGCCTTGTCGCGGGCGGTGAAGATGCCGGTGCACTCCATCGCGATGTCGACGCCGAGTTCCTTGTGCGGAAGCGTTGCCGGATCCTTGATCGCCGTGACCTTGATCGGCTTGCGGCCGCCGACGGTGATCGTATCGCCTTCGACCTTCACCTCGGCCGGGAAACGACCGTGGATGGAGTCATAGCGCAGCAGGTGGGCGTTGGTTTCAACGGGGCCGAGATCGTTGATGGCAACGACTTCGATGTCGGTGCGGCCGGATTCGACGATCGCGCGGAGCACGTTGCGGCCGATGCGGCCAAAACCGTTGATTGCGACTTTTACTGTCATATCGGGTCTCTCCCTGTCTGGATGACGTAGTACGAAAAAATCGGGNCCCCGCAACTTGATCAGGAAAGCTTGGCTTCCGCAGCGGCGACCACCGCCTCGGGCGTGATGCCGAAGTGCTTGTAAAGGTCCTTGTAGGGACCGGAGGCACCGAAGGACGACATGCCGATGAAGGCGCCGTCGCTGCCGATGAAGTGGTCCCAGCCCTGGCGGATGCCGGCTTCGACGGCGATCTTGACCGGCGAGTTGCCGATGATCGCCTGCTGGTAGTCTTCGCTCTGTTCGGCAAAGAGCTCGAAGCAGGGAACGGAGACGACGCGCGTCGAGATGCCCTTGGCGGTCAGTGCCTGGCAGGCCTTGACGGCGATTTCGATTTCCGAGCCGGTGGCGAAGATCGTCACCTTGGCGTCGGCGGCCGAGATCAGGTCATAGGCGCCGCGAGCGCAGAGGTTTTCTTCCTCATACTCGGTGCGAACGGCCATCAGGTTCTGGCGGGTGAGCGCAATGCCGGACGGGCGGTTGTGGCTTTCGAGCGCCAGCTGCCAGCATTCGGCCGTTTCCGTGGCGTCGGCCGGGCGGAACATCAGGAGGTTCGGAATGGCGCGAAGTGCTGCCATGTGCTCGACCGGCTGGTGGGTCGGGCCGTCTTCGCCGAGGCCGATGGAATCGTGCGTCAGCACGTGGATGACGCGGATGCCCATCAGCGCGGCGAGCCGGATCGACGGGCGGCAATAGTCCGAGAAGATCAGGAAGCCGCCGGAATAGGGGATGACGCCGCCATGCAGCGCCATGCCGTTCATGGCAGCGGCCATGCCGTGCTCGCGCACACCCCAGTGGATGTAGCGGCCGGAGAAATCGTCAGGCGTGATCGACTTGGTCTGGCTCGTCTTGGTGTTGTTCGAGCCGGTCAGGTCGGCCGAGCCGCCAATGGTTTCGGCGAGAACGCCGTTGATGACTTCGAGCGCGTCTTCGGAAGCCTTGCGGGTTGCCGGCGAAGGCTTGGTTTCAGCAAGCTTCTTCTTGTAGTCGTCGATGGCGGAGGACAGACGGCCTTCGAGCTCGCCGGAGAAGCGGCGAACGAACTGGGCCTTCTTCTCAGCATCGCTCTTTTCGAGGCGCTCTTCCCATTCCTTGCGCGTCTTGGTCGAGCGCAGGCCGGCCAGACGCCAGGCGTCGAGCACGTCGGAGGGAACGACGAAGGCTTCGGCTTCCCAGCCGAGCGCCTTGCGGGTGGCGGCGATTTCCTCGGCGCCGAGCGGCGAGCCGTGGACCTTGTGGGTGCCGGCCTTGTTCGGTGCGCCGAAGCCGATCGTCGTCTTGCAGGCGATCATCGTCGGCTTGTCGGACTTCTGGGCCTCATCGATCGCGGCGGCGATCGCTTCCGGATCGTGGCCATCGACGGCGATGGTGTTCCAGTGGCAGGCGCGGAAGCGGGCGTGCTGGTCGGTCGAGTCGGCGATCGAGATCGGGCCGTCGATCGAGATGTTGTTGTCGTCCCAGAAGACGATCAGCTTGTTGAGCTTCAGGTGGCCGGCGAGCGAAATCGCTTCCTGGCTGATGCCTTCCATCAGGCAGCCGTCACCGGCGAGCACATAGGTATAGTGCTCCATCAGGTCGGAACCGAATTCGTCGCGCAGCTTGCGCTCGGCGATCGCCATGCCGACGGAATTGGCAAGGCCCTGGCCGAGCGGACCGGTGGTCGTCTCGATGCCGGCGGCGTGGCCGTATTCCGGGTGGCCGGCGGTGCGGGCGCCAAGCTGGCGGAAATTCTTGATCTCGTCGATGGTAATGTCTTCGTAGCCGGTCAAATAGAGCAGCGAATAGAGCAGCATCGAGCCATGGCCGGCCGACAGCACGAAGCGGTCGCGGTTCGGCCAGGAGGGGTTCTTGGGGTCAAAGCTCAGATAGCGCGTGAAGAGGACTGTCGCTATGTCGGCTGCACCCATGGGCAGGCCTGGGTGGCCGGAATTTGCCTTCTCGACGGCATCCATGGAAAGGAAACGGATCGCATTTGCCATCCGGTCGTGTTTTTCGCGAGAGATCATGACTGTTCCGTTTTGCGTTCGGTGGTCAGGGAACGGTCTCTATCCTCCAAAGACCGCGCAAGAAGCGGCTGACACATAGCAGGTGCGCCGTGCGAGTCAATAAATACGGGCCTTCCGCGGCCATTTGACGGCAGGTCGTTCCGGTCCTTGTCTCGCAATGCAACAGAGCTTTCGCACTGCCGTTGAAGAAAGCCGGCTACGCAATCCATCCACAGCTTCCGTAGTTGTTTGCGGAGCTTGGCATTGTTGAGACTTACGTAATAGGTTTAAAAAAGATCGAGCCGAAGCGGCGGACGGGATTCGGGCGATTCGGCCTCACGGGCGAGGTATTCGGAACACATGCCGGCAAAGACTGTCAAAGCGGCGATCGATGAACTGCGGAACGCAGTGCAATCCCTGGAGAATGCGATCGACGGTCGGTTTGACAGGGAACGGGATTTCGGCGAGTTCGAAGGCGAGGTTCGGCGTGTCAACACCGACCGGTCGCGACTGGCACAGGAACTCGACCAGTCGCAGTTCCGGGCGAACCGGCTCGAGGAGGTTAACCGCGAGGTTTCCCGCCGCCTCGTGACGGCGATGGAAACCATTCGGGCGGTGCTCGACCGCTAGGATAAAGCGACATGGCGCAGGTCACAGTATCGATCGACGGCAAGGCCTACCGGATGGCCTGCGAGGAAGGGCAGGAAGGTCACCTGACCGAGCTTGCCACGAAATTCGATCAGTATGTCGGACATCTCAAGAGCCAGTTTGGCGAGATCGGCGATCTGCGCCTCACCGTCATGGCCGGCATCATGGTCATGGACGAGCTCAGCGAGGTCAACCGCCGGCTGAAGAGCCTCGAGGCCGAGGTCGGCAATCTGACTGATGGTCGCGATGCCGCACTTTCCGACCAGATGAAGAGCGAGGAGGCGCTGGCCTCTGCGCTCAGCGAAGTCACCGCCCAGATCCACAGCATTGCCGCCAAGCTGAACGGCCGCACCACGACACCGGCAAGCTAAAGGTTTCGGTGGCGAGCCTCTGGCGCGAAGCACCGAGACACTTTATATATCGACTGCGGTCTGCGCTTCCCGACAGGAACCACAATCCCCGGGGCCATACTCGATCTCAAGGGAGCCGTCCCTGTCCGGGCTCGTGGGTCTGGACACATGGCGCCCACCTACTTTGTAGGTACCCGGGATCGTAAACTATCCATCGGTTGTGTGGATCGCACCTTCTCGCCCCCTTCAGGCAGCCGTTCAATCTCCGGCAAAGGCCCGGCGAATGGCGTCGGCCATGGCCTCGACGATCCGGTCCTTGCCGTTCCCCGCTTTCGATACCCGCAACACGACGTTCGAGTGGTCGATCACTTCATAGCCGTCATCGGCCGTCAGTTCGCGGCACCCGGCCGGAATGCTGCTGCGGGCGAGCGGCGCAATGGCAAGGCCCGACACCACGGCAGCCATCAAGCCGCCGCTGGTGCGGCTGACATAGGCCACGCGGCTTTCCAGGCGACATTTCCTGAGATTGCGCTGGGCGAGGTCGTCGCACCAGCCGCCTTCCAGATAGGTATAGGTGGCGATCGGCAGCGGTCGCCGCTCGTCGGTGCGGTGCTGCTCCGAGGTCACCCAGACGGTCGGGTCCATCATCAGCACTTCGTTCTTCGTTCGCCCGCCGGGTTCAAAGACGACAGCGAGGTCGAGCTCGCCGGCTTCCAGTGCCGCGATGTTGGTCATCGAAGCGCCCTGCTGAACGGTCACTTCGACGCCGGGGTGGATGGCGGCGAAGGTTCCGAGCGCTTTCGGCAGGGTAGAGTTGATGTATTCCTCGGGTATGCCGATCCGGACCGCGCCGTCGAGAGCGGGCTGGCGCATCGCGGTGGCCGTGTCGTCGAGCAGCGTGACGATGCGTCTGGCATTGTCGAGCAGCCGCAATCCCTGCGGCGTCAGCACGACGCCACGCGAGTGGCGCTCGAACAGCGCGTCGCCGAGCATGTCCTCGAGCTTCTTGATCTGCATGCTGACGGCGGATTGCGTGCGCCCGACAATATTGGCGGCGCGTGTGACATTGCCGGTGTCGACGACCGCAAGAAAGGTTCTGAGCAATTCGCTGTCGAGGGGGAGGGACATGGTTGTATCCATCAGAAATTCTGATAGCAGCCATGCTCGCAATTCGTTTGTCAGATGTCAACGCGAGGACGAAGATTGGCTGGTTCGATCATCTTGCGCAGGGTCATTCTCCATGAGCGTGCTTGCCCTCTTCGCGTTTTCCGAAGCCTCCATCGCGCTCCGGCGTCGAGCGATGCAATGGTCTTGCGACGTCCTGTTTCCCGAGGTGCCGGTGGACGTGCCATCAGGCAAGCCGGCGCTCCTGCGCGATGCGGGGATCTATCATGAGGCAGCCGACATGATGCAGCGGGAAAAGCTGGCGATCGCCTACCGGTCGCACTGGCTGTTGTGAGCGATCTTACCGGCAGATACGGGATTAGAGCGCCGTGCGTTCAGGTGAACGCACAAAGACGCTTTAGCACTTTGATTCTAGAGCATCTTTCCGCCTCCAGTGATTCCACTTGAGAGCGGGATGCTCTAGGAGATGAGGTCCAGCCTGGCGGCGCGAAACACCGCTTCGGCGAGATTGCCCGCCTGCAACTTACGCATGGCATCCGTTAGTGCCCGATCGATCCGATCGAGCGGAATGTCGGTCTCGCGCACCATGTCCTGGCGCGTGCGGCCGCGTGCGGCGAGCGTCAGGCAACGCAGTTCCAACGGGTCGAGTTCGTTCATCTGGTCCTTCATGGACGTCGGCTTTTCCACTGCTGCCTGCAGGAGCGCGTCCATACATCGAACACGGGCATTAGTTCCTGCTAATTATTTGAAATCGTGTCCTTATTTGCACGCGGCTCATGTTTCGCGAAAGCGGAACCCTTGCCCATGATGAATGGAAAGCTAATGCTGTGCCGAACCGGGAAGGAGGTGGCATGATTGTCGCAAACTGCTGCAAATGCGGCGATGCCGGTGGGTGGGCGAAAGATGCCATTGCGTAAACAGGCTGGTGGCCGGCCCGGGAATCGGCGAGAGATGGGGAACTTGTGCCATTTCGGGAAGTGATTTTCTCCGGCGACGATGGCGGGCGGCGGGTTGGCAGGAGAGGACGCGATGTCACCGAGGGATTTGAAGGCAGCACTGCGCAAGGAGAGGCTGGCATTGCGCGATGCAATGTCGGCGGAGATGCGGATCGAAGCGAGCCTGACCATGGCCGATCACGCTGGCGACGTCATCGCGCTCGATCCCGGACACATCGTCTCCGGCTTCTGGCCGATCCGCTCCGAGGTCGACATCCGGCCGCTGATGGCGCGGCTGAAGCAGCGTGGTGCCAGGCTCTGCCTTCCCGTGATCATGGACAAGCAGACGATCATCTTCCGCGAATTGCTCGATGGCATTGACGTCATCGCCACCGGATTCGGCACGACAGGTCCGGGACCGGACGCACCTGAACTCGATCCGGATATCATGCTCGTACCGCTTTCCGCGTTCGATTCGACCGGCCACCGGATCGGCTATGGCGCCGGCTATTACGACCGCGCCATCGACCGGCTGCGCAACAAGGGCCACCTGCCAAAGCTGATCGGCATCGCCTTCGACTGCCAGGAAGTGACATCCGTGCCGGCCGAACCGCACGATGTCGCGCTCGACGCCGTGCTCACCGAGAGCGGGTTTCGGCATTTCTGAGTTCATTTCGCCAAGACCGTGGAGTGGGCTAAAGCCTTGAGACCGCAGAGGTCGGGGCGGCAGGTCGTTGCGCGGTTTTCGCTGATTTCATCTAAGGCGTTTCCTGCGCGGTCGGGATCGTGTAGACGCTCTATCTCTTTGTTTTACGCAGTTCCGGACGCAACAACCGCTGACGCGCTTCCGCCGGGCTGCCCTGGTGGGATTTGAGCGAGCATGAGGCTTCTGTTTCTGGGAGATATGGTGGGCAAGACGGGCCGTACGGCGGTCTGGGAGCGGCTTCCAGGACTGGTTGGTGACCTCAAGCTCGATTTCGTCGTCGTCAACGGCGAGAATGCGGCCGGCGGTTTCGGCATCACCGAAGACATCTTTCTCGAGACGATCAACGCCGGCGCCGACGTGGTGACGACCGGCAATCACGTCTGGGACCAGAAGGAAGCGGTCGTCTTTTGCGAACGGCACGATCAGTTCCTGCGCCCTGCCAACTATCCGGCCGGCACACCTGGCCGCGGCTCCAACCTATTTTTCGCCCGCAACGGCGCCCGCGTGCTGGTCGCCAACGTCATGGGCCGCGTCTTCATGCATCCGGAGCTCGACGATCCCTTCAAGACGGCGGAAGCCATCCTCGACGCCTGCCCGCTCGGCGAGCAGGCGGATGCAATTGTCTTCGATTTCCATGCGGAAGCCACCAGCGAGAAGCAGTGCTTCGGCCATTTCGTCGACGGAAGGGCCAGCCTCGTCGTCGGCACCCATACGCACGTGCCGACCGCCGACCACCAGATCCTCAATGGCGGTACGGCCTATATGAGCGACGCCGGCATGTGCGGCGACTACGATTCCTCGCTCGGCATGGACAAGGAAGAGCCGCTCAACCGGTTCATTTCGAAGATGCCGAAGGGGCGTTTCGAGGCGGCCTCCGGTCCCGCGACCATCTGCGGGCTTGGCGTCGAGATCTCCGACCGCACCGGGCTTGCCGAAAAGATCGCGCCGCTGCGCCTCGGCCCGCGGCTGGCCGAGACGATCCCGGATTTCTGGTCCTAAAAAAACGAAGCCAGCAGCACCGCCTGCTTGTCGAACGCGCTTCCGGTTGAAGCGCGCGCTGCCACGTATCGCCTTCCGGGAATTGATTTTTTTCAAGGTGACAACCCCATCAAATGATGGCAGGTTATCGCGAAATCACGCCGGGCCGGGGCGTGATGTATTCGAGTGTTTTCCAGTGATGAATACCGTCCGCAGTCCTGAATTGCGGGCTTGTGCTGCCGACACCGGACAATCGGGAGCAGGCGCTCTCTGCCCGGCGATCTCGATCCAACAGCGTTCGCCGGCCCAGAGCGGGGACCGCTGTATCATTTAATTGCTTGTGTGACTTTGCCTCTTGGGTCGCTGCCGATCCGAGTATTTGTGCGGAGCGGGAGAGTGATGCGGCGATTTTCCGCTCATGTCCTGTTCTGAAGTATTCAAAGCGATTGCGGTGGTTGGTCGGTCCGGCTGCTCACCGCCATCCAAAGTGCATTCGGAGGGCGTGCATGTTGTCTAAGTGGCATTTGCCGATGATCGTCGGCGCTTCTCTTTCCCTTCTTTCCTCTGTCGGTGCCCAAGCACAGGACGCGCAATTGCCTGTCGTGACCGTCGCCAAGCCGGTCGTGCGTGACGTGATCGACAGCGACGAGTTCATCGGCCGCTTCGAGCCGGTCGACGAGGTGCAGGTTCGCGCCCGCATCGGCGGCTATCTCGACGAGGTCAATTTCACTGACGGCGCCCTGGTGAAGAAGGGCGACAAGCTTTTCGTCATCGACCAGCGTCCCTACCGCACGGCCCTCTCCCAGGCCGAGTCGACCCTGGAATCGGCGCGCTCAACGCTGGAATTCGCCGAGTCCCAGTTCAAGCGCACGCAATCGCTGACGGGCACCGGCACGCTGTCGGTTTCGACGCTTGACGATCATCGTCGTGCGCTGCTTTCGGCGCAGGCGCTGGTGCGCGGTTCGGAAGCGGCGGTCGAGCGCGCCAAGCTCGACCTCGACTACACGACCATAACCGCGCCGCTCAGCGGCCGCGTCGACCGGCGCTTGCTGTCGACGGGCAACCTGGTGCAGGCGGACCAGACCGTCCTGACGACGATCGTCTCGCTCGATCCGATCGACTTCTACTTCGACGTCGACGAACGGCGGCTCTTGTCCTATGCGCGGGTCGCGCGCGAACGCGGCAGTGCGTTGCAGGAAGGCGGCGGTGCGCTCGAGGTACTCGTCACAATCGCCGACTCGCAGGAGGAACCGTTCAAGGGCAAGCTCGACTTCGCCGAAAACCGTGTGGACCCGCAGAGCGGCACCATGCGCGTGCGCGCCCGTCTCGACAACCCGAAGCTGGTGCTGCAGCCTGGTCTCTTCGGCCGTGTGCAGATCGAAGGCTCGAACACCTACAAGGCCGTGCTCATTCCGGATGAGGCGATCGGCGCCGACCAGAACGAGCGGATCGTCTATGAGGTGACAGCCGATGGATCGGTGGTGACCAAGCCCGTGCGGCTCGGACCGAAACTGCATGGCTATCGGGTCATCCGCAGCGGCATGACGGGCGACGAGACCATTGTCGTCAACGGCCTGATGCGGGCGCGCCCCGGCAGCAAGGTAAAGCCCGAGATGATTCAGCTTCCCCCTGAGGCGCAAGCGGCGGGGACGACGCAATGAGGTTCGCTCACTTCTTCGTCGATCGACCGATCTTCGCGTCGGTGCTTTCGATCGTCCTTTTGATCGTCGGCAGCATTGCCTATTTCCAGCTTCCGGTGGCGCAGTACCCGGAAATCGCGCCGCCGACCATTGTCGTGCGGGCGGCCTATCCCGGCGCCGACGCCAATACGGTCGCCAACACCGTGGCGACGCCGCTCGAACAGGAAATCAACGGCGTCGAGAACATGCTCTACATGTCCTCCTATTCAACCGCTGACGGCTCGATGGCGCTGACGATTACCTTCAAGCTCGGCACCGATCTCGACCAGGCACAGGTGCTGGTGCAGAACCGCGTGTCGATCGCCGAACCGCGCCTGCCGGAAGAGGTCCGACGCATCGGCATCACCACGGCCAAGAGCTCGCCCGACCTGATGATGGTCGTGCATCTGCTCTCGCCGACCGAACGTTATGACCAGCTCTACGTCTCGAACTATGCCCGCACGCGCATCCGCGATCTGTTGGTGCGGCTCGACGGCGTCGGCGACGTCATCCTGTTCGGCGAGCGCGAATATGCGCTGCGTGTCTGGCTCGATCCGGAAAAACTGTCCGCCTATGGCATGACGGCCGGTGACGTGGTGCAAGCGTTGCGCGAGCAGAACGTGCAGGTCTCCGGCGGTTCGATCGGCGGTCCGCCGGCGCCGGGCGACAGCGCCTTCCAGTACACCGTCACCACCGACGGTCGCTTCAGCGATGCGCGGCAGTTTCGCTACGTCATCGTCAAGGCGACGGAAACCGGTCGCCTCGTGCAGTTGCAGGATGTCGCCCGCGTCGAGCTCGGTGCCCGCGAATACGTCAACAACAGCTATCTCGACGGCAGCCCGGCGGTGGCGCTCGGCATCTTCTCGCGGCCGGGCACCAATGCGCTCGACGCTGCCGAGCAGATCCAGAAGGTGATGACCGACGTCGCGCGTGATTTCCCGGAAGGGCTCGAATACCGGATCGTCTACAATCCGACCGAGTTCATTTCGGAATCGATCAACGAGGTCTACAAGACGATCGGCGAAGCGGCGTTGCTCGTCGCCATCGTCGTTCTCGTCTTCCTGCAGTCCTGGCGCACGGCGATCATCCCGATCGTCGCCATCCCCGTGTCGCTGGTCGGCACCTTCGCCTTCCTCTACGCCTTCGGCTTCTCGCTGAACATGCTGACGCTGTTCGGCCTGGTGCTGGCGATCGGTATCGTCGTCGACGATGCGATCGTGGTCGTCGAGAACGTCGAGCGAAACCTCGCGCGCGGCATGACCCCGCGCGAAGCCTCGCATGTGACCATGGACGAAGTGGGTGCCGCTGTTATCGCGATCTCGCTGGTGTTGACCGCCGTCTTCGTGCCCACGGCCTTCATCCCCGGCATCGCCGGCCAGTTCTATCTGCAGTTCGCCGTGACGATCTCGGTGGCGACAGTGATCTCTGCCTTCAATTCGCTGACGCTGTCGCCGGCACTGGCGGCGATCCTCTTGAAGCCGCACGAAAACGGCCATCACGAGAGCCGCAACCCGCTGACGCGCTTCGGCCGGGCACTGGCCAACGGCTTCAACAACGGTTTCGACCGCATGGCCGAAGGCTATGCCTGGATCGTGCGCAAACTGGTGTCGACGAAGACGGCAGTGGCCGCGGCGCTCCTCGTCTTTGTGGGCCTGCTCGGGGCCACATGGTACATGGCACAGATCGTGCCGAGCGGCTTCGTGCCGACCATGGACCAGGGTTACGCAATCGTCGTCATCCAGCTTCCAGACGGTGCCTCGCTCGACCGCACCGATGCGGTGGTCAAGCGGGCGTCGAAGATCATCCAGGACGTCCCTGGAGTGAAGAGTGCCGTCGCCTTTGCCGGCTTCAACGGTGCGACGTTCACCAACGCGTCCAATTCGGGCGTGGTCTTCGCCCCCTTCGAGAGTTTCGAAGAACGGTTGAAGCACGGCCAGAGTGCCAACCAGATCATCGGCCAGCTCTATGGCAGCCTGCAGAGCATCCAGGAAGCCTTTATCATTGCCGTACCGCCACCGTCGGTGCGCGGCATCGGCAACTCCGGCGGCTTCAAGATGCAGATCATGGATCGGCAGGGCGCCGACATGCGGCGCGCGCTGGGGCTTGCCTATCAGATGATGGGTACGGCCAACCAGACGGAAGGGCTGACCGGGGTCTTCACCACCTTCTCAGCCTCCAGCCCGCAATACTTCCTGGCGATCGACCGCGACAAGGCGCGCACGCTCAACGTGCCGATCCCCAACATCTTCGAGGCGCTGTCGATCAACCTCGGCACCTCCTACGTCAACGACTTCAACGCCTTCGGTCGTGTCTACCAGGTGCGGGCGCAGGCCGATCAGCAGTACCGTATCGAGCGCGACGATATTCTGGCGCTGAAGGTTCGCTCCGCGACCGGTGCGCTGGTGCCGATGGGCACGCTCGTCGAGATCCGCGACACCGCCGGTCCGACGCTCGTGCAGCGTTACAACATGTACGTATCGGTTCCGGTGCAGGGCAACCCTGCGCCGGGCGTCTCGACCGGCACAGCCCTCGACAAGATGGAGGCGCTCGCCGCCCAGATCCTGCCGCAGGGCACGACCTTTGAGTGGACGGAACTCGCTTTCCAGGAACGCCAGACGGGCAACACCGCGGTGTTCATCTTCGCACTGTCGGTGGTCTTCGTGTTCCTGGCGCTGGCGGCCCAGTACGAAAGCTGGGTGCTGCCGCTGGCGATTATCCTGATCGTGCCGCTTGGCGTGCTCTCGGCGCTGGTCGGCGTGTCCATCCGCGGTCTCGACAACAACGTGCTGACGCAGATCGGGTTGATCGTTCTGATCGGCCTTGCGGCCAAGAACGCGATCCTGATCGTCGAGTTCGCACGCCAAGGTGAGGACGAGGGCAAGACCCCGATCGAGGCGGCGGTGGAGGCGAGCCAACTCCGCCTCAGGCCCATCCTGATGACGGCCTTTGCCTTCATCCTCGGCGTGGTGCCTCTGATGATCGCCACCGGTCCCGGCGCGGAAATGCGCCAGTCGCTCGGCACCGCGGTGTTCTCGGGAATGCTCGGCGTGACCTTCCTCGGCCTGTTCCTGACGCCGGTTTTTTACGTCGCGCTCAGGTCCTTCCGGCGGCGCAAGCCGGCGACGATGACCGAACCGGCGCCCCATCCAGCAGAGTAGCGGGACGCAATCGCAAGGTTGCAACGCCCCGGCAGCAATGCCGGGGCGTTGTCGTTGGACGAGTCAGGTTTCCTTGTTCCTGCCGAGGGCGGTGACGCAAATGTGAGCACGGGCAGCCGTTTGTAACTGGACGCAGACAGGCCCTTGAACAATTCTCTCCCTGCCCGTGACGCCATCATCAGGCCGAGCGAAGGCAAAGGCTTCCATTCGCTGTGCAACGGCTATCTGCCACGTGCCCTTCGGGCCCGAGGTCAGAAAAGCAAGTGAGAGAGGTGAAGGCTGATGCTCCGGTACCTTGTCTACACGTTCGCCGCCATCTGGCTCATTCACGCGTTCTGGCCGTCGGTCGCGCATGCGCAGCAACCACCCCGCCATGTCAGTCAGTGCCAGGCGATTGCAGAAGCCATACCGCAGGCGACCTTCGCCAGCTTCACGCCCGTTGCTGCCACCAAGGGAAAGGCCGTGGTCGGTGAGGTAACGATCACCTATCTCGGCCATTCCACCTTTCTGATCGAGACGCCAGACGGCGTGTCGATCGCGACCGATTACAATGGCTGGTTCGCGCCCTCGTCGCCTCCGACGGTCGCGACGATGAACAAGGCGCATTCGAGCCACTATACGCTGGCGCCTGACCCGGCGATCAAGAATGTGCTGCATGGCTGGGGCGAGAACGGCGTACCCGCCCGTCACGACCTCGTGGTGGGCGACACCTATATCCGTAACGTCACGACGGATATCCGTGCGGGTGGCGCAATGGAGCACGATGGCAACTCGATCTTCATCTTCGAGGTAGCGGATCTTTGCATTGGTCACCTCGGCCATCTTCATCACGAGCTCGACGACAGCCACTACCGCCAGATCGGCCGGCTCGATGTGCTCATGGTGCCTGTCGATGGCGGCCTGACCATGGGTGCCGAGAGCATGAGCCGGGTGGTCAGCCGGCTGCGCGCCTCGCTGATCCTGCCGATGCACCGCCGTGGCCCGCCGATCGACGCCTTTCTGGACATGTTTGGCGACGACTACGACAAACGCTTCGCTGACAGCGCCAGCATCAAAGTATCGTTGCGTTCCTTGCCAAGCAAACCATTGATTTATATTCTCAAGGGCGTCTGAACACTCAGGATCGCCCAATGAAGTTGCTTGTGGTCGGCGTTTCGATTTTTCTCTCCCTTTCGACCCTTGCCGCGGCGGGCGGCGCACCGCCACCGCGCATGCCCTCTCCCGAAGGACAACAGCAGCAAAGTCTACCCGAGACGGCAGCACAGCCCGTGGGCGAACAGGAGATGTTCATGATGCCGTCGGGCAATATCGGCTGCGTCTACACGCCGGCCGGCGGCACCGCGGTGTACCAGCCTCAGGACGGTGGGCCTGAGCTTGCCTGCGATATCGTCGCGCCGCGCTATGTGCGCGCCACGCTCGGCCGTGCAGGGGCCGCCACACTCAATCACGCCGTTGGCGATCCGAGCTGCTGCTCGGCAGCTCAGGTGCTCGACTATGGGCAAAGCTGGTCACGGGGGCCGTTCGCGTGTGCTTCCGAACGCACCGGCCTTTCCTGTCGCCGCGACGACGGACACAGCTTTCTGCTCAGCCGTGCGCAGGTCTCTGCCGACTGAAAAGCCGCGCCCCGGCTGGACGGAAAGCAGCAATAAAACTATAAGGCGCCCCATTCCATTCAAATTCATGCATGCAGAGGGTGCCATGGCTGGCCATTCACAGTTCAAGAACATCATGCACCGCAAGGGCCGTCAGGATGCGGTGCGCTCGAAAATGTTTTCCAAGCTCGCGCGCGAAATCACGGTTGCCGCCAAGTCCGGCATGGCCGATCCGGCCATGAACGCGCGTCTGCGTCTGGCGATCCAGAACGCCAAGGCACAGTCGATGCCGAAGGACAACATCGAACGGGCGATCAAGAAGGCCTCCGGCGGCGACGCGGAAAACTACGAAGAAGTCCGCTACGAGGGCTACGGCCCGGGCGGCGTTGCCGTTATCGTCGAGGCGCTGACCGACAACCGCAACCGTACCGCCTCCAACGTGCGCTCGACCTTCACCAAGGCCGGCGGCGCGCTTGGCGAAACCGGTTCGGTTTCGTTCTCCTTCGATCGTGTCGGCGAAATCACCTACAAGCTCTCCGCCGGTGACGCCGACAAGGTGATGGAAGCGGCGATCGAGGCCGGTGCCGACGACGTGACCACCGACGAGGACGGCCACACCATCATCTGCGGTTTCGAAGCGATCGGCGACGTTTCCAAGGCGCTCGAAGACACGCTCGGCGAAGCCGAGACTGTCAATGCGATCTGGAAGGCGCAGAACACCGTGCCGGTCGATGAAGAAAAGGCGCAGTCGCTGATGAAGCTCATCGACACGCTCGAAGACGACGACGACGTCCAGAACGTCTATTCGAACTTCGAAGTGTCGGACGAGATCCTGGCGAAGCTGTCGGCCTGATCGGACGGCCTATCGTTACCGGAATATGCACCCGTGTCCGAAAGGGCACGGGTTTTTCTTTGGATGGCCCGATGACCTATGACTTCGCGATCTTCGATTTCGATGGCACGCTTGCCGACACGGCGGCGAGCTTCATGGCCGCGTGCAACAGTGCTGCACGGCGCTACGGCTTCCGCGAGCTTTCCGTCGAGGAATTCCAGTCACTGAGGACGATGGGCAATCGCGAGATCATCGCGCATCTCGGCGTGCCAATGTGGAAGCTGCCGCAGATTGCCGGCTTCATGCGCCGGGCCATGGCGTCCGAGGCCGCGTCCGTGCGGCTGTTTCCAGGTGCGGCCGATCTGCTTTTGCGATTGAAGGCGGCAGGCATCGGCATTGCGATTGTCAGTTCGAACGCGGAGGAGGGCATTCGCGCCGCGCTCGGCGACGTGGCGGCGACCGTCGATCTCTATGAGTGTGGCGCGGCGCTTTTCGGCAAGGCGCAGCACTTCAAGCGGGCGATCCGTCACTCCGGTCTTGATCCGGCGCGCGTGCTGGCGATCGGCGACGAGGCGCGCGACATCGAGGCTGCGCGCAAGGTTGGCGTGGCGGCTGGCGCCGTTTCTTGGGGCTATGCCGATCCGGACTTTCTGCAGGGGCTCGGACCGGACCGGTTCTTTTCACGCATGGACGAAATCGCCCCGGCCTTCGGAGCGATCTGATTGCGGCTTCATGCGGCCTTGACGAGTTCCTTCTGCGCGTCGGCGAAGAGGCGAAGCGAATGCAGGCGCGCCTCCATGTCGAAGATCGGCATGGAAATGATCAGTTCATCGGCCTTCGTCTGATCGAGGAAGGTTCCGATTTTCCGGCGGATCGTCTCGGGCCCGCCGACGACGGCATACATCATCGAATGGTCGACGAAGATCTTTTCGTCATAGCTCCAGAGCCCATCCATCGATTGAACCGGCGGCGGGAACTGTCCGCGCGCATTGCGCCGCAGCGCCACGAAGGATTGCTGCATCGAGGTGAAGAGATAGTTGGCCTCTTCGTCCGTATCGGCGGCGACGCCCATGACACCGACCATGACATGCGGCTTGTCGAGCGTCTCGGACGGCGTGAAGCGCTCGCGATAGATCTCCAGCGCCGAAAGCAGCATGTCTGGCGCGAAATGCGATGCGAAGGCGAAGGGAAGGCCGAGCATGCCGGCGAGGTGAGCGCTGAAATGGCTTGAGCCCAACAGCCAGATCGGCACGTTGGTATCGGCGCCCGGAACGGCGATGATCTTCTGATCCTCTGCGACAGGGCCGAGCAGGGCCTGCAGTTCCACGACGTCGTTCGGGAAGTTGTTGCCGCTTGCTTCCATGTTGCGCCGCAGCGCCTGGGCGGTGCGCATGTCGGTGCCGGGTGCGCGGCCGAGGCCGAGGTCGATGCGGCCGGGATAGAGTGCGGCCAGCGTGCCGAACTGTTCTGCGATCACCAGCGGCGAATGGTTAGGCAGCATGATGCCGCCGGAGCCGACGCGGATCGTCTTCGTGGCTGCGGCCACATGCGAGATCACCAGCGAGGTCGCCGCACTGGCAATGCCTTTCATGCCGTGATGCTCAGCGAGCCAGAAGCGCTGGTAGCCGTTTTCCTCGGCAGCCTGGGCCAGACGGCGCGAGTTTTCGAGTGATTGGGCGATGCTGCCTCCTTGCGTGATCGGGGAAAGATCGAGGACGGAGAAAGTCGCCATGGCATGGAGCCCTTTATTGAGGGAAATTGATGAAAGGCTATGTAAGCTCAATTTTCCTCAATCCAAGGGCAGTGGCGAAGAAATCCTGAAGCCCGTCTCACCTGTGCGTATGTTTTTGTTTTGTTCACTTTTTGCTGGCAGCGTCCGGGCGAGCATCATAGGGTGAATTTCATGCAGAACACGATTCGCATCATCGGCATCGATCCGGGCCTCCGCCGTACCGGCTGGGGCATCATCGAGACGCTCGGCAACTCGCTGCGCTTCGTGGCCTCCGGCACGGTGACCTCCGATGGCGAGATGGATCTCGCCTCGCGACTCTGCCAGCTGCACGACGGGCTTGCCGAGGTGGTGCACAGCTACCAGCCGCACGAGGCGGCGGTCGAACAGACCTTCGTCAACAAGGATGCAACCGCGACGCTGAAACTCGGCCAGGCGCGTGGCATTGCGATGCTTGTGCCGGCGCGCGCGGGCCTCAGGGTCGCCGAATATGCACCGAACGCGGTCAAGAAGGCTGTGATCGGCGTCGGCCACGGCGAGAAGCAGCAGATCCACATGATGATCAAGGTTCTGATGCCGAAGGTCGAATTCAAGGGCAACGATGCGGCGGACGCATTGGCCATCGCCATTTGTCATGCTCACAACCGCCAATCGGTGACAAGCCGGCTCGCCGCATTGATGGCGTAGTTGCAGCAGATCTAAAGTGTTAAAGCGACCTTAGCGAGTCTTGTAGACGCGCGGCACTGTAGACAAGAAATTTTCCGATGGTCTGAGCGACCATCCCAGCCCACCGCGAGAGACGCCATATGATCGGCAAATTGAAGGGTACCATCGACGAGATCGGCGAGGATCATGTCGTGCTCGACGTGCATGGCGTCGGCTATGTCGCCTTTTGTTCGGCGCGCACGCTGTCCAAGCTCGGATCGGCCGGCGAGGCGGCGATGCTCTTCATCGAGACCTATGTGCGCGAGGACCAGTTGAAGCTCTTCGGCTTTCTGACTGCGCTGGAGCGGGAATGGTTCCGCCTCCTGCAAAGCGTGCAGGGCGTCGGCTCGAAAGTGGCACTCGCGGTACTTTCGACCTTGACGCCGGGCGAACTGGCAAATGCAATTGCGTTGCAGGACAAGACCTCGGTCTCGCGTGCGCCGGGCGTCGGGCCCAAGGTTGCGGTTCGTATCGTCACCGAGCTCAAGAACAAGGCGCCGTCCTTTGCCGGCGAGATGGCGGCATCGATCGGCCTCAAGCAGGAACTCGGCGAAGGCGTTGCGTCCGCGCCGGTATCGGATGCCGTTTCTGCGTTGACCAATCTCGGCTATTCACGCGACCAGGCGGCCAATGCGGTGGCCGCCGCGCTGAAGAATGGCGGTGAGGGGGGCGACAGTGCCAAGCTCATTCGCCTCGGCCTCAAGGAACTGGCGCGATGATCGCTTGCCTTGGCGGGGCGCTCAAGGCAGAACGGAAGAGGGCCGGGCGCAGGTGGGTACCTGCGCCATGACGACCGACCAATTGGAACGAATGCATGACTGACGCGGCACGTCTGATAACGCCGGAAAAGCGCGGTGAAGATCTCGATGCGACGATGCGCCCGCAGTCGCTGGACGAATTCACCGGCCAGGCCGAGGCGCGCGCCAACCTGAAGATTTTCATCGAAGCGGCCAAGAACCGTGGCGAGGCGCTGGACCACGTGCTGTTCGTTGGCCCGCCCGGCCTCGGCAAGACGACACTTGCGCAGATCATGGCCAAGGAACTTGGTGTCAACTTCCGCTCGACCTCCGGTCCGGTTATCGCCAAGGCTGGCGACCTTGCGGCCTTGCTTACCAATCTCGAAGAGCGCGACGTGCTCTTCATCGACGAGATCCATCGGCTCAATCCGGCGGTCGAGGAAATTCTCTATCCGGCGATGGAAGATTTCCAGCTCGACCTGATCATCGGGGAAGGCCCGGCGGCGCGCTCGGTAAAGATCGATCTGTCGAAGTTCACGCTGGTCGCGGCGACGACCCGCCTCGGCCTCTTGACCACGCCGCTGCGTGACCGTTTCGGCATTCCCGTGCGTCTCAACTTCTACACGGTCGAGGAACTGGAATCGATCGTGCGCCGAGGTTCCCGGCTGATGGGCCTCGGCATGACAGACGATGGCGCGCGCGAGATCGCCCGCCGCGCCCGCGGTACGCCGCGTATTGCCGGCCGGCTGTTGCGGCGGGTGCGCGATTTCGCCGAAGTGGCGCGCGCCGAAGCCGTGACCAGGAAGATCGCCGACGAGGCGCTGACGCGGCTGCTGGTCGACAATATGGGGCTCGACCAGCTCGACCGCCGCTATCTCTTCATGATCGCACAGAATTTCGCCGGCGGGCCTGTCGGCATCGAAACCATCGCCGCCGGTCTCTCGGAACCGCGTGATGCGATCGAAGACATCATCGAGCCCTACCTGATCCAGCAGGGCTTCATACAGCGTACGCCGCGCGGTCGTATCTTGACCGCAAATGCCTGGAAACATATCGGCCTCAACCCGCCGAAAGAGGTCGAGGCGACGCAGTTCCGGCTGACACTCGAGGACGAATAGATGATTACCCGCCGCGGATTATTGAAAGTGATCGGCGGCGGTATCGCCAGCATGGCGGCGCTCGGCGGTTACGCCTTCGCCGTCGAGCCGTTGGCCCGGCTGAACGTGACCCGCTACACCCTGACGCCGCCCGGCTGGACGCCCGGGTTGAAGCTGCGCGTCGTCGCGCTCGCCGATATCCATGCCTGCGAGCCCTGGATGCCGGCAGGTCGCATCGCTTCGATCTGCCGTCAGGCCAACGCGCTGGGCGGCGACGTGACGGTGCTGCTCGGCGATTATGCGGCCGGCATGAACTTCGTGACCCGCTACGTGCATTCCAGCGAATGGGCGAAGGCGCTTGCGACCCTCTCGGCGCCGCTCGGCGTGCATGCCGTCATGGGCAATCACGACTGGTGGGAGGACAAGACCGCGCAGAAAAATGGCGGCGGTCCGACCTTCGGGCACAAGGCGCTGCAGGATGTCGGCATCAACGTTTACAGCAACCGGGCAATCCGGCTGGAAAAGGACGGGCAGGGCTTCTGGATCGCCGGTCTCGAAGACCAGCTTGCATTGGTGCCGGGCAAGAAGTGGCAGCGCCAGCGCATGGCGGGTCTCGACGATCTCGACGGCACGCTCGCACAGGTGAATGACGGTGATCCGGTCGTTCTGCTGGCACATGAGCCGGACATCTTCCCGAGCGTTCCCCCACGGGTCGCATTGACACTGTCGGGTCATACCCATGGCGGGCAGGTGCGGCTTCTCGGCTTCGCGCCCGTGGTGCCTTCGCGTTTCGGCGATCGCTATGCCTATGGGCACATGGTCGAGGACGACCGCAACCTGATCGTCTCCGGCGGTCTCGGCTGCTCGCTTGCACCGGTCCGTTTCGGCGTGCCGCCGGAGATCGTCGTCATCGACCTCGGTTAGCCCGGTCAGGCGTCGGGGGTTTTACGCCGACTTGCTGTCTGTGACCAACTCCCTGATCGTCGTCGCCAACAGCTCGGATCCGCCGGGTTGCCAGCCAAGCCGGCGCAACTTTTCGGTCGACATGACGAGATAGCCATCCGCTGAAGCGGCCTCCGGCAATGGGTGCCGAGACCCGGTCAGCGTCTGCACCACCGACAGGATTTGCCTGACATCGAGCAGCAGGTCCGAAACGTTGAAGACCTCACCGCGCACGGTGTCGCTATCCGCTTCCAGCATGAGCCGTACTGCGGCGCCGACGTCGTCGCCGTGAACTTCGGTGCCGATCCGAGGCTGGATCGGTTTTCCATCAAGATAGTTCGCAAACAGCTCGGCCCATTTGTGCTGCCTGCCAGGAGCGGCCGCGCCGTAAACGCCGGTGACGCGCAGGCTTGCCACGCTGAAATCCTCGGTCGCAAGCAGGCGTAGGTGATCTTCCACGGCGACCTTCACCGCGCCATAGAGCGTGTCCGGATCGGGTGCGAATGTCTCGTCGATGGGGCCTGGGCGCCTGCTGCCGTAGACGGCGCGGCTCGACAGGAAGACGCAGCGTTTGACGCCGGCAGCGCGAGCGGTCTCGAACAGGCGGATCGAGCCATCGATGTTCGCACGGCGAAAGCCCTCCGGATCATCGCCTTCACCGCCGCGATATTTGCCCTCGACATGGTCGAAGGCGGCATGAACAAAGCCGTCAATGCCATCGAACGCGGCGGACTGATCGCGATCCAGATCGAGGACGAGCGGAACGAAGGGGAGGTTGCGCGAGAAAAAGCTGTTATCGGGGGGATGGCGGCCGCTAACGATCACCTCGTAGCGATGGGCGATCAAATGCTCGACGATGAAGCGGCCGACGAAGCCGGTGCCGCCGGAGACCAGCACCCTGCTCATCGGTGCGCCGGATTGGGGAGGGAGGCGATCTCCGGAATGTCGTCCCCGGTCAGGTAGGCGAACCAGAGGTCGATCAGTGGCCGCAGGGCCCCGGCACGCGGATGGTCTTTTTCCCAGGGCTTTTCATACTGGTAGTGCAGCACGCCGATCGAGCGCCAGTCCCAGAGCGCGGGCATGTTGAACCAGACATATTGCAGCATGTTCATCGTCACCGGCAGGCCGTGCCAATCCGGGAAGAAGCTTTGTAGGAAGGTCTGGTCGGTGCGTGGCCAGAAGGCATCGGGTGCGTCGAGCCGGTCGAGCATCCTGTCGAATGTCGCCAACGACGGTTCGGCGACGAAGACGCCGGAATTCAGCCGGTGAAAGTCGGCGAGGCTTTCATAGACATTCGGGGCCGCGGAGAATTCCGGATAGGCAAACAGCCGGTCGATGTTGCGGAGCACAACCGCGTCGGCATCAATGAAGACGCAGCGGCAGTATTCGGTTAATTGCCAGAGCCTGAGCTTGCAGAAGTTGTCGAGCGGCGAGTGGAAGGCCGGTTTGCGGCCCTTGGTGAAGGGTGCCTTCTCATGCACGTTCCGGCGCTGATGACGCTCGTTGAAGGCATCGGAAAGCGGCAAGAGATCGGTCTCGATCAGGCGACAGCCGAACTCGGCCAGCGGCGCCAGTGCTTCGAGCGCTACGCCGCCCGTATGGAGCACGACGATATCCGCCTTGGTGCTCGTGAGCCGGATGGAGCGTGCGAGCGCGCGGGCACCGAGCGCATAGTCGGCATTAGTGACGAGCGTCACGAAGGCATGATCGGCCAAGGGTGGCGAGGAGGGGCGCAGCCCCTCCGAAGGGTCGTTTGATGTCATGAAACGGATTTCAGCCGCTTGCCCTCTGGGTCGTGGTTGATCAGCGGCGCGATGTCCTTGGTCCAGGCGGAGACGGCAGGCACGCGCGTTCTATCGACACGATAGGCGAATTTCTTCGCGACATCGACGATTTCCGACAGCAGCCCGTCCTGCAGCCGCGTCGGGTTGAGGCCGAGGCCTAAGAACTTCTCATTGTGCACGACGAGTTCGTTCTCGGCCGCTTCCTTGCGCGGGTTCGGCAGCCAGGCGATCTGCGATCCTGAAATCGCTGCGATCATCTCGGCGAGGTCGCGCACCCGGTGGGTCTCGGTCATCTGGTTGAATATCTCGACGCGGCTGCCGCGGGCGGGCGGGTTCTTCAGCGCCAGCTCGATGCAGCGGACAGAATCCTGGATGTGGATGAAGGCGCGCGTCTGGCCGCCGGTGCCATGTACCGTCAGCGGATATCCGATCGCCGCCTGAATGAGGAAACGGTTCAAGACGGTGCCATAGTCGCCGTCATAGTCGAAGCGGTTGATGAGCTGGGCGTGGCGGCGCGTCTGCTCGGTATGGGTGCCCCAGACGATGCCCTGGTGCAGGTCGGTAATCCTGAGGCCGTCGTTCTTGGCGTAGAACTGGAAGAGCAACTGATCCAGGCACTTGGTCATGTGGTAGATCGAGCCGGGATTGGACGGATAGAGAATTTCCTGGCTGACGGTCTCGCCGCCCATCGTTTCGATACCGACAGGCAGATAGCCTTCGGGGATCGCAGCACCAATGGTCGAATAGCCATAGACGCCCATGGTGCCGAGATGCACGAGATGGGCGTCGAGCCCGAGTTCGACCAGCGCGTTCAGGAGATTGTGCGTGGCGTTGACGTTGTTGTTGACCGTGTAGTTCTTGTGGCGGTCGCTCTTCATCGAATAGGGCGCGGCACGCTGCTCGGCGAAATGCACGATCGCATCAGGGCGATGCTCGGCGAGCCAATTCTTGAGGAGTTCGTAATCGCGGGCAAGATCGATGAGATTGAAATGGATGCGCCGGCCGGTTTCTGCATGCCAGATGCGGGTACGTTCCTGGATCGAATCCATCGGCGTCAGCGATTGTACGCCGAGTTCCGTATCGATCCAGCGGCGGGAGAGATTGTCGAGGATATGGACGTCGTGGCCCGTATCGGACAGGTGAAGAGCCGTAGGCCAGCCGACGAAACCGTCGCCACCGAGAATCGCAATCTTCATGCACGTTCTCCTGATCGAGGGAAGGAAGTCCGTCACGTGATAGGATAGGATTGTGACAACGCTGCAATGCTTGCAAATGGCTTTTTGTTCCTGCACAGGAAACGGGATGTACTTGCGGAGAAAAGCATGTCCCTGATTTCGCTTGCAGGCGAACTGACCGAAAACGGCCATCGGCTGATCCAGCGCGTCTATTACGAAGACACCGATTTTTCCGGCGTCGTCTATCACGCCCGCTACCTGCACTTCATGGAGCGCGCCCGCACCGATTTCCTGCGCCTGCTCGGCGTCGAACAGGCGACGCTCGCGATCGAAGGTGACAGCGAAGGTCTGGTCTTCGTCGTCCACCGCATGGAAATCGACTTCAAGCTGCCTGCGCGTATGGACGATATCCTGACGATCACCACGGTCACGGAGAAGGCCGGCGGCGCCAAGATGGTGCTGCTGCAGGAAATCCGTCGCGGCGAGCAACTGCTGATCGCCTCCAAGGTGATCATCGCCGTCATCAACGGCCAGGGCCGGCCGCGGCGGCTGCCGGAGGCGCTAGCCTACAAGTTCCATCACGCCAAGGAGAGCGCCGGCCAGCCCGGCACGTCCTCGACAAACACGGTTTAGTCGACGTCCTCGACTCCGAGCTTGTCCAGGATCTTCCTGGTCAGGGATTGCCTGACCTTCGCCAGGTCCCGCCAGGGATCTATGCCGCTTTCAATCCGTTCGAGAATGTCGGGGATCCGGAAGCCGTTGGCGGCTTCAAGCGCGGAAAGCTCGTCCCAGCTGATGGGTGTTGCCACCGGTCCGCCGGATCGTGCTCTCGTGGAATAGGGGGCGATCGCGGTCGCGCCGCGCTCGTTCCTCAGCCAGTCGATGAAGATGCGGCCCTTGCGCTTCTCCTTCGACATGGTGGCGACGAAATTGTCCGGTTCGCGCTCGGCAAAACCCTGGGCAAAGGTCTTGGCGAAGCCCTTGGCTTCTGGCCAGGTGGCCCGCGCTACCAATGGCACGATGACATGGACGCCCTTGCCGCCCGTGACCATCGGTATCGATTTCAGCCCGATCTCGTCGAGCGCGTCGTGCAGCGCCACGGCCGCCGTCTTGACCACCGCGAAGTCGAGGCCTTCATCGGGGTCGAGGTCGAAGATCAGCCGATCGGGGGTCTCAAGCTTGTCGAAGCGCGAGCCCCAGATGTGGAACTCCAGCGTGCCCATCTGCACGGCAGCGACCACTCCTTTGGCGTCGCGCACATACATGTAGTTCTCGGTCTCGCCGGAGCTCTCCGTGACGGGAACTTCCTTGATCTCGTCCGGGAAGCCTTCACTCGCATGCTTCTGGTAAAAACGTGGTCCCTTGACGCCTTGCGGGGCGCGGACAAGCGACAGCAGATGCTCGACGGCGTATGGCAACATCCGATCCGCGACGACGGCATAGTAGCGGGCGAGATCGAGTTTGCTGATGCTCTGACCTTCGAACAGGATCCGCTCCGGATGGGTGATCCGCACGCCGAGGACCGTTTCCTCTGCTGCGCTCGAGCTATCTTTCGTGCTCGACGCCTTCGCGGCTTTCACCTGGGATTTGCCCCGGGACTTCGTTGCCGGTTTCGGCGTTTCGGGTGTCACGGCACTTGCCTCCTTGCGCTTCCGTTGCCCCTCGGAAATCGTCCTGGTCGAGAGTGTGGGCGATTTGCTCTGTTTCGTCGACGGCGGATCGACTGCGCCGGCCCTGAGGTTCTCTGATGTGCTCCTGTTGGAAGCCCAGACATGTTTCTTCCGTTCGCCTTCTCCCGCGGCGATCTCGTCCATGGTCCGGCCGGTGGTGACGCTCGTCTGATGATCCTCCAAGAGAATTTCGCCATCTTCGGTGGCGATGTCGTCACCCTCCTTGATGAGCAGCCAGTTTTCGCGCTTCTCGCCCGGACGTGGCCGCATGCGGACCAGCGCCCAACTACCTTGCAGGCGCTCACCGTGCAGATGAAACGTCAGCTTGCCTTCGCGCAATCCTTCATCCGGATCGTTTTCCGGCTCCCACCAGCCGGTGTCCCACAACATGACGGTGCCGCCGCCGTATTGCTTCTCGGGGATCGTTCCTTCGAAGTCGCCGTAGGCAAGCGGATGGTCTTCAGTTCGAACGGCGAGACGTTTGTCCTGCGGGTTGAGGCTGGGCCCGCGGGTGACGGCCCAGCTTTTCAGCACGCCGTCCCATTCCAGGCGGAAATCGTAATGCAGGCGCGTCGCGTCATGTTCCTGCACCAGGAAGCGCTTGCGGTTCGACCGGCTGCGGCTGCGGCTGCCTTTGGGCTCGCGGGTCTCCTTGAAATCGCGGCGCTTGTTGTATTCGGCGAGCGGATCACGGCGTGCAGCCATTACCCGCCTCCACTCAATCGTCGGAGGGTTGGCGTCCCATCAGGGGATTCAGCCGGTCGGGTCTCGTGGGCGAGGGCCCGTTCGATGTGGGCGATATCCTCGCTTGTGACAACCGGAACTGGATCGGAGATGATTGCCTGAAGGACATCGGACGACAGAACGCCGTGGGCAAGCGCGTCCTCCAACGCCGCGCGGGTTTCGCGCTCGGCCTTGAGTTGGGCGTAAAGCGCCAGGATCAGCCGGTCCCGTGGATCAAAATGCGGTGAGGAGGGCCGTTTGTCGCGCTGTCGTGTCGTCTGCTGAGCCATGGCGAAGAAACGTGCCCGGCGAACGTAAGTTCCGGCGGCCAGGTGATACTGCAAAGACACAGTTCGGTAACGGTTGCTTAACCATAATGGTGTCTTAATCACTGCATCAGGATTTGTGCAGTGCACGTCATCCTTTGACCAAAATTGACGGCAAGAAGGCAACCTAAGGCTAATAAAGGTCGCGATGGTGCGATCTACGGCGGTGCCGGGCATTCTTGCAAACAGGACGTTTGGGCTACCCGGTCACGAGCATGAGCAGCTCTTGCCGGGTGTTTGGATTCGGGGACTGAAGACGATGGAACAGGTTGGATTGGCCGCTGCGACGCACGATGTGACCCTCTGGTCGCTGTTCATGCAGGCGGGCTTTGTCGTGAAGCTGGTCATGCTGGGGCTGATTGCCGCCTCGGTCTGGACCTGGGCGATCGTCGTCGACAAGACGCTGAACTACGGCCGTGTGCGCCGTCAGCTCGATAGCTTCGAGCAGGTGTTCTGGTCCGGACAGTCGCTGGAAGAGCTCTACCGCACGCTTGCCGACCGGCAGACCGCCGGCATGGGGGCGATCTTCGTTTCCGCCATGCGCGAATGGAAGAAGAGCTTCGAACGCGGCGCCCGCTCGCCGATCGGCCTGCAGATGCGTATCGACCGCGCCATGGACGTGACGCTTTCACGGGAATCGGAATCGCTCGAAGCCCGCCTCGGCTCGCTCGCGACGATCGGTTCGGCCGCACCCTTCATCGGCCTCTTCGGTACGGTCGTCGGTATCATGACCTCGTTCCAGGCGATCGCCGGTTCGAAGTCGACCAACCTTGCGGTCGTGGCGCCCGGTATCGCCGAAGCGCTGCTCGCCACCGCAATCGGCCTTCTCGCCGCTATCCCGGCGGTTATCGCCTACAACAAGTTTTCGGCCGACGCCGGCAAGCTCTCGGCGCGCATGGAAGCTTTTGCCGACGAGTTCTCCGCCATCCTGTCGCGGCAGATCGACGAGAAGCTGCAGAGCCCGCGTCAGGCCGCGCAATAATCGCCAGAGAGCACGGAGACCACGCTGATGGGTATGTCGGTTGGCGGAGCCAAAGGTTCGGGCGGCGGTCGTCGTCGCCGCGGCGGCAAGAAAGCGATCATGAGCGAAATCAACGTCACGCCCTTCGTGGACGTGATGCTGGTGCTGCTCATCATCTTCATGGTGGCAGCACCGATGATGACGGTCGGCGTGCCGATCGACCTGCCGGAAACGCAGGCCAAGGCGCTCAACTCCGATACGCAGCCGATCACCGTTTCGGTCAATCCGGCCGGCGAGATCTTCCTGCAGGAAACGCCGATCGCGATCGAAGAGGTCGTGCCGAAGCTCGAGGCGATTGCCACCACCGGTTACAACGAACGCATCTATGTTCGTGGCGACACCAATGCCGACTACGGCACGGTGATGAAGGTCATGGCACGCATCTCGGCGGCCGGGTTCAAGAACCTCGGCCTCGTGACGCTGCAAGAACAGGAAAAGTGATCGTCCACGATGAAGGGCAGTCTCGCTACATCTGCTGTCCTCCACGCCATGGTCTTGACCTGGGCGCTGGTGTCGCTTGGCAGCCCGGCTGACTTCCAGGTCGCCGACGTCGAGGCTCTGCCTGTCGACATCGTTCCCTATTCGGAAATGACGCAGGTCCAGCAGGGCGACAAGAAGGCACCGAAGAAGGAGACGTCTTCGCCGGTGCCGACCAAGCGTCCGGAAACGAACCAGCCCGCCGAAAACGTCGGCGACAACGACACGGACCTGAAGACGCCGCCGACGCCGAACGCCAAGCCGTCGAAGAGCGAAGCCACGGCCTCTCCGGAAAAGAACGAAAAGCCCGAGCCGACGCCCGATCCGGTCGAGCAGGAAATCAAGAAGGTCGAGGAGAGCAAGCCCGCCTCCGAACCGGCGACCGAAGTGGCGGCGCTGCCTGAACCGAAACAGGAAGTGAAGCCGGAAACGAAGCCGGATCCGGCGCCCGCCGAAGAAAAGCCGGCCGAGAACCCGGAAGCAGAAGCCTTGCCTGAGAAGGTGCCGACGCCGGCTGCAAAGCCGAAGGTCGAGAAGCCGGCCCAGAGCGCAAAGACGCCCGAGCGCAAGGACGAGCAGACGCCGAAGGAACAGAAGAAGCAGGCCTCCACCGAGGAAAGCAAGTTCAACGCCGACGAGATTGCAGCCCTTCTCAACCGGCAGGATCCGTCCGCCGGTGGCAAAAAGCGCTCGACGCAAGAGGCGGCGCTCGGCGGCAAGAAGACCGTCGGCGTGGGCCTCAGCGCCAACGAGATCGACGGCGTGAAGGGCCAGATCCAGAGCAATTGGGCGCTGACCGCCGGCTTGACTGGTGTCGCGGAGGTTCGCGTCACGATCCGCGTACAGCTGGATCCGGCCGGCAACATCGTCGGCGAGCCTGAGGTCACTGCAACTGGCGGGCCTGAGGGTACGCGCCGCGCTGTTGAAAGCAGCACCATGCGCGCGCTCCGTCGCTCAGCTCCGCTACAAAACCTGCCGCCCGAAAAATATGAAGGCGAAAAAGGATGGAATACCCTCGTGCTGAATTTCGACCCCTCGGAATTCGCGCTTTAACGCTGCCGGGATTGGAACCCATGCCGGATAGCAAACCAACCCTGCAAACCCTTCATACTAAGCTGAAAGGCTTGTCTCTATGATCAAGGTCTCTCTTTTCCGTGCCCTGATGGTGGCTGCGGGCATGTTGGTCGCCGTCGTGGCGGCAGCGCCCGCAAACGCGGAAGTTGTCATCGACATCAACAAGGGCAAGGTCGAGCCCCTGCCGATCGCGGTTACCGACTTCCTTCAGGGTGAACTCGGCCAGAAGATCTCCGACGTTGTCGCAGCCGACCTCAAGCGGTCCGGCCTATTCGCACCGATCAACAAGGGCGCCTTCATCGAGAAGATCAGCAATCCTGACGCCACGCCGCGCTTCGAGGACTGGAAGGTCATCAATGCGCAGGCGCTTGTCACCGGCCGCGTGACGCAGGAAGGTGACGGCAGGCTGAAGGCCGAGTTCCGCCTGTGGGATACGTTCGGTAGCAAGCAGATGACCGGCCAGCAGTTCTTCACCCAGCCGGAAAACTGGCGCCGCGTCGCCCACATCATCGCCGACGCCATCTATGAGAGCGTCACCGGTGAAAAGGGCTATTTCGACACGCGCATCGTCTATGTCGCCGAAAGCGGCCCGAAGACGGCGCGCAAGCGTCAGCTGGCGATCATGGACCAGGACGGTTTCAATGCCCGCGCTCTCACCAATTCCAACGACATCGTTCTGACGCCGCGCTTCTCGCCGAACCGCCAGGAAGTCACCTACATGTCGTTCGAAAACCAGCAGCCGCGCGTCTACCTGCTGCAGCTCGAGACCGGACAGCGTGAAGTCGTCGGCAACTTCCCCGGCATGACGTTTTCGCCGCGCTTCTCGCCTGATGGCCAGCGCGTGATCATGAGCCTTCAGCAGGACAGCAACGCCAACATCTATACGATGGACCTGCGCTCGCGCACGACGACACGCCTAACCAACACGGCCGCGATCGACACGGCACCGTCCTATTCGCCTGACGGCAGCCAGATCGCTTTTGAGAGCGATCGTGGCGGCGGCCAGCAGATCTACGTGATGGGTGCCGACGGCTCGGGCCAGCGCCGTATCTCCTTCGGAGACGGTCGCTATTCGACGCCGGTCTGGTCGCCGCGCGGGGACCTCATCGCCTTCACCAAGCAGTCGGGCGGCAAGTTCTCGATCGGCGTGATGAAGCCCGACGGTTCGGGCGAACGCATCCTGACCACCGGCTTCCACAACGAGGGGCCGACCTGGGCGCCGAACGGCCGCGTGCTGATGTTCTTCCGTCAGGGCGCCGGTGCCGGCGGACCGCAGCTCTATTCGATCGATATTTCCGGCTACAACGAGCAGCCGATCCAGACGCAGGGCTTCGCATCCGACCCGGCCTGGTCGCCGCTGCTTGAGTAGATCACGGTGAGGAGCGGGATGCGGGCGGAAAACCGCACACACTTTTCCTCATCCCGCTCCGGTCTGACCCGTTTTGCTGCGGGAAAATGTGGCAGCGATGCCGCTTTCTCGCCGCAAAGTGCTGGTCTAGCAGGCGCCGAGCTAAAATTATCGATTTGTTAACCATAACTGTTGAAAAGCGATTAACCGCTTCCGGTTACAGTCTGGCAACCGTGAATTCAGACACTTCCCAAGGAGACCGGCGCATGAGCCGAATTGACACCCCGGCCGTAGGCCGCATGCAGACCATCGCTCGCAACCCGGTCATGATCGCCCTGGTCATGACGCTTGCTATCGCTGGCTGTGCATCGAAGAAGAACATGCCGAACAATGCCAACGAGCTCGGCCTCGGCGGCGCGGGCGCCGCAACGCCGGGTTCGCAGCAGGACTTCACCGTCAATGTCGGCGACCGCATCTTCTTCGACACCGACTCCACCTCGATCCGTGCCGACGCGCAGCAGACGCTCGCCCGCCAGGCTCAGTGGCTCGCCAAGTACCCGAACTACGCAATCACGATCGAAGGCCATGCCGACGAACGCGGCACGCGCGAATACAACCTTGCGCTCGGCGCCCGCCGTGCGGCCTCCACGCGCGACTACCTCGTCAGCCAGGGTGTTCCGGCAAACCGCATGAAGACGATCTCCTACGGCAAGGAAAAGCCGGTTGCCGTCTGCGACGACATCTCGTGCTGGTCGCAGAACCGCCGCGCGGTTACCGTCCTCGGTGGCGCTGGCATGTAATCTCACGGCCGAGCCTGGCTCGGTCGGGTAGCATGACGTGTTCGGGGGAATGCCCGTGTTCCAGGGAACACACCGTGTTCCTAAGATCACAGACTTCTAAATTAAAAGGGCGGCTCTCAGCCGCCCTTTGCTTTTTTACCACACTTTGGCCGAACTCCGTTGCTTTTTCAGGGCAATTGGAAAACTGTGCGGCAATCACCCAGTTGACTCGGCGAGATGTATTGCGGGCCCCTGGTCAAGGGTGGGACAACCGGTATTCGAACAGGACAAATGAAATGAAGAAATTTGTCGTGGCGGGGCTGATCGGTCTTGCGGCCCTTGCGGGCCTGGGCCAGACGGCGAACGCCATGCCGCTTTCAGGGCTGCTGGCCCGAACGACTGAAACTCAAGCCGGCGCGCAGAACCTGCCCGTGGTGAAGGTGCAGTCGGCCGAGACCGCACGGCTTGGCCAGCTTGAGGAACAGATCCGCTCGCTCAACGGGCGTATCGAGGAAATGAGCTTCCAGCTGCTGCAGATGCAAGAGCAGATCCGGAAGTTCCAGGAGGACAACGAGTTCCGCTTCCAGGACCTGGAAAGCGGCAAGGCCTCCCCGAAGAAGAGCGGCGCATTGCAGACGCCGAAGACCAGCGATCAGGCGTCCGTCACCCCCGGGGTGACGGATAGCCAGACGATGGCACCGGCAGGCGGCGGCAGCGACATGGCTGCCGCCGGTCTTCCTCCGGCTGGTAGCCAGGGTTCCAATGGCGCGGCTGCGCCGACCACGCTTGGCCAGATCGTCTTCGACCAGAGCGGCAATCCGGTTTCGGCGACGACCGATGCTCAGCCTGGCGCGAACGCAACGCCTCCGGGTGTCGAAGCCGGTGCGGGCCTGCCCGCCGACGATGGTGGCCTGAACGCTAACCCGGGCAATCAGCAGACCGCCTCGCTCGACAATCCCGGCGATCTCTACCAGTCGGCCTACGGCCACGTTCTCTCCGGTGACTACAGCATGGCGGAACAGGAATTCGGCGACTATCTGGCCGCGTTCCCGCAGGGCGACAAGGCGGCCGATGCCAGCTTCTGGCTGGGCGAGGCGCAATATTCGCAGGGCAAATACAGTGACGCGGCCAAGACCTTCCTGAACGCGCACCAGGCCCACGGCAAGTCGCCGAAGGCGCCGGAGATGCTGCTGAAGCTCGGCATGTCGCTCGGTGCGCTCGACAACAAGGAAACGGCCTGCGCCACGCTGCGCGAGGTCAACAAGCGCTACCCGAAGGCTTCGCCGGCGGTAAAGGCAAAGGTGACGAGCGAGCAGAGCCGTTTTGGCTGCTGAGGCCCACCCGCCACTGGCCGTTGTCGAAACGGCAAAACGATTTCTTGCCTCCTTCGATAGACCAGCACGTATTCTCGTGGCCGTCTCCGGCGGCAGCGACTCGAAAGGACTGCTTCTCGCTCTCAACGAGGCGATCGAGGCAACCAAGCCCACACAGTTTTCCCTGGCCGCCTGCACGGTCGATCATGCGCTGAGGCCGGAATCGGCCGAAGAGGCGCGCGGTGTTGCGGCGTTCTGCGAGAGCCTGGGCGTACCGCATATCATCACCCGATGGGACGGGCCAAAGCCCAAGACCGGCATTCAGGCAGCGGCGCGCGAGGCGCGCTATGCATTGCTGGCCGACGCTGCGCAGCGCTTCGAAGCGTCCTCAATCGTCACCGGTCACACGCTCGACGACCAGCGAGAGACGATCCTGATGCGCGCACAGCGCGGGGAGGGACCCGGTGCCGCGGGCATGGCGGAGGCCACGCTCTATGACCGGCGCATCTGGGTGCTGCGACCGTTCCTCGCGGTCGACCGCACAGCCATTCGCGCCTTTCTCACCGACCGCAAAGTCGGCTGGTTCGATGATCCGAGCAACCTGAACACGCGCTTCGAGCGGGTACGTGCGCGGGCCGCGTTGGCATCTTCGCTGGAGACCGGTGCCGGCGCCTGGGACGCCCGGTCCCGGGCGCGATCGTCGGCAGCTGCCGCCGCCCTGCTCGAACGGGACGTGCGGGTGCATGCGGGGTTGGTCGCGGAAATCCCTTCGTCGATGGCCGGCCAATGCCGCGACATCGATTGGCAACGGGCGCTGCTTGCGCTGGCGACCGTCCTCGGCGGCCGTGCACATCTGCCTGCGGCCGTGACCGTGGAACGGCTGGTAGATTTCCTGGAGCAAGGGACACCGGGCCGGCTGACCGCGGGACGCGTCGTCTTCGACCGGCGCTCGACCGGGCTCTATCTCTATCGCGAGGCGCGCGGTATCGAGGATCTGACGGTGCAGGCTGGGCAAACCGGCGTCTGGGATGACCGCTTTCTGATCCGCAATGCTGGCGACGGTCCTCTTGCGCTGACCGTGGAAGGTGGTCACGGACCACAACAACAGAGACTTATTGCCGCAGGCCTGCCACCGGGCGTTGCCGGTCGTGTGTCGTTGTCGGCGCCCCGCATCGTGTCCGACGACGTCAAAAATGTCGCATCTGCCACAATCGAACCGAGGATCGGCCTCTACGACACCTTTTTGCCGAGTTTCGACAGGATCATGGCGGACAGGATCGCGGGATTGTTCGGACGAGAGCGTTATCTTCCGCCACCGGTTCACGATCTATTGACAGAAATGGAACGGTAGAAGCCGGTTTGCCTTGGCAATGCGTCGCCAGAACCCTATGTTAGGGAGCAAGACAGCGGCCCGGCGAAATGCGCGGGCCGTGACAGGTTCCGGGGAGTTCGATGAACCCTAATTTTCGTAATCTTGCCCTTTGGGCAATCATAGCGCTTCTGCTGATCGCGTTGTTCAGCATGTTCCAGCAGCCGACGGAGCGCACCGGCTCGCGCGAGATTCCGTTCTCGCAATTCCTCAAGGACGTGGATGCGAGCCGCGTCAAGGAAGTCGTGATCACCGGCTCGAAAGTGATCGGCAGCTATTCTGAAAGCGGCGCAACGTTCCAGACCTATGCGCCATCCGTCGATACGGCGCTCACCGAGCGCCTTGAAGCCAAGGACGTGACGGTCACGGTTCGCCCGGAAACCGACGGCTCGTCCGGCTTCCTGAGCTACATCGGCACGCTTCTTCCGATGCTTCTGATCCTCGGCGTCTGGCTGTTCTTCATGCGCCAGATGCAGGGCGGGTCGCGCGGCGCCATGGGCTTTGGCAAGTCCAAGGCCAAGCTTCTGACCGAAGCGCATGGCCGCGTCACCTTTGACGACGTTGCCGGCGTAGACGAAGCCAAGCAGGATCTGGAAGAAATCGTCGAATTCCTGCGCGATCCGCAGAAGTTCCAGCGCCTCGGCGGACGCATTCCGCGCGGCGTGCTGCTCGTCGGCCCTCCCGGTACCGGTAAGACGCTGCTTGCCCGCTCCGTCGCAGGCGAAGCCAACGTGCCGTTCTTCACGATCTCCGGTTCCGACTTCGTCGAAATGTTCGTCGGTGTCGGCGCCAGCCGTGTGCGCGACATGTTCGAGCAGGCAAAGAAGAATGCGCCCTGCATCATCTTCATCGACGAAATCGACGCTGTCGGTCGCCATCGTGGCGCCGGTCTCGGCGGCGGCAATGACGAGCGCGAACAGACGCTCAACCAGTTGCTGGTCGAAATGGACGGCTTCGAGGCAAACGAAGGCATCATCCTGATCGCGGCGACCAACCGTCCTGATGTTCTCGATCCGGCACTGCTGCGTCCGGGCCGTTTCGACCGCCAGGTCGTCGTGCCGAACCCGGATATCAACGGCCGCGAACGCATCCTCAAGGTGCATGTGCGCAACGTGCCGCTGGCGCCGAACGTCGACCTCAAGGTGCTTGCACGCGGTACGCCCGGCTTCTCCGGTGCTGACCTCATGAACCTCGTCAACGAGGCGGCGCTGATGGCCGCCCGCCGAAACAAGCGTCTTGTCACCATGCTCGAATTCGAGGATGCCAAGGACAAGATCATGATGGGTGCGGAGCGTCGCTCGTCGGCCATGACCGAAGCCGAGAAGAAGCTGACCGCCTATCACGAAGCCGGTCACGCGATCCTGGCGCTCAACGTTCCCTCGGCCGATCCGCTGCACAAGGCGACGATCATTCCGCGTGGACGGGCGCTTGGCATGGTCATGCAGCTGCCGGAAGGCGACCGCTATTCGATGAGCTACAAGTGGATGGTCTCGCGCCTTGCCATCATGATGGGCGGACGCGTTGCCGAGGAACTGACCTTCGGCAAGGAGAACATCACCTCGGGCGCATCGTCGGATATCGAGCAGGCAACCAAGCTTGCCCGTGCGATGGTGACGCAGTGGGGCTTCTCCGACCAGCTCGGCCAGGTTTCCTATGGTGAGAACCAGCAGGAAGTCTTCCTTGGCCACTCCGTTGCCCAGCAGAAGAACGTTTCTGAGGCGACCGCGCAGAAGATCGACAACGAAATCCGTCGTCTGATCGATGAGGCCTACGAGACCGCCCGCAAGATCCTCACCGAGAAGAACCACGAATTCGTGGCGCTGGCGGAAGGGCTGCTGGAATACGAAACCTTGACGGGCGAAGAGATCAAGGCGCTGATCCGCGGCGAAAAGCCGGCGCGCGACCTTGGCGACGACACGCCGCCGCATCGCGGCTCGGCCGTTCCTTCGGCAGGTTCCAAGAAGGAAGGTCCGGCGGGCAAGGGCGAAGAATCCGAAGGTGGGTTCGAGCCACAGCCGCAATAATTGCCACGGTTGGCAGTATATCCGAGCCGCCGCTCCTCAAGTGGAGCGGCGGCTTTTCGTTGCCACGCGGCCTCTGGCATTTGGTAACGGGATGTAACGATTTCTGATGTTAGGCTCGCTGCCGTTTGCTGCGCTTTTGTGTCAAAGAAGACATGACGTGTTTGCGATGGCTGTCCTTGAACGGAATGCTGATCGCCAGGCAGACGGCATCCAAGAAGTATGAATGAGGTCCGGTCAATGAAACCCAGTCGCGGAAAACGCAGACAGGCGGAGGTGGCCAAGCCAGCCCTGACCCGGCAGAACGATGGAGTTCTTATGAAGCGAAAGTATTTCGGCACCGACGGTATCCGCGGCCAGTCCAACTTGTTTCCGATGACACCGGATCTGGCGATGCGGGTCGGCATTGCGGTCGGTACGATCTTTCGCAACGGCGCTCACCGCCACCGCGTGGTGATCGGCAAGGATACGCGCCTTTCGGGCTATATGCTCGAGAACGCCATGGTGGCGGGCTTTACGGCCGCTGGTCTTGACGTCTTCCTGCTCGGGCCGATTCCGACGCCGGGTGTTGCCATGCTCACTCGCTCGCTGCGGGCCGATATCGGCGTGATGATCTCTGCCTCGCACAATCCCTTCCAGGACAACGGCATCAAGCTTTTCGGCCCAGACGGCTACAAGCTTTCCGACGATATCGAAGCGAAGATCGAAGCGTTGCTCGACCAGGACCTCTCGGGGCAGCTGGCGAAGTCGGAAGACATCGGTCGCGCGAAGCGCGTCGATGGCGACATCTATCGCTATCTGGAACATGCCAAGCGCACCTTGCCGCGCGACGTCACGCTTCAAGGTCTCAGGATCGCCGTCGACTGCGCCAATGGTGCAGCCTACAAGGTGGCGCCGACGGCGCTTTGGGAGCTTGGTGCGGAAGTCGTCACCATCGGCACCGAACCGAACGGTCTCAACATTAATCTCGATTGCGGCTCCACCCATCCCGCCACATTGTCGAAAAAGGTCCACGAAGTGCGCGCCGACATCGGCATTGCGCTCGATGGTGATGCCGACCGTGTGCTGATCGTCGATGAGAACGGCACAGTCATCGATGGCGACCAGCTGATGGCGGTGATCGCCGACAGCTGGGCCGAAGACGGCATGCTGCGCGGGGGTGCTGTTGCCGCCACCGTCATGTCAAACCTCGGCCTCGAGCGCTATCTCAAGGGACGCGGCATCGATCTGCGGCGCACGAAGGTCGGCGACCGTTATGTCGTCGAGCAGATGCGCCAGGACGGCCTGAACGTCGGCGGCGAACAGTCCGGCCATATCGTACTCTCCGATTTTGGCACAACCGGTGATGGCCTTGTCGCTGCTCTGCAGATCCTCGCGGTGATCAAGCGCCAGGGCAAGACGGTGAGCGAGGTGTGCCACCGCTTCGAGCCGGTGCCGCAGGTGCTGAAGAACGTTCGTGTTTCCGCCGGCAAGCCGCTCGAAGACGCCACTGTGCGCCAGGCGATCGCCGATGCCGAAGCGGAGCTCGCCAAGTCCGGCCGCCTGCTGATCCGGCCCTCCGGCACCGAGCCGCTCATTCGCGTGATGGCGGAAGGCGACGATCGTGGCCAGGTCGAGCGCATCGTCGACGAGCTGATCAATGTCATCGGCAGCGTTCGCAACGCCGCCTGAGACACCCAGCGACTGATTTCCCTCCAGGGCCGGTGCGACGCATCGGCCTCTTTTTTTGTCCTGCTGTGGCTTGAAAGCGGTGCCCGGGACGAGATCGTTCCATCCTTGGAATTCCGATCTGAAAGCGTTGCTGGCTTTTAGAGCGCGTTGTCCTGACGATTATTTAGCTGCACCTTATGGGAACAGTAGGCTGACAGTAAAGCGGAACAGCAACCGCAAGAATAGGCTGCTTTCTTAACAATCGCTGTAAACGTTTGTAGTTAATCGGAACTTAACCTTTCCTCCTCATTATCCATAACCAACATCGGGATTTGGGCACCGGTTTCATGGTGAACCAAGCAACGGAATGTATTGGAGTGGGCCATGAAGAGAATTTTGAGTGGCGTTGTTGCTGTGTTGCTCAGCGGCACGGCGGCTTTTGCTGCGGATGTCTACCAACCGCCTATGGAGCCGGTGCCGGAGCAGCCCGTCGAGGTCATCCAGACCAGCGGCTGGTACCTGCGCGGCGACGTCGGTTACGCCTGGAACCATCTGCGCGGCGCAAATTTCTACCAGGGTGGGCCGAGCGGCTCGATCGCGGATTTCGATTCCGCTGATATCGATGATTCCTGGGTAATCGGCGGCGGTGTCGGTTATCAGTTCAACAATTACCTGCGCGCCGACATCACGGCCGACTACTGGGGCAATGGCGACTTCACCGGCTCGACCAGCGGCGGCTGCGGGACGGTTGCAGGCCCTTGCGTGTCGCGTGACATAAGCTCGGTTTCCGCCTGGAGTCTCATGGCCAACGCCTATGTGGACATCGGCACCTACGGCGCCTTCACCCCTTATGTCGGTGCCGGTGTCGGTGCGACGCGCGTGAGCTGGGACGGACTCCGGAACACCAGCTGCAGTGTCAGCGATCCGACAGCCTGCGACCCGACGACCAATCATGGCGGCAAGGACAGCTGGCGCTTCACCTACGCCCTCATGGCCGGCACCGCGATCGACCTGACCTGCAACCTGAAGGCCGACATCGGCTATCGCTTCCGCCAGGTCGATGATGGCGACATGTTCGGCTACGCCAACGGTGGCGGTCCGGGCTTCGATGATGGCTTCTACATCCACGAGGCGCGCGCCGGTCTGCGCTACTCCTTCGGCAATGTCTGCGAAGTGCCTTACGAGCCGCCGCCGGTCGTCTACAAGTAATCGGAAAGTATCCGACACGTACCAAGGCCACCTTCGGGTGGCCTTTTTCGTTGCCGCAAATCTTTGCCGTTTCCTAACAGGCATGGTTAACCGCGGGTTAACCAGTCGCTGCAATAGTTAACGCTGAACGAAGCGGCGACGGCATGGCTCCATCCCGCACGGATAGCAGCGGTGAAAGGGCATGGCATGGATTGGCGAAACGGGTTCTGCGGAGCCGCTTTTGGTGCCGGCCTGCTTCTCTCTGGCGCTGCGCTGGCGGCCGACGAGGATCTCCTGAATGCCCCGGAGATCACCATCGAGAAAGAAACTGTCGGCACAAGCGCGATCTACGTGCGCGGAGATATCGGCTATGCGCCCTGGCGCGGCGAAGGCGATCCCTATTACCGGACCTTCGATGCGGGGACGCTGACCTATGACAGCGTCTCCTTCGACAATGCCCGCTTTGACAAGCCCTTCTCCGGTTCGCTTGGTGTCGGTTACCAGTTCACCGATACGTTCCGCGCCGATCTGACGGCCGACTATTTCGAGGGTCGGTTCAGCGGGTCGTCCTCGTCTGCTAGTCCTTGCGTCGGGCAAGGGGCGGGCACGTCCTGCGCCTTCTCGACCGGAGCCGATTACTCGGCCCTTGGACTGATGGCGAACGCCTATGTGGATTTCGGTACGCTTGCCGGCTTCACGCCCTATGTCGGCGGCGGCATCGGCGCGACGCGCCTCAACTGGGACACGGCTATCGAACGCGCCACTTGTGTGGCCGGCGGCGGTGCTTGTGGCGGTTCGCCCACCTCGACCTCCTACGAGGGGCGCGACAGTTGGCGCTTCACCTATGCGCTGATGGCGGGTGTCTCCTATGACCTTAGCGAGCAGCTGAAGCTCGATGTCGGCTATCGCTATTCCCATATCGCCGATGGCGAGATGTTCGGCTTCGGCGCCGAAGCGCTGGTGGGTGCTGCCGGCGACAAGGGCTTCGACGACGGACTGTCCCGTCACGAGATCCGCGCCGGCCTGCGCTTCTCCTTCTAACGCCTTGAAGCGCCACAGTTTCGGCGACAACCGGGTCATATCGTTCCGCCGATCGCCTCAGCCTATTGCCAGGACGAAAGTGCCGGCCGGCAACAATCGGTCGGCACACATCGTTCTGCTTTTGCAGATCTTGCCCGTGGCGCCATAAATTTTCTCGATTGCGACAAAGCGCTTGACTTCCGGTCCCGTCCACAATATCGACGACGGCGGGACACCCTTCCCCAACGAAGGGCTATCTATCTGGAAGGATAGCACATGGCAAAGCCTGCACAGCCGGACCTCCGTCCGAACAATACCCATTTCTCTTCTGGCCCTTGCTCGAAGCGCCCCGGTTGGTCGCTCGACGCTCTCTCCGATGCTCCGCTCGGTCGTTCGCACCGCGCCAAGATCGGCAAGACGAAGCTGAAGCAGGCCATCGATCTTACCCGTGACATTCTTGAAGTGCCGGCCGATTATCGCATCGGTATCGTGCCCGCTTCCGATACCGGCGCCGTCGAAATGGCGCTGTGGTCGCTGCTCGGTCAGCGTGGCGTCGACATGGTCGCCTGGGAAAGCTTTGGCGCCGGCTGGGTGACCGATGTGGTCAAGCAGCTGAAGCTTGCCGACGTGCGCAAGTTCGAAGCCGGCTACGGCGAACTGCCTGATCTTGCCAAGGTCGATTTCGACCGCGACGTGGTCTTCACCTGGAACGGTACGACCTCCGGCGTGCGCGTCCCGAACGCCGACTTCATCCCGGCCGACCGCAAGGGTCTGACGATCTGCGACGCGACCTCTGCCGCTTTCGCGCAGAATCTCGATTTCGCCAAGCTCGACGTCGTCACCTTCTCCTGGCAGAAGGTTCTCGGCGGTGAGGGCGCACACGGCGTCATCATCCTGTCGCCGCGTGCCGTCGAGCGTCTCTTGACCTACGTTCCGGCCTGGCCGTTGCCGAAGATCTTCCGCATGACCTCGGGCGGCAAGCTGATCGAGGGCATCTTCACCGGCGAGACGATCAACACGCCGTCGATGCTCTGCGTCGAGGACTATATCGATGCGCTCCTCTGGGCGCAGCAGGTCGGCGGGCTCAAGGGCCTGATGGCCCGCGCAGATGCCAACGCGCAAGCGATCTTCGACTTCGTCGCCGCCAATGACTGGATCGCCAACCTGGCGGTCAAGGACGAGACCCGCTCCAACACCTCGGTCTGCCTGAAGATCGTCGACAAGGACGTATTGGCGCTCGACGCCGACGGACAGGCGGCCTTCGCCAAGGGCGTGGTTGCGCTTCTCGAAAAGGAAGGCGTCGCCTTCGACATCGGCCACTATCGCGATGCGCCGTCGGGCCTTCGCATCTGGGCGGGTGCCACGATCGAGACCGCCGACATGAAAGCGTTGATGCCGTGGCTGACCTGGGCCTTCGAGACCCAGAAGGCAACACTGACGCAGGCCGCGGCCTGATCAGACAAGGGGTGAGGAACAATGGACTTCGCCCGCATCTCACACTGATTTGAGTGATCCGCTTCGCTCCTCATGGGAGCGAGGCTTGGCTAACCGCATTCCCATTCAGACCTGATCTTTAAGGAGGCCTCTCATGGCACCTCGCGTTCTCGTATCCGACGAACTGTCGGAAACCGCCGTCCAGATCTTCCGCGACCGCGGCGTCGAAGTCGATTTCCAGCCGAAGCTCGGCAAGGACAAGGACAAGCTCGCCGAGATCATCGGCAACTATGACGGCCTTGCCATCCGCTCGGCCACCAAGGCGACGGAAAAGCTGATTGCAGCTGCGACCAATCTCAAGGTCATCGGCCGCGCCGGCATCGGCGTCGACAATGTCGATATCCCGGCTGCGTCGCGCCGCGGTATCATCGTGATGAACACGCCCTTCGGCAACTCGATCACGACCGCCGAACACGCGATCGCGCTGCTCTTCGCCGTTGCCCGCCAGCTTCCGGCCGCCGATAACTCGACGCAGGCCGGCAAGTGGGAGAAGTCGCGCTTCATGGGTGTCGAGATCACCGGCAAGACGCTCGGCGTCATCGGTGCCGGCAACATCGGCTCGATCGTCTGCTCGCGCGCCATCGGCCTGAAGATGCACGTTCTCGCCTACGACCCGTTCCTCTCCAAGGAGCGCGCCGAGGAAATGGGCGTCACCAAGGTCGAACTCGACGAACTGCTCGCGCAGGCCGACTTCATCACCCTGCACGTGCCGCTGACCGACAAGACCCGCAACATCCTGAGTGCCGAAGCGCTGGCCAAGACGAAGCCGGGCGTGCGCATCGTCAACTGCGCTCGTGGCGGCCTCGTCGACGAGAAAGCGCTCGCCGAAGCGATCAAGTCCGGCCATGTTGCCGGCGCCGGCTTCGACGTCTTCGAGGTCGAGCCCGCCACCGAAAGCCCGCTCTTCGGCCTGCCGAATGTCGTCTGCACGCCGCATCTCGGCGCGTCGACCACGGAAGCCCAGGAGAACGTCGCGCTGCAAGTGGCCGAGCAGATGTCGGACTACCTGGTCAAGGGTGCCGTCTCCAACGCCATCAACATGCCGTCGATCACTGCTGAGGAAGCGCCGATCCTGAAGCCGTTCATCCGGCTTGCCGACGTTCTCGGCGCCTTTGTCGGCCAGGTGACCGAAAGCGCGATCAAGGAAATCGAGATCCTCTATGACGGCTCGACCGCCGGCATGAACACCAAGGCGCTGACAAGCGCGGTTCTCGCCGGTCTGATCCGGCCGCAGGTCGCCGACGTCAACATGGTTTCGGCGCCGGTGATGATCAAGGAAAAGGGCATCATCCTCTCCGAGGTCAAGCGCGACAAGACCGGCGTCTTCGACGGCTACATCAAGCTGACGGTGAAAACCGCCAACCAGACGCGCTCGGTGGCCGGCACGGTGTTTTCGGACGGCAAGCCGCGCTTCATCCAGATCAAGGGCATCAACCTTGATGCGGATGTCGGCAGCCACATGGTCTACATCACCAACACCGACGTTCCCGGCATGATCGGCTTCATCGGTATGACGCTTGGTGACGCCGGCGTGAACATCGCCAACTTCCAGCTCGGCCGCGAGAAGGAAGGCGGCGACGCGATTGCGCTGCTTTATGTCGATGGTGCCGTTTCCGAAGCCGTGCTTGACAAGCTGCGGGCCAATCAGGCAATCCGCCAGGCAAAGCCGCTGGTCTTCAACATCGATTGACGCCGGCGCTGCAAGCGGCGGTGTGATCTGCCGCTTTGCCGACCCAATCACGGGACATATAGACGCACCGGTGGCCGCCGGTGCGTTTTCCTGTTTCGAACGCATGTGACGAGAAATGACCGAAATGACATTCCGCTGGCGCGAGGCAAGCCTGCCCGATCTCGCCTCCGTATCGGAGATCCAGCTTGTGGTTCACCAGGCCTTTCCCGAGGACGACGCCGTACTTGCTGACCGCATCGCCTTGAGCCCTGCCGGTTGCTTCATGCTGGACGCGAAGGGGCAGTCGCGTGGCTACGTGCTGAGCCATCCTTGGCTCAGAGGCGTGCCACCATCGCTGAACAGCATGCTTGGCGAAATCCCTGATGCCGCCGACACATGGTATATCCATGATCTCGCCCTTCTGCCCGAGATGCGTGGTTCCGGAGCGGGCGGCGGAATTCTTCCTGTTCTGGAGGATGCCGCCAGAACGGAAGGGTTGCGGTCGATGTCGCTCGTCTCCGTCAACGGATCCCGCGGTTTCTGGGAGAGGCAGGGTTTTGAAGTCCGGATGGACGAGCGGCTGGCGCTAAAGCTCTCAAGCTACGGCGAGGAAGCGCTCTATATGGAGCGGTTTCTTGCCTGATAAATGAAAATGGCGCCTGGCCGGCGCCATTCAGACTGCTGGCAAACCCCAAAGATGGCTTTCTGCCGCGAGGGGCGTCCCTCATCCTCGGCCTTGTGGCGGGGATCCAGCAACCCGACGTCCGTCGGCTCCAAGGACTTGGGCTGGTGCCGCAGTTCCAGCGGAACTGCTAGAGATTCCTGTGACAAGCACAGGAATGACGGAGGTTTTGGGTGGCGCCAAGCCTCCCCAGCGAGCTTTCAATGAAAAGAGGCGACGCCTGCCCGGCAGACGCGAGGGGCCGTCAGCGCGGACGGCCCTTTTCGGCGATCGCGATGCCGCCAAGCACCAGCAGGAGCGCGACGAGATGGAAGAGATGGAAGGTCTCGCCGATCAGGAGCACCGAGAGCAAAGTCCCGAAGACCGGAATGGCGTTGATGAACAGGCCGGCGCGGTTAGCGCCAATCATCTCGACGCCGCGGACATAGAGCACCTGCGACATCAGCGAGGGGAAGATCGCCGCATAGAGAACGATGATCCAGCCGGTGGCATCTGGCGCGATCGCCGTGCCGGTGCCGATTTCCCAGAAGAGCAGCGGCAAGGCGCTTAGAAGCGCGCCGAAGGCAGGCGCGGCGATGAAGCTTTGCCAGTGCATCGTCGGCTTGTAGCGCAGTGCGACGGTATAGCCGGCATAGACGACGCAGGCGATGATCATCAACGCGTCGCCGAAATTGAACTCGAGTGTCAACAGGCTCGAAATGTCGCCATGGGCTGCAGTTACCAATACGCCGATCAGGGTGACGGTAAAGCCGATCACCTGGGCGATCGACGCCCGCGTGCGAAACAGCACGAAGTTGAACAGGAAGATCAACATCGGAATGCCGGCCTGGAGAATGACGGCGTTGATGGCGCTCGTGTATTTCAGCGCCGAATAGAGCAGCGCGTTGAAGGTGGTGAAACCGATCGCGCCATAGGCGAGAAGCTGCAGCCAGTGCTTGCGGATCTTGTCCCAGTCGCGTCGGATCTGCGGCGTCATCAGCACCAGGATGACGACCAGCGCGAAGACCCAGCGCAAGGTCGTCAGCATCATCGGGCTTACGTGTCCGACCGCCATCTTGCCGGCGACGGAATTGCCGCCCCAGAAGAGCGCGGTGACGCAGAGATAGAAGTAGGCCCTGGAATTCACGATGCTCAGACCTGTGCGGGGATGGGCGACCTGTTGCCGCGATGGCGGGAGAGACGAAGATATAGGCGCTAAATCCCGCCCTTGTCATGCAAAAAGGGCGGAACGCCGGATATAACGGGGTCGCTTTCCAGATGACAACACAGTATAGATGCGCGGGTTTGAGAACAGCGCAGCTTCGTTTGCGCGCCTGCACAGGAAGAGAATTATGACGAATGTCGTAGTGGTCGGCTCCCAATGGGGTGACGAAGGCAAAGGCAAGATTGTGGATTGGCTCTCCGAGCGCGCGGATATCGTCGTGCGCTTTCAGGGCGGACACAATGCCGGCCATACGCTGGTAATCGACGGCGTCAGCTACAAGCTGTCGCTCCTGCCTTCCGGCGTCGTGCGTCCCGGCAAGCTCGCCGTCATCGGCAATGGCGTCGTCATCGACCCGCACGCGCTGATCGCCGAAATCGACAAGCTCGGCAAGCAGGGCATCGCGATCACGCCGGACAACCTGCGCATCGCCGACAATGCCACGCTGATCCTGTCGCTGCACCGCGAGCTCGATGGCATCCGCGAAGATGCGGCCTCCAACAGCGGCACGAAGATCGGCACCACGCGCCGCGGCATCGGCCCGGCCTATGAGGACAAGGTCGGCCGCCGCGCGATCCGTGTGATGGACCTCGCCGATCTCGATACCCTGCCGGCCAAGGTCGATCGCCTGCTGACCCACCACAATGCGCTGCGCCGTGGTCTCGGTGAAGCGGAGATCAGCCACGAGGCGATCATGCAGGAGCTTTCTTCTGTTGCCGCCAAGGTGCTGCCGTTCATGGACACCGTCTGGGTGCTGCTCGACAAGGCCCGCCGCAAGGGCGCGCGAATCCTGTTCGAAGGTGCGCAGGGCACGCTGCTCGACATCGACCACGGCACCTATCCGTTCGTCACCTCGTCGAACACGGTTGCCGGCCAGGCTGCTGCCGGCTCGGGCATGGGCCCGGGTTCTCTCGGCTATATCCTCGGCATCACCAAGGCCTACACGACGCGCGTCGGCGAGGGCCCGTTCCCGACCGAACTCACCGATGAAATCGGCCAGTTCCTCGGCGAAAAGGGTCATGAGTTCGGCACGGTCACAGGCCGCAAGCGCCGCTGCGGCTGGTTCGACGCGGCGCTGGTTCGCCAGTCGGTCGCCGCCAACGGCATCACCGGCATCGCGCTCACCAAGCTCGACGTGCTCGATGGTCTCGACGAACTGAAGATCTGCGTCGGTTATACTCTGGACGGACAGCAGATCGACCATCTGCCGGCGAGCCAGGCGCAGCAAGCTTCGGCAAAGCCAGTCTATATTACACTCGAAGGCTGGAAGGAATCGACGGTCGGCGCACGCAGCTGGGCGGAGCTTCCGGCGCAAGCGATCAAATACGTTCGCCAGGTGGAAGAACTGATCGGTGCGCCGGTTGCTCTTCTTTCGACCAGCCCCGAGCGGGACGACACAATACTTGTGACGGACCCCTTTGAGGACTAGTGTCGGCGAAATGACATTGCGTCGCGATCGCAACGACATACCTGGGCGTATGAGAAAGTACTAATGGCGGATTTTGTTGCAGTTATTCGCAGGACCGTTGACGGCCTGTCGGAAAACACCCCTGAAATGCGGGACAGGGTATACGAGAAGGCGCGCGCGGCCGTGCGCCGCCAACTCGAAAACATGAACCCGCGTCCGTCGGACGACATGATCAATCGCCAGTTGGCGAAACTCGAAAACGCCATCGTCGAGGTTGACAGCGAATACGCCGAAGCCTTGCCCGCGCTCGAAGAGACGGAGGTGGTGGAGGAAGCGACCGAAGCCGTAGCCGCCGAGTCGCCTGTCGAGGACGTCGTTTCTGAGCCCGAAGCGCAGCCCGAGCCGGTTGGTGAAAGCCAGCCGATTGCGGTTGCCGAGGAAGCGGCTCCGGAGGCGGAAAGCACTGCGGCACCTGACCACGATGCTGCGGTTCACGAAGTACCGGCACCGTATACGGAACACTACGTCGAAGCCGCAGAGGTAGCGCCGGCAGAGCGGGTTGCGGAAGAGCCGGTTGCCGAACATGTCGAAGCGACCGAGGCTCCGGTAGAGGAGCCGAGAGCCCCCGTCGTCGAAGAGCCGCAGGCGGATGCCCCGGTTTACGAGGCCGCGGAATATTCGGAGCCAGCTCCGGTCGAGAGCTATGAAGAGACCGTCGCTCCCCCGTCGATAGACGAGGAAGCCCGGTCTGTCGAAGAACCGACATGGGATGATGTTCCGGCAGTGGCCGCCGAAGAAAAGTCGGCCGCCTCGGAATGGGAGCTGCCGGAATGGGAGACCGCCTCTCCCGTAGCAAAGCACGCCGCTCCCACGGACCAGCAGGTCGGCGAAGAAGAGCCGGCCCATACCCCCGAGCTTCTTGGCATGCATCCGGTGGAAGAGCTGCAGCAGCATGCGCCGGCGGAGACCCCGAGGGCCGAAGCAGAGCTTCCCAAGGTTGACACCGCGCGCAACTGGTCGTTCGACGACAACGATCCCTTTGCGCCTTTGGAGGAACGGCGAACCGAAAAGAGCGCTGAGCCGGAGATTGCCGATTGGTCCTGGCCGGTCGAGAAGACCGGACAGACGGCCTCGACCGATACCCCTCAGAGCCAGCAAGATCGTGCAGGCACGGCTTGGGATCACATCGACGACCTGCTCGGTTTCGAAGGTGCCACTGCTGCGGCGACGGCGGGTGCAGCAGCATCGACGGCTGCGCGTGAGCCGGAGCGTGGCGCTGAGGCACCGGCGCCCGCGGCATCGCGGCCGGCATCTTACCGGGCCACCCCGAAGCCATCGCGCTTCAGCATCAAGCGCCTCGCCGTCGCTGCAGTCATTTTGCTGGCGCTTGGTGGCGGCGGCTTCGCCTACTGGCAGAACCGGGAAGCCGGCAATGCCTGGCTTTCGGGCATCGTGGCATCGGTCACCTCGGCCATTTCAAACATCGGTGGATCGCCGGCACAAGAGGGCGCTCCGCCGGCGGAAACCCAGGGAGAATCGACGCAGCAGGAACCGGCACGGCACGACGACACGGCGGTCCCGGACAACAGCTCGACCAAGTTCACCCAACGCCTTCTTGGTGACGGCTCGGAAGTCGACAATGGACCTGCCACCGCAAGCGGCGAGAGCGCCGCGCAGGAAGGCAAGTCCGTGGCACAGCAGACAGAGGCGAGCAAGCCCGTCGAAACGGCCACTGCCCAAGGTGGAACGGCCGGACAGGCTGCAGGCACGCCGCCTGCGGGCCAGCAGACCGGTGGTCAGCCGACGACGCCGGAGATTGCGATCGCCAATGGCGAGAAGATGTTCCTCTACGAAGAGCGTCTCGGCCAGTCTTCGCCGACGGCCATTCCGGGAACCGTTGCGTGGTCGGTAAAGGAAGAATCGCCTGGTGGCGACGCCAAGCCTGAACCGGCCATCCAGGCGCAGATCACCATTCCGGACCGGGGTCTGACCGCGTTGATGACGATCAAGCGCAACGCCGACGAGTCCTTGCCGGCCAGCCATGTCGTCGAATTCGTCTTCTCGCTGCCGCCGAACTTCGAAGGCGGCGCGATCGACAGCGTTCAGCGCGTTTCGATGAAGCGTACGGAGCAGGATCGCGGCGATGCGCTGATTGCGGTTCCGGCCAAGATCACCGACGATTTCCATATGATCGCGCTCAACGATTCGAAGGACGCGATCGGCAACAACACCGAACTGCTGCGCAGCCGGAGCTGGATCGACATTCCGCTGACCTACAGGAACGGGCGCCGCGCACTGCTGACGCTGGAGAAGGGGCCGAGCGGAACCGACGCCTTCAACCAGGCGATGCGCGCTTGGACGGCCGCACCGGCAACGGACGCGGCGACCAACAGCCAGTAAGCAAGCGCGGTCGGACAGGACAAAGAAAACCCGGCAGGAGCGATCCGCCGGGTTTTTCATTTGGCTTTTATCGATGACGGGCAACCGTAGCGCCCGGAAACCGCGAAGAGCGTTTATTATGCGCCCTCGACGACCCGCAATGCATTGGCGCGCTCGAGAGCGGCCTTGCGCACGGCGTCCTGGACCTTCTCGAAGGCACGGACCTCGATCTGCCGCACGCGCTCGCGGCTGATGTCGAACTCGGCCGAAAGATCCTCGAGCGTCAGCGGCTCTTCGGTCAGGCGGCGTGCCTCGAAGATGCGGCGCTCGCGGTCGTTCAGCACTTTCATCGCATTGGCGAGCAACGCCCTGCGGTTTTCAAGCTCGTCCTGTTCGATCAGGATTTCTTCCTGGTTGTCGTGATCGTCGACAAGCCAATCCTGCCATTGGCCGGAGTCGCCTTCGCTCGCCTTGATGGGCGCGTTGAGCGAAGCGTCGCCGGAGAGGCGGCGGTTCATCGAAACCACTTCATCCTCGCTCACCTTGAGCGTGGTGGCGATTTCCTTGACTTGTTCGGGCTTCAGATCGCCCTCGTCGAGCGCCTGGATTTTGCCCTTGAGGCGACGCAGGTTGAAGAACAGCCGCTTCTGGTTGGCGGTCGTGCCCATTTTCACCAGCGACCACGAGCGCAGGATATATTCCTGGATCGCCGCCTTGATCCACCACATCGCGTAGGTGGCAAGGCGGAAGCCGCGATCGGGTTCGAACTTCTTGACGGCCTGCATCAAGCCGACATTGCCTTCGGATACGACTTCGCCGATCGGCAGGCCGTAGCCGCGATAGCCCATCGCGATCTTGGCGACGAGGCGAAGGTGGCTGGTGACCAGCTTGTGCGCTGCTTTGCGGTCGTCATGCTCCTGGTACCGCTTGGCGAGCATGTACTCTTCCTGCGGTTCCAGCATCGGAAACTTGCGGATTTCGTCGAGATAGCGATTGAGGCCGCCTTCTCCAGCGGCAATGGTCGGCAAATTGTTTCGGGCCATATGAAGCACCCCCCTTTGTCGTCTCCGGCCTCCGGTCGGCAAGCCGGGCATGTGGGTCTTCGTCAAGACCCCACGAGCCTAGAAAATAAGTACGGCGAAAGCATGATTCAAGGAGTCCGGTTTCACCAATCTGTGACGCCGGGCGACAGAAATGTCACGAACAAAGACTGAGCCTTAAATTGGAATCCCGACACCGGAATTCAAGGGCACGATCACTCTTCGCTCCGCAGGGCCTCGATCAGTTGCTCCATGTCGACAGGCACCGGTGATTCGAAATGCATGGTCTCGCCGGTCGCCGGATGTTCGAACTGCAGCATGAAGGCGTGCAGGGCCTGGCGGTGAAATTGATTGACGACGACCCTGGCCGCATCCGGCAACAAGTTCGCCTTTGTGCGGAAGGCGGCGCCGTATTCCGGATCGCCGATCAGCGGATGGCCGATATGGGCCATGTGCACGCGGATCTGGTGCGTGCGCCCCGTTTCGAGGTGGCATTCCACCGTCGACGCCAGGCAGGTGCCATCGGGCTTTTCGAGATAACGCTCGACGACCTCGTAGTGGGTGATGGCTTCGCGGGCGTCGTCGCTGTCTTCGCGCTTGACCGCGCGTTTCGTCCGGTCGACGGCACGCCCGAGTGGGGCGTCGATCGTTCCCTTCAGCTGCCGCGGGCGGCCCCAGACGACGGCCCGATAGGCGCGTTCGAGCGGGCCGGTGCGGCCGTGGTCGGCAAACTGCTCCGAGAGGTGGCGGTGCGCGGCATCGTTCTTGGCGACAACCATGACGCCGCTCGTCTCCTTGTCGAGGCGATGGACGATGCCCGGGCGCTTGACGCCGCCGATGCCCGACAGGCTGCTGCCGCAATGATGGATGAGCGCATTGACCAGCGTACCGGTCCAGTTGCCGGCGCCGGGATGAACGACGAGGCCGGCTGGCTTGCAAAGCACGATCAGGTCGTCGTCTTCGTAGAGCACGTCGAGCGGGATGTCTTCGCCCTTCGGCTCCGGATCTTCCGGTTCGGGCAGGTCGATCTCGAAGACATCGCCGGGATGGACCTTCTTCTTCGCTTCGGTCACCGCCTTGCCGTTGATCGACACCGCTCCCTGTGCGATCAGGCCCTTGATCCGGTTGCGGGAGAATTCACCCGAAAGTGCGTCCGTCAGGAAGGAATCCAGGCGTCCCGCGGCATCCTCGCCCGCCGTCAGGACTTTCCTATTGGCCGTCGCTTGTTTAAAGGGGTCGTTCATTCCGTTCAAATCCGAAAAAAGGCCAACCATGACCGCAATCGAGCCCGATGACCAGGAAGACAAGCCGCTAGATCCGGCCATGGAAAATGTCCGCCGCAAGATGGTGAAGCTTCAGCTCGTCTCGGCCGGCGTCATGTTGGTCATGCTTATGGCCGTCCTTGGGACGATTGTCTACAAGCTGACGCGCACGGACGCGAAGGCGCCCGTTCAGGCCGCCACTGCCGTCGTTCCGAGCGAAGCGCCGGTCAATGCGGTCGCAGCACTGCCCGCCGGCTTCACCGTCACGAACGTGGCGCTCTCCGGCTCCCAGGTGCTCTTCTACGGCAACCTGCCGGGATCGGAGCCGCGCGCCATCGTGTTCGATATCGGCGCCGGCCGCATCGTCGCCGACATCACCGTCAGGACCAACTGACGGCATGGCGAGCGCCCTCCCGCCCGTCCAGCGCATCGACGACGCCGCCGATCCCAGGATTGCCGGCTTCGTTTCGATCAAGGAGCGCGACCTGACGGGACGGCAGGGCCGCTTCATCGCCGAAGGCACGGTCGTGCTGCGCATGCTGGCGGCTGCGCATCAAAGCGGGCGCGGCTTTGCCGCCGAGGCGATCCTGCTGCTCGAAAACCGTCTCGCCGGCGTTCAGGAAATCCTCGAACGATTTCCGTCGACGGTGCCCGTCTATGTGGCGAATGCGCAGGTGTTCGATGCGATCGCCGGCTTCAACATGCACCGGGGCGTGCTTGCGCTCGGTCGCCGCGAAGGCGCGCCCGGCCGCGACGCCTTGATCGCGTCGCTGCCGGCGTCGAGCCTCGTGCTGGCGGCCTGCGGCATCTCCAATCACGACAACATGGGGGCGCTTTTCCGCAACGCTGCGGCCTTCGGGGTCGATGCCGTGCTGATGGACGAGACGAGCTGCGACCCGATGTATCGCAAGGCGATCCGCGTCTCCGTCGGCTCGGTGCTGACGGTGCCCTTTGTGCGCGAAGGCTCGGTGGCCGCGATGCTGGAGCGGCTGCAGCAGACGGGCTTTGCGATCTGGGGGCTCTCTCCCGCCGGAGAAACCGATCTTGGCGCGATCCCCCCGGCGGCGCGTACGGCACTTCTCATGGGGACCGAAGGGGAGGGGTTGCCGCAATCCGTGCTGACCTCGATCCGCACGGCGCGAATCCGCCAGCGTCCGGGCCTCGATAGCCTCAACGTCTCGACGGCGGCCGGCATTGCCCTGCACCAGGTGGCGCTGATCAACGGCCGCATCTGACACTCAAGGTTCCCAGCTTTCCGGTGACAGCAGGAAATGGCTCGATCCCGTGACCTGGTGACCGGCGCGTGCGCCAAAGGCGTCAATGGTCTGCCCGGCCAACGGCTCTATTCGCGCGGCAGAATGTCCTTCGCCCGCTTCGCCAAACTCTCCCGCTTGGCTGCGCCTTGCTCTTGCTCTTCACCTGCCAGCAGATTGAGGATGGGGGAGGAGGGGCCTTCGTTCGTCGCCGTCAACGCAACCATGCCGGCGGCAATTGCCGCAACCTCGTCGCGCAGAGCGTCGTCATGGGCGGCGGATTTCGAATTGGTCAGGCGTTCCGAAAGCGCGGTGGCGCGGTTGCGCAGATCATCGGCGGCTGCAGAACCAGCAATCTCGCTGGCCGGCTGATCGGGCGGGGATACGGAACCGTTGGCAGCCTGTTCGGTGGCCGGCCGGCGTTCCTTCCTCAGCGGGAAGGCGATGCCCGCGGCGCGCAGGGCCTTGGCTGCATCGCGCATTTCCTGATTGGTATCCTTCACCTTGGTCTTCAACCGTTCGATTTCTCCCGCGCGCCGCTCGAGTGCGCTTTCGCGGTCGGCGCTGGTTGCCATCTCGCGCGCCAGCTTGTCTTCCAGCCGGTGTAGCCGCGTTTCGTCGCGAGAGAGGCGAATCTCCATTTCCTTGGCATGGGTCGTCTCGGCCTTGAGATCGCCACGCAGGGCTTCGCGCTCGTCGCGCAGCGTGGCTATCCGGCTCTTCAGATGCTCGACCTCGGTCTCGCGCGCCACCAGGGTGATCCTGAGATTGTCGATTTCGGCGGCATGCTGGGCGAGGTGGACGCCGAGCTTCTGTATCTCGTCGGATTTTCCGGCATTGTCGCGCTCGACGCTGTCGAGCGTTGCCTTCATCCGTTCCAGGCGCTGCTCGAATTGCCGGATGGCAGAGCGCATGTCCGCCGCTTCGACGTTCATGTCGGCAAGCTGCGCATGCAGGTCGGCATTCTCGCCGCCAAGGCGCCGCGCCTCGTGCAAACTCTTCTCGTTGGCAAGCATCAGCGACACGCCCTTGTCGCGTTCGCGCTTCAGGGCTTGCTGCGTGCGGGCGTTTTCAGCGGCGTAAGCGGCCCGGGCAGCGTCCTTCTGTGCGCGCACCTCCTGCGGGCTGAGCGGCATGGTCGCCTTCAGTCGGTCTTCGGCAAAGCGCACGATGCGGCGGTGGATCGCCGGTGCGACCAGCAGACCGATGATGATCGCCGTCAGAAAGCCCAGGGCAAAGAGAAGCGCGAATTGGATCACGAGCTGGCCGTTTCAAAACTGTACCGGAACCGGAGTGGCTGCCGGACCTCGCGGTGCGGCAGGCACTCCTTAATTCCGCATTCTTGCACTAAACATGACGTTTCGTGCGCTGCAAGTCTCCGGCGCGGGATTTTGCCTGCGCCGACCCGACTACAGCGACCNCGCGAAGGTCGCTGTAGCAGATCTGCTGCATAATTTTGCCCTTATATCGATGCCGATTTAAGGAATAATGCAGCTGACCTCAGAAGGGGTTCCAGGTGGGTGTTTGGGTCATCTTGAGGTAGCCGACATTGACGCCGAGCCGCGCGCCGATGCCGGTGCGGATCGGAACGACGACGATCTGTTCGTCGGTCAGCACCGTCATGCCGACGCCAGCGACGACGTAGGCCGAACCGGAGACGCCGCCGAAGCGCTTGTAGAGTGCCGGCACGCTCGGCAGATTGTAGACGAGCATCATGGCGCGGCTGCCCTGGCCGCCCCAGTCGATGCCGAGTGACGGACCCTGCCAGAAGACGCTGTGCTGGCCGGCGTTCTTGGTGTTGAGTTCGCCTTCGCCATAGGTGAGACCGGCGATGAATGCGCCGGAGCCTTCCTGGCCGAGAATGTAGCCGTTCGGCAGGCCGTAGCGCTCGAAGGCGCGTTCGACGACCTTCGCCAAGCCGCCCGAAGTTTCGCCGAAGAAACCGTGACCGGCATCGACGATTTCCTGCATCGTGTATTGGCTGTTGTTCGCAGACTGGGCATGCGCCGTCGTTTGGGCAGCAGCGACCAGGAACAGCGTGGCCAGGACAACACGGCAGGCCTGTGTGGCTGCCTTCATGATCTGATGCATCGTTTCCTCCGTCAGGCGCGAAAATTGCTCGCTTGCGGGTTTGCAGCGGCCGCCAGTCAGACCACTGTGCGACCAGTGAGGGGGCTGGACCATTTCCATGCAATTTGAACCGATGGTCTTAACAATCGGTTTACCAAATGTGGTGTCATTATGATCCACTGATGAACGGCTGCGCCGGGCAGCCCATGACTTGCGTCTTTTCGCGTGAGGCTTTACCGGCGTCACGATGGCGCGTGCCCCCAAGCGGCGGGCCGGCGGAACCAACAAGGATACACGATGGCAACGAATCCGAACCTGACATTGACGGGACCCGATCTGGCCGCGCTTCTGTGCAGCCGGGTCTGCCACGACATCATCTCGCCGGTCGGTGCCATCAACAACGGCCTGGAACTGCTGGATGAGGGCGGCGCCGACGCCGACGCGATGGACCTGATCCGGACGAGCGCACTCAACGCCTCGGTCCGCCTGAAATTCGCCCGTCTCGCTTTCGGCGCATCCGGCTCGGTCGGTGCCTCGATCGACACCGGCGAAGCGGAGAAGGCGGCCAAGGATTTCGCGGCTGCCGAAAAGAAGACCGAGGTCAACTGGCACGGCCCGCGCGCGATCATCGCCAAGAACCGGGTCAAGCTGCTCCTGAACCTCTTCCTCATCGCCTATGGGGCGATCCCGCGCGGCGGTTCGATCGACGTCACGCTGGAGAACCCGGAATTCGACGCCGTCTTCACCCTGGTCGCCAAGGGCCGCATGATGCGCGTACCGCCGAGGCTGACGGAATTGCTGTCCGGTACGCCGGAGGAAGCGGTCGACGCGCATTCGATCCAGCCGTACTACACGGTGCTGCTCGGCGAGGAAGCCGGCATGACGATCGAGGTTGCATCGACCGGTGAAGAGATCATCTTCACCACCCGCGTTGCAGCCTGAGGTTTCATTCTCCGGCTGCAATCATTCTATTCAAAGTCCTTAAAATGTGCGGTTCCGCGCCCTGGCGCGGGGCCGCACATGTGCGTCCTGTTTCTTTCTGCTTGCGTCCATTTCTGGAAAACTTAATGTTTTCAGATGGTTGATGCGGCGAAGAAAGGCGCTATTAAGCAAACTCCGTAACGAATTCTTTCCCAAATTTGTATAGAGTTGTTTCAAGCCTGCGAGTACGCGTATAGGTAAGTTGCGAAGGGAGTTGGACATGCGGCGCTTGATGATTGCCGACGGCTCGGATGTCGTCCGGAAAGTTGGGAAACGTATCCTGTCCGGCATGGGCTTCATGGTTTACGAGGCATCGAACAGCCTCGAGGCGCTTGTCCGCTGCGAAGCTGAACTCCCGAACATCCTGGTCATCGACGCCGGGCTGGAAGGCGCGCTCGAACTCATCGGCAACATCCGGCGGCTCCCGAACGGCCCTTCGGTGCGGATCTATTACTGCGTCGTCGAGGCGGATCTGAAGAAGATGATGGCCGGCAAGCGGGCCGGCGCCGACGACTTCCTGCTGAAGCCTTTCGACCGCAAGATCCTGACCAGCGTTTTCGCCAGCCAGTCGATGGCGGCCTGAGCCGTCACGCGCACATATTCCGGATGAGATGAAAGCCGTGGCCACTGCCGCGGCTTTTGCGTGTTTGCCGCCGGCCGCTGCGCCTATTGAGGGGAAGCGGCGTGAGATATGCAAATTTAAGTGCTACAGCGACCTTTGCGCGCCTGATAAGACGCGCGGCGCTGTAGAAACGACAAAACCCGCTCGTGGCGGGTTTTGTGAACACTCTGGGCCCGCATCATGCGGGGGTCATGCAGGCCCTTGCGGGTATCAGGCGGTTTCGGCGTACTCGGCGCCATCCGGCTCGCGCAGCACGTAGCCGCGGCCCCAGACGGTCTCGATGTAGTTGGCGCCGCCGGCAGCGTTTGCAAGCTTCTTGCGCAGCTTGCAGATGAAGACGTCGATGATCTTCAGTTCCGGCTCGTCCATGCCGCCATAAAGGTGGTTCAGGAACATTTCCTTGGTCAGCGTCGTGCCCTTGCGCAGCGAAAGCAGCTCGAGCATCTGGTATTCCTTGCCGGTCAGGTGGACACGCTGTCCGCCGACTTCGACCGTCTTGGCATCCAGGTTGACGATCAGCTCGCCGGTGGAAATGACCGACTGGGCATGACCCTTGGAACGACGGACGATGGCGTGAATACGGGCGACCAGCTCATCCTTGTGGAAGGGCTTGGTCATGTAGTCGTCGGCGCCGAAGCCCAGGCCGCGGACCTTGTCTTCGATGCCGGCCATACCCGAGAGAATCAGGATCGGGGTCTTCACCTTGGAAAGACGCAGCGTTCTCAAGACTTCATAGCCGGACATATCCGGCAGGTTGAGGTCGAGAAGGATGATGTCATAGTCATAAAGTTTGCCGAGATCGACGCCTTCTTCACCGAGGTCGGTGGTGTAGACATTGAAACTCTCGGACTTGAGCATCAGCTCAATGCTCTGAGCCGTTGCACTATCGTCTTCGATTAATAGAACCCGCATATTCTTCCCCTTTTCCGCCGCCCAAGGTCGTCGTGGCACCCTTACGCGATACGGATCCAGTCGTTGCCTGATTTGGAGGCTGCCACCAAATGGTTAACAAATTCTGATTCCCTCTGGCAAGGTGTATCGAGTTTGTTAAATATTTTTACCAGTCTCCTGATTTCAAACGTGAATCCAGAACGGCTAATCTCATGTGAAACATGAGGAAATGCCACTATCTGACTCTTCCGACTCGTTAATGCCAGGGCGGTCACATTTCGTGCCTCAGCATTTACGGAGCCTTAAATCATCACGCCTATGATTAACGATGCCCGTAAACGAAAGGTTACCAGCGGTAGGCTTTTGTTAATATCGCTGAAGATTTTTCGTTTCCGGCCCCGTTCGGGCCGGCTCGCGGGCAAATCAGTAACCGGGGTCTCGTTATCCACGGGAGTATTGCGTATGAAAGCACGTGAGAGCCTTGTCCGCCTGAAGGAATTTCAGGTCCGCGAGAAGCAGCGTCAACTGAACCAGCTTCAGATGATGATGGCTGAGTTCGAACGGATGACCAAGGATCTGGAAAATCAGATTATTTTCGAGGAAAAGAAGTCGGGCATCTCCGATCCCCAGCACTTCGCCTATCCCACCTTCGCCAAGGCCGCACGTCAGAGAGCCGACAATCTTCAGGTTTCCATTCGCGAACTGAAGGCGCAGCAGGATGCTGCCGAGCTCGCGCTCGAAGAAGTGCAGGCTGAATACGCGAAGGCGGCGGCCCTCGAAGAGCGGGACACATCGACCCGCCTGCGGGCATAAGCTGCGGCTCTTGCGCCCCGATCGGGCGCAGCCGAACCGCAAGCCTTTGATCTAGCGGACGATTTGATCTCCAGGTCGATTCCGGTCCGGGGAATTTGTGCGCTGGTCAGGCAGGTAGCCCGTTTCGGGGCAGATATTTCCAGCCTTGTCGGGGCATGCGTCTGGCATGACCCGATCCGGCACGATCGTGACAAGACGAAGAGACCCGCCCGATGCCTTGGCGTTCGGGCGGGTCTTCTCATTTTGAGATCAGCGCAAGTCTGTTGAGATCAGGAGAGGCTTGCCGGCGCGCAGCCGTGTCTCATGCCTGGATGACATCCTGCCATTCGGGGTGCCGCATCGTCTGCGCCTTCATGAAAGGGCAGAGCGGAATGATCTTCCAGCCGCCTTTGCGGGCTTCCTCGATAGCGTGTTTGGCGAGCGCCTGGCCGACGCCCTTGCCGCGCAAGGCATCCGGAACAAGGGTGTGATCGACGATGATCAATTGCGGCGACGTGCGCGAATAGGTCATTTCCCCGGTATGCCCCTCGACAACGGTCGAGTAGCGGCCGTGCGATCCAGTTTCCTCGTGTAAGATTTCCATGACAGCCTTCCTTGGCGAACCGGGTTTCCTTGTCCGAAAGCTAGCGCAGAAATCCGGAAATCGAAATCCACCAAACCCGTGCCGCCGGTACACAGACTGTTCCCGAAACAGCACCAATCCGCCTTTCACCGCGAGGCTGAAACGACGGCGGCGGCTCCGGNCCGCCGCTCGACCTATGGCCCTGTAATGGGCGAACTAGTGGCGATACTGCTGGATGCGAGTGGTGCGCAGGCCGGCAAGACCATGATCGTTGATCGAGGACTGCCAGGACAGGAATTCTTCGACCGTGAGGGTATAGCGTTCGCACGCCTCCTCAAGGCTCAAAAGGCCACCGCGCACGGCGGCAACAACCTCTGCCTTGCGGCGTATCACCCAGCGCCGGGTATTCGCCGGCGGCAGATCCGCAATCGTCAGAGGGCTGCCATCGGGGCCGATGACATATTTTACACGTGGTCGCATCATTTCGGTCATGGGACTCTCTACACAAACTCAAGACCATATGACCGTGACCTTAGCCTGCCACATTTAACATTTGCCTAAGCAGGAAGTAACAATTTACTCATAATTTGAGACACTTCGGCGGGGCGCCATTTCGACCGCCCGCCCCACTCAATTCATGGGGCTGCGCGCCCTATGCTTGTGAATTGCTTTGAGAAGAGCCTGGATTATCCCGGAATTGTCATGGGAGCCATGCAATTACCACATTTCACTTTAACTAAAATTCTTGGTAACGAGGCGCCGAAATAAGGATGAGCGTCGTATGCGCGCTCCCGCAATCATTCTTGGTGCATCGTCATAGTTTTCACAACCGGACGCGTTTCTTGCGCGGACAGGCCGGGAGCGGCGGCTGTATTTGTTCGCCGGGGTGAACTTCATGCCTCAGGTGATCTGAGGCGTTTTTTGTATTCTCTCGACCGGGCGCGGTGGCGCCTGGGGATGTGGTGATCGCAGATGAAGGAATCGAATGAACCGGCCTTGCTGCGCGAGGCTGAAGCGGCGGATATTTTTTCGGACGTCGATACGGCTGCCGTCCGCACCGAATACGAACTTCTGCATCTCATGCGGCGACTGATCGCCCGCTATGGTTTTGGCCATTTCATGATCGCGCGCATGCCGCTCGCCGAACAGCAGCGCTTCTCCGAGCGGCTGGTGCTCAGCAACTGGCCGTCGGAGCTCGTCCGCCAATACGACGCCTGCGAAAGCTTCCAGTCGAGCACATTGGTCGAGCGGCTGCGGTTTACGAAGCTGCCGGTAACCGGCGGACCCGAGCTCCTCGATATCGCCGCAAAGCCGGTGGACGAGGCCATGGTGCACCGGCTGCTCGCTCACCCGGAGATGGCCCGCCATTTCGCCGTGCTCCTTCACACGAGCAATGGTGATCCCTTCATCGCCATGCTGTCCGGCCGCCGCGAGGCACCGGTCGGCGTCGAATGCGCGACACTCTATCTGACGCTGGTCCAGCTTTTCGAATGCCTCGAGCGTACCTTCGACACCGGCAATTCGGCGCGCGAGAAGCTCTCGAGCCGCGAGGTGGAATGCCTGCGCTGGGCGGCTGCGGGCAAAAGCAGCGACGAGATCGCCATCATCTTGGGCATCTCGACCTACACCGTCAGCAGCTACTTCAAGAGCGCGACCCGCAAGCTCGACGCCGTCAACCGCATGCAGGCGATCGCCCGCGCCATGCGGCTGAAGCTGATCTGAGCTGGCATGACGCGTCCCAATGGACGCGCGGCGCTGTCGGGTATGGCGGCCGGCCTTGCCGCCGGACGGACAAGTTTCTATATGTCGCGGAAATGAAAGTGCTGCGGCGACCTTTGCGCGTCTCATTGGACGCGCGGCGCCTACCGCATGTTTCCTTTAATCGTAGCCGATTAAAGGACAAAAACATGCAGCAACAAAGTGCTACAGCGACCCTTGNACGCGCAAGGGTCGCTGTAGAAGCCGAGCATACCGTGAGCCGAGAGTTCCTCGGCCAAGCATCGCATGAAGCGTGAAACAGGGCCGGCGCATGGATTGCCGCCCGAAGGCCGGATTGGATCCCGTGAACAGTCTCGATTTTGACCGCAAGCCCGAAGATACGCGTGTCGTCGTCGCCATGTCCGGCGGCGTCGACAGTTCCGTCGTTGCTGGCCTGCTCAAACGCGAGGGCTACGACGTTCTCGGCATCACGCTGCAGCTTTACGATCACGGCGCTGCCGTGCACCGCGCCGGCTCTTGCTGCGCCGGCCAGGACATCGACGATGCCCGCCGCGTCTGCGAAACCCTCGGCATTCCGCACTATGTGCTCGACTACGAAGCGCGCTTCCGTGAAACGGTGATCAATCCGTTTGCCGAAAGCTATATCGCCGGCGAGACGCCGATCCCCTGCGTTGCCTGCAACCAGACGGTCAAGTTCGCCGACCTGCTTGCGACCGCCAAGGAGCTCGGCGCCGATGCGCTGGCGACCGGCCACTATATCCGCTCGCGCCCGAGCCCAAGCCCGCGCTATGCCGGCCAGCGGGCGCTTTACCGGCCGACCGATGCCGAGCGCGACCAGAGCTACTTCCTGTTTGCCACGACCCAGGAACAGATCGACTATCTGCGCTTTCCGCTCGGCGGCTATTCCAAGGCCGAAACGCGCAAGTTCGCCGAGGAGATGGGCCTCGTCGTCGCCCAGAAGGCCGACAGCCAGGACATCTGTTTCGTGCCGCAGGGCAAATACAGCGACATCGTCTCCAAGCTGAAGCCGAATGCAGCCCTTTCCGGCGAGATCGTTCATCTCGACGGCCGCGTGCTCGGCACGCACGAAGGTATCCTGCACTTCACCATCGGCCAGCGCCGCGGCATCGGCATCGCCACCGGCGAGCCGCTTTACGTGGTCTATCTCGACGCGCGCTCGCGCCGCGTCATCGTCGGCCCCAAGGAGGCGCTCGAAACCCGCCGCGTCTATCTGCGCGACGTCAACTGGCTGGGCGACGAGGACGTCGAAGTGGCGGCTGCGCGCGGCTTTGACTGTTTCGCCAAGGTGCGCTCCACCCGCCAGCCGGCGCCTGCCGTGCTGGCGATGGACGAGGAGGGCATCTATGTGGAGCTCGCCGAAGGCGAAGCCGGCATCGCGCCCGGCCAGGCCTGCGCGCTCTATTCCGGCGTCGGCGAGGATGCACGCGTCTATGGCGGCGGTTTCATTCGCAAATCGGAGCGCGAAGCGAGTGCCGAAGCGGCGTTGAAGGTGCTTCTTTCGGCGCCTGCGGCCGCCTGAAGCCCTTGATTTCCGGGCTGTTGTGAAAACTTCACATTTTCCCGGAGACTTGGCTTGACACTGCCCGGAAGCGGGCCGTATAAGCCGCCCGTCCAGTCAAGACGGCTTCTCCTTCGAAGCCCTGACGCGGTACCCGGCGGAGTAGCTCAGTAGGTTAGAGCAGAGGAATCATAATCCTTGTGTCGGGGGTTCGAATCCCTCCTCCGCTACCACCGAATTCCCTAATAAAAGCAGCGGCTTAAGTGAACTAAAGGCTCCGGGCTTCCGGGGCCTTTGTCGCAACTATGTCGCAACAAATACCTTTGTTTTTCAACGAGTCCCTTTTAGTGCTGGTGGGTCCATGCGACATAGACTGCGACATTAGAATGGCTGTAGCTCGCCGCGAATTCCAGGCGGCCTGTCAAAAATCGCGCTATAGGGCGATGATCTTGAGTTCGTACGGCCAATCGACAGCCAGCCCGTGATCGTAGAGTATCATAGCGTCTATCAGATATGAGTATGCCTGAGTTGCCGTGATGCTAAGCTCGTCTACCATCGCGCAAACGCAGACAAGCAGTTCGCTCTCGATCTCGACCTCCTGACCGCCCCGCGCTCGCATCGTGATGCGAAACCGTTGGTCACTATCCCAGCCCGGCACCTTTTCTCTCCCACCTCAAAAGCTTTTCGAAGGCCCGTCAAATTGAAGCGCTTGACTCTTCGATGCGTCGCCCCCAAATCCTGCTCATCCGAAGCGGGCAGACAATCTTAGAACCTTAGACCGAATGCGGCCGGTCTCCAACGAGGACCATTCCGCATGGAATACTTGGGTCGCAAATTCATCCCGACGTCGCCGCAGGGCGCACACAACACCACGCTCAACATCATTCCCCACGACGTTACCTTCCTGGTGCAATGCCGGGTCTGCGGTGTCACACGTGAGGTGGATCGCAAGGCCCTAGGAGCCAAAACAAACGGCGCCGGCGAACTCGCTGACATTGAACAGCGTCTGAGCTGCAGTAGCTGCGGTACCAAAGACGCCAGGCTCATGTATGGCTACTTCGCCGCGTCGGTGAGCTGGTAAACCTCGATCGCGTCCGTCCTCTCTTCGATGTTTTTGAACGACGGATGACGTAGTCGGTTGTCCGTCGTCCAGGTGCGGTACTCGACCGTGGCAACGTACTTTGGCTTGGTGAAGACGACCTTTTTTTCTTCCGGAGGAACGACGGGCGCGGACGCAGTAGTGATCATGCCGAGCAGCTCGGGCAACAGCCGCGTGTCGCTTTGCGTAAAGCCGGTGCCAACCGATCCGACGTACACGAGTTCGCTGCCCTTCATTGCGGCAAGGTGCAGACTGCCGAGGTGCGACGGCAGCGCGCTCGATCGCTCGAAGCCTACGATCAGAAAATTGGCCCGACGAGGGCATATGACCTTGATCCAGTCGCCTGTCTCGCCGGATCGATAGGGCGCGTCCAGCTTCTTGCTGACGATGCCTTCGAGCTGCTGTTCGCACGCAGCCGCGAAGAGCGTGGGACCATCGGCGCTGAGCCATTCCTCCAGGATGATTGTGCCCGTGTTGCCCGCCAAGAGACCCACGAGCAGCGGCCGGCGATCGGAGAGGGGTAGCGGTCGCAGATCGCGCCCATCGAGATATAGGAGGTCGAAGGCGATCATGTGGGCCAGCTGCGCGTATCGAGCCTGCTGAAGCAGCCGGAAAACCGGCCGGCCGTTCTTGTCTAGATAAACCGCCTCACCGTCGATTATCAGAGTGTGAGGGCGCAGCGCCTCTGCTGCCTCGGCGATCGCGACGAAGCGCTTTGTGATGTCGCGCCCCTCCTTTGAGAGGATCCTGACACCATCCGTCTCGACATGAACATGGACCCGCCAGCCGTCCCATTTGATTTCATGGACCCATCCCGGTCCCTTCGGTGGCGCGGAGAGCTGCTTTGGCAGGCATGGTCTTGCGCGGAGCGGCATAGGATCGGCGGTAGTTTTCGGCTGCTTGGCCATTGCCCATTAACGACCGCTTTCCCGGAAGTGACCACATACCATTTCGGGTTAGCTTGATGGTGGAAATGTGGCTAGGCGAGACGACGAGTGATGCGAAGTGGGGAGGCGGTTATCACTTCTTCGCACACCCAACCTGGATGATCCTTGAACGTGTATCGAAACTGCCCTTCCCAATAACGAACCGCGTTGGTCTCGTGGGTTTGTTCCGGAAACAAAATGTCGATGAGGTTGTAGTCTGCCGTATGTCGCGACGCGTCTTCGTCAACCAATTCGACTTCATATAACAGGGCTGGAAACTTCGATTTTGAAGCCTTCTCGACGAAAAACCGAAGGGCCTCCTCACTGAGGCAACAAAACGCAGATCCGAGGCGCGATGGCAGATTGGGGAAGCGCTCAACCCTAACACGTTCGAAAATTTGCTCCATCTCCCATTTGGGGTGTTCTGGGCCAATTGCCGTAACTATCCGCCCCCAGTTTCCAGGGAGAATAATGCTGCCTTCGCCGAGTGGGAGCGGTGCAGAATGAAAGAGAGGCATGTCGAATCACCGTTCGGCTGGTCGTTGCCGACGAATAGTGACTATCGTTCTCGCCGCCGGCAACGACAGAACTCACGTGCGCAGGTCGCTAATAGTCAGTTCACGCCGCACCACGACTGCTTGAAGCCAAACCAACGGTGCGCAAGCCCCTCGTCGACGAGCTGTGCGCCGAGCGATCGGCCGCCGCGATAGACCTCGCGCAGCTTCCGACCGTATTTGTCCTCATCGCGCAGACCGGCCTTGAGACCGAAGGCGCCGCCGTTCAACAGGCTCTGAAGGCGATCTTTGGCCCTTTCTCCGAGCTCGCGCTCCCATGCACATTTGGGCTCGCTGATCTCCGGCGTGTCGATGTCCGAGATCCGGTACTTGATGCCGTCGAGCCAAAAGGTGTCGCCATCCACGACGCACGTTGTCCGCGCGCCCGATGCGCATATGGGGAAGGATGCGGATAAGGTGTCTTGCGGCGGCATGGTTGCCCAACCGTAGGCTCCACCCACCACGATGCCAGCGAGAGGCAAGACAAACACCCAAGGGGACAAACCCCTTCTAGGTGCCGCCGGGCCTTTGATCGGATTGAATTTGGTGTATCTCCCCACGGCCTTCCGCGATGCTCGTGGCTTGCCTGTCCCTTTTGAAGGCAGGTCACGTCCAAACACGGAATTAACGGCGAGAGCAGCGCAAAGCAGCACGCCGGCTATTACCAGCCCAAAGGGCGAGTAACTTCTTCCGCCGGCGCCTCCACCTCCCCATCGCCTACGGCGCCCGCGCGCCTCGGCGTCATTTGGAAGTAGAAGCAGAAGTGGGCTTAGCACCAAAGCACGACGGCTTAACTGGGATGACATGCGCATATCTGGTCCCCTCAAAACCAAAACTGCAGATCCCCGCTTCGTATGGAAGCACAGAGGAGACGGGAAGTCGAGTGACGGCATAACTGCGCGCTTGAGCTGCCAAACTCGGCGGAGTTCCCCGAGTATTGGGACATGCCGACGACACTGTTTCGAGGGTGATCCCTAAAGGGCGCGGTGCGCAGCGGCGATCAGCGCGGAGGGGGCGGTGAGTATTTCGACCAACCAAACCGGCATTGTAAGGCAAAGATGATCGCCTTCAACGCCGTGCCGCCCGTGCCGTTAGCGATTGTCAGCAGGTTAGTTACGAGCTTGGCCTCGACCCTGGCCGTGCCCCGGTTCAGTTCGCATCGATAGTGTCGCCTCAAGGTCGGTTCCGTCACCCCGATCACCGCTGCGATCTCTGCTTGTGGCAAAGCCACACCTGCCATCACCTCGACGAAGCGTCGCGTTATTGCATCCGGCTCATGGGCCGGCCTTCCTCGTTGTCGTGCTGCATTTTCCATGACGGTCGAAAAATAATCGCGTTTCGGCAAGAAACCCAGCGTTGATTGCCTCTCTCAGCCGGTATGCCGCTCCGGCTACTTAGGCGAGGATTTGCAGAAGCAGCATAGGCGAGCTTGCAAGAACCGCACCGGCGGCAAATCCAACGAAGCCCAGCATGATTGCACCCACCCAGCCATGATGCATCCATCCGTACATCGCGCCGACGGTCGTTCCCGTGATCAGTAGGGCGACCACCCAAACCCATTTAAGCAACTTCCACATATCTGAACCTTTAGGCCCATCTCACCCCTATTCTGCGGCGCCAGAAAAATTCTCCGAATGAGGCCCGCGCGGGCTCCCACACCGCGCGGCATCGGTAGTTTAAACCGCCCCCCGGCTCCGGCGAAGGCTGGGCTTCTGCTTCGCGCCAAACGCCGTCATCCAATACTTTCGCTCATGGACGATCCTGATCTAGAGCCGTCAACTGGACAACTTGTGCTGTTGCTGCGCACTGTGGCTACATGAGTACTCCACTGATTCTGGTCACAGACGACGGCACGCAGCTCAATGCTAAGCTAGAGATGCACGAGCTCGGCATAATCCTTCACAGTCGCAGTGGTACGAACCGAAATCGTGATTATCGGCAAGCACTTGAATTGCTATTGGCCCGTTTAGACAGCGCTCAAATCGCCTACAAAATCCATCTTGATAGCCGGCCTGTTCAGGGAACTGATCTCGCTAAGCGCCAACTCTCCTTCAATCGACTCGCATCAGTCGCAACTCGGTTTGATGAACTGGTGCGTGCAATGAATGCAGGCAGTGCCAGCCACGGTGCTTGGCGAAGGCTGCTGATCACGAGGCCCAGCACAAGCCACGCGAAGTTGCGGGCTGCTATTCGCGCGGTTGAGGCCACAGGTGAGGTTGTCCGGTTGCCGGCCAGTGAATTGCGGAAAGTAACAGCGTCGCACATCGACCGCGCCGTCCAGAAGCTTCTTGCAGGCGGCGACGCTCCCAATTTTGCTCCGTCCCGCGACTATGATGCCTTGACCGACGACGGGATTCCCCTCGCGCCTAAAAAGGTGTTCGGTCTGGCCCTGGAGGAGGCGCTTGGAATAGAGGCCCATCCCGGCCACTTTAGCGCTGGCTGGGGACAGATCTGTTTCGAACTGCTCGAACAGGCGGGTCTTTGGATCGTACCGAAAAATGGTGCTGCCGTCCGCCCAAAGCCTAATCCATCGGAGGTCGAGTCAGAGCTGATCGGCTTCACACCGACCGAAGAGGAACGAAGTTGGATTGAGGGCAATCCGAAGATCGTCTCTCATCTGAAACGTGAGCGGCAACTTGGTCTGGCAAAGCAGAAGCGAGACGAATTTATTGCAGAGCACGGGCACCTTTTTTGTGAAGAATGTAAGCTCGATCCCGCCGAGCGCTATGGCGAGGAAGCCGGGTCCGCCTGCATTGAAGTTCATCACCATCGAACTCACGTTGCAAAGATGCGGCCCGGCCACAAATCGACAACGAGCGATCTGAAATGTCTGTGTGCCAATTGCCACCGTGTTTTGCATCGCAAGCTTGCCCTCGGGCTCGCGGTCCCTTTCTAATGTGACCAGCCAGCCACCCGCCCTGCAGAAGCGCGGGCCGATTCCTTTTGAGGACCGGCCCGCCTTGCGGGATACTTGATCGCAATTGCCATCCACGAGGCGTTGCTCACATCGGAGCGGCGTGTTGGCGGCCACTCGCCGCCATGCCTATGTATATCTCGCAGAGCAACGCGCCATACACTGGTTCGTGTTGATTACACTATGGGTGTCTCGGTGTTCTGTGCTCATCATTGTCGTCTCGTGGAGGACCAGCTGTCTAGCATCCCACCAACGGCCGCCGCTTTTGGGGTACGCGGCCGAGGTCGGCCGCCATGCTCACGCGGCGTTTTCAAAAGAGGTAGCACTCGGCGGTCTGGTGTAGGCTCCGCCTTTCACCAATAATGCCCAAGCAATTCGACTTGTCTTGTTTGCCAAGGCGACAGCCGCAACTTTGAAGGGACGTCGTTTCTTGAGCCTGGAAAGCCACGGGTTGGTCTTGTCGTCGTCTTTGGCGTTACGTAGGATCATCATCGCGCCACAGACAAGTAGGCTTCGAAGTTGGGTATTCCCCATCTTCGAAATACGACCCAAGATATGCCTGTCTCCGCTTGAGTGGCTTTTGGGGGTTAGGCCGAGCCATGTGGCGAAATGGCGAGCCGACTTAAACCCGTCCGGGTCAGGCACAAGAGATTTGATGGCCACCGCAGAGATCGGCCCAATTCCTGGAATCGTCATAAGGCGTTGGGTTGTGTCGTCATGTTTCGCTTGCGCGAGGATTTCACTATTCAACTCGCCGATGCGTCGGTCGAGAAACTCGATCTGCTTAACGATCTGCTGAAGTCCAAAGCCAGCAGAAGCTGGCAATCCATTTTCGCTTTCGTTCCCGACGAGCCTAGTAAGTGATCTGGCGTTTGCGTGCCCTCTGCCTGTCACAATCCCCAACTCTGCCAGGTGTGACCGCAGCGCATTAATCGCCTGGGTCCTTTGGCGCACGAACAATGAGCGTGTTCGGAAAATCATTGCCGCTGCCTGCTGATCAATCGATTTGACAGGCACAAACCGCATGGTCTTCCGCGCCAGAGCCTCGTTGATTGCTTCGGCGTCACCCACGTCGGTCTTTCCGCGCTTTACGAACGGCTTCACGTACCGCGCATGGATCAGGCGAACCTCATGGCCGAGTTCGGCAATACAGCGTGCCCAATGGTGTGCGGTTCCGCAGGCCTCGAGGGCAACGACGCATTTCGGCAAACTCTTGAAGAAGCTCAAAACTTCTGCCCGACGGAGCTTGCGGTTGAACAACGGCGTGCCATCTGCGGCAGCGCCGTGCACCTGAAAGACGTCTTTGGCGATGTCTAGTCCAATAGTTGCGACATTTTCCATGGCGGATCCTCCTCCAAGAATTCGCAGAGAGACACCATTGTAGCAGCAAGGCGTGACTGTACGAGGAAAGCATGCCGCCCTCCGCAAAGGGTTCTCCCGCGAGTCGTGAAACCGAAGCCGGGTGCGGGGTTTACCGCAGCCGGACGGCACGATCTTCAACACTCTCCATGTCGTAGATAAAACCCTGCCAACCTGCGCGTCGAGCTGTCTCCGAGAGAGGCTTGCGAGGCTTGAACATCTCAGGTTTCTGCAAATCCGCAGCAAGATAGAAGATTGAGTAATCGGCGGTCGGGGCCACTACAACGACAAAGAGAGGGAAATAGATGGCCGCCTGCATACGCTCCAGTTGGGGACCCCATGCCGCTCCTAAGATCGATTTTGGCAGGCGGTCCAACCGTTTCGCACTACAAGCCTTAACCTGGGCCAGATAGCCGCAAAAATCACAAATGATGTCGGCGCATTTGAAGTTGGGCGGAAGGCGAACTAGGGTCTTCTTCCTCTTGCATCTGGGACAATGGCAGTCTTGGACAACCCGGTCCTCCCCAAATGTTCCAAGCGCCTGTCGGACAGTGGCCATATCTTGCGTTCCCTACGAAGTAATAAGCGAGCAGGTCCGTCGCAGCGTGGAGCCGGTGTCTTCATCCGCTGGAGGCGCGCCGCTGTTCGGCCCTTCCTCCCTGAGTCCCCTCTTTCGCATGCATGCCAGGGTCTACATAGCCCACTCCCTTTAAGGCGAGCTTAAATTCCACTTGAGGTGGCACTTTGCCTTCGTGTCGCTTGCCGGATTGGCTTGTTTGCGCAAAAAGCAGAGTCTGCACTCATGAGGTACAAGAGGAAGATGGCAGGGATTCGAAATCATTCGGTTAGGGGCGACCGGGCGCTCAACTCTGGTGATGAGGATAAGCTTGGATTTCGCGACGTCGCTAAGCGGATCGCGACGTCGCTCGTGGACCGGGCATCCGAAGATGGTTTGGTTATTGGGGTTGAGGGCGCTTGGGGTTCAGGAAAGTCAAGCCTGTTATTCCTGATTGGAGATGAGCTTGGAAAGCTCCCGAAAGACCAAGAGTCAACTGTCATCAACTTCCGGCCTTGGCTGATCGGCAACCGAGACGCACTCATTACCAGCCTTTTCGGAGAGCTCTCTACGCAGCTCGATCAAGTCGCTCTTAGCGCAGGTGATGCAACTCGCATATCCGTTGCCAAGGCCAAAGAGGCCGGGGAAGCCCTGCGAAACTTCATGAGCGGTTTGAGTAAGGCGGGGTCTGCTATTGAGGTTGCCGGCGACGCCTCTGGATTTGGGCCAGTCAAATGGTTCGGTAAGGGTCTCAAGGCGTTTGGGGAAATGGCAGGCAAACGGTCGGCTTCACCTCAACTCTCAAGACTAAAGGACAAACTGGCTAAATCGCTCCGTGAACTCGGCCATCGGTTTATTATTACCATAGATGACGTGGATCGGCTTGAGCCCAGCGAGGTCATTGAGATCTTACGCCTCGTGCGTTCCGTCGTTGACCTTCCCAACGTGATCTATTTGCTCTGCTACGACAGTGATATCCTGACGCACAGCATTGAGAAAGCGGCTGACGTAAAGAACGGCAAGTCGTATTTAGAAAAGATTGTTCAGCTCACTGTGATGGTTCCCAAGCCGGAGCCGCTGCAGTTACGCCAATGGTTTACCGACGAATTGCACTTGATAGCTTCGGCAAAGGATGAAGACGAGCTTTCAAGGCTTAAGGTCGTTATCGATTATGAAGGTGGTCGACAACTGCGGACGCCAAGGTCGGTTGTGCGTGCACTGGATGGGGTTCGGTTCTTCTGGCCACCTCTACGAGAGGAGAAGGCCGATCTCGCCGACCTAGTATGGCTTCAACTCATTAAGGACGGAAATCCGGCACTCTACCGCTGGATTGAGGAATACTGCGCCACCGCTGCCATGGTTTCCTTAGGTGCGGCCCGCATCGATAAAGCTGAAAAGGCGCGGCAACACGCCGCGCTACTTGCAACTGTATCGGACGGCCACTTCAATGAATTGATGTATCGACACTATTTTGCGGAACAGCTCCCAGGTGTCGAGCCGGACTATTCTGAAGATGGGAACGGGTTCAAAATATTCGGGCCTGTTAGTGACCGCGAGCGTGACGAAGCCATTCGCAATGTACGTCTCGCCAGTCTCGATCATCATAGGCTTTATTTCGCGCTGGTGGGGCCGTCGCATGCACTTACCCATGCCAATTTTACATCAATGTGGGCTGCCGCTGAGGCCGGCGCTGACGAGGCGGGGGCGGCGCTGCTGCGTCTTCAAGGCGAACATGCTACTGGGACTCTCACCAAAGCCGACCTCTTGCTAGAGCGCACTGCGAGCGGTGCCTACGACTTTTTGACCCCTAAGCAATGTGAGAATCTGCTCGTCGCGCTCTCGGACGTGATGGATGAAGCATACCGACGCCACCCATTTGATCAGTCTTGGGTCAGCTCATTGTGGGACCGAGCGGAACGGTTAATACCTTTACTCCTCCCCCGGCTTGAGGCCGCGCGCGGTTTGGTCGTGGTCAGGGAAATGTTTCGTGATGGTGCGGCCATTGGTTGGTTGACTTCACTGTTCCGGAAGGAGACGTTTGCACATGGCCGCTATGGCAATAAGCTGCGTCCGGAAGGCGAGTGGCTATTCACGAACGCGCAATTGGACCATATCACCGAACTAATGCTGCGTCGGTATCAGGCGATGTCCGCAGGTGACGTGTTTAGTTGCCCTAAACCGATCAGCCTGCTTTTTGCTTGGCAGCAAGGAGGAGATGATAAAGGGCCACGTGAGCTTGTTGAAAGAAACGTCGTTGCAGATGAAGGCCTCGTCGAGACGCTTGAGCACCTGACTAGCACTATAAACAGCAGCGATCGAGGCAAATTCGCTGTTCTGCAGAAAGATAACCTTACCCCTTTTGTCGACTACGAGAGGGTTAGGGAAAGGATCAATGCTCTAAAGGAGCACAGCGTTCTTGGCGCGCGCGCTAGGCGTCTTTCCATCGCATTCGATCAGGGGACTGAGTACTAGATGTCCCACTTGGTTCAACCTTTTTGTTAGCGGAGACAAATCCAGAGGTCGGCAAGCGGCCGGAACCCGGTATCCGTCTCGGCACCAGCGGCAATGAGAATGCTACGGCCTAAGCTCTTGGGCTTCCACTGTAGGAGGCGCGCGGTGCTGTTATTGAAGTCTCGTGGTCGGCGCATCGGGCTCATCGAAGTAGCGCACAAGCGCAGACACGAGTATCTCTTGCTCTTTCGGGGTAGGTGCCCGGCCGAAGGTGCGGACGAAGGCATCAACGACATTTTTTACCGTGAGCTTCACATCTTCGAAGCTGTACGTGTTCATCGCGGTCTCCCCGTTGCGCGAGTGGCCTTGGACGCCAATTGCCATGCATCGAGCAACTTGCCCGGCTGCTCACCCTCGGCTACGTCTCGAAGGGCTACCCACATGCTGCCACTGCTCGTGACGACCGTCCCTTTCCGGTAGGGCAAGGCCCGCTGCCAGGTGCCGGCATAGCGGACACCGCCAGCTTCGAGTTGTTCAACGCGGGCAGACAAAGCCCTCAGCTTCGCCGCTGTACTGGCGGTCGTGGCCGCGATGAGCGAGTGAACACAGCGAGTGCTTAACGGTCGTCGAAGCTCCTCTTTGGTAAAACTCGCGTTGAGTCCCATTTCGATCTCTGCGGCACGCGCGGCGACAAAGGCGAGTTCCTTTTCCTCGTCCATATCTGTCATCGCACTGCGCTCCCGAGAAAGACCTCGACCTCGACGCCCGACATGGTGCCGCTACGTTGATCCAGGACGAGCGCCAGCTTTTCAATAGCCTCGCGATGGGCGGAAACGAAGTGCGTGGCGAGCGCAGAAAGCGCCCGACGCATGTCATCGGGATCGTCGGCCCACGAGCCCAAGAAAACCGAATGCTCCAGCAGCTGTTGATCGAATTTCGACAGCCCGGTTGCAGGCGCCGCGGCTTGGCCAGCTAAAGCAGTGATCGCATATGCCATCGCGACCGCGCCATGGTGGTGCCCGCGCTCAAGGTAGTCGCCGGGGGACTCGAGGGCGACCTCGCGCCGGGCAACACAAACATGGCGTACAGCGATCCCATGCTTGAAGGCGGCGACGCAATGGGCGGCCTCATGAAGGGCAACTTCGCTTACTGTGGATACGGTCATCTGCTAACTGTAGCAGATCGCTTCCAAGCGAGGCGTTATGCGTCACTGTCCAGCCCGCCGCAGAGCACATGGATCATCTCATTCAGTCCACGCTCGAGTGCTTTCTCATCCCCGTCCTGCGGATCGACAAAATTCAGCCCTTCCAGCACGACGGAAAGTGCGACCTCGTCGACAACAAGCCGGACTACACGGAGGCCGGATTTGCGGCGTTGCCGGTAGCGGCGCTGGCGCTCTTTGGAGGAGGCACTCATCGTTCCCGTTCCCGGCTATTGAAGTTCCTTCGCTCTAGACAGCCCGAGTTGCAGCTCGTGAGGAATGCCTCGTCCGTCTCCTGGATCATCTTGTCGGGAAGCCAGCGCTGGTGCCTGACTTCGGGATGCTGCTTTACCCAGTTCAACATGCAGGGCGCTAATCTTTTGTTTTCGCTCATTGCCGGGCCTCATTCCTCGTTGCTCCCTGTTCCCCCGGCGGCAGACCGGGAGATGCCAGTGGGCCGCGACCGCCTGGTTTGCTGCCTCGCATCGCCGGTATCAGGCTCTGCGGAGTCGGCGCGCAGAAGCCAAGCGGTTCAGGATCGGATGGATCGCCCGGCCATGTTTCGGGCAGACTTGCGACCGTCCGCTCATAGTCGCGCGGAAACTCGTCGCGGAACTTTGCGATCAACTCGAATCGGTGATGGCGCGTCCGGTTCGGTGCGTCGGATCACGCCGCTGCGCGGTTCGCAATGCCAGCCGCCATATCTGGCGCAGGCGGCATAGAGGGCGGCGCTGAAAGCCGGTGTCGGTGCGATGTTCATGTCCTTTTCCTTTCTGTCGGACTTCAGGCTGACACTTGTGACAGGTCCTCACATGGCCGGCTCGGGCGCGGTCTTGCTGCCCGAAGCCGGGGCCAACGGCGGTCGTTTTGGTCTCCGCCGGCCTCTGTGATCGCCGTCACACGGTTCGCACCAGCGGTCCCGGACATATTGCAGATTGTAGGTCGTCGTCTTGCAGCGCGGACATGTCCAACTCTTTTGCTTGTTTCTCATCGCCTTTACCTCTCAGTTGGTGGGGTGTGTCATACCCCTCGTGAAACAGCGCAACTGCGCAACAGCGGGGTATCTATGGTTGTCTATCCAGACTTTTCCTCCAGTTCTTCAGTTGTAGGGAGCACCTCGACCTCCTCCGGCAACGGATCGCCGGGGATCAACCGCGCGGGTTGGCGCTCGCGCTTTTCCAGATTGTCGAGATAACCGAGATCGATTGCCTCACGCGCCCTTCTCGAGACGGTCGCCTTGTCGAGATGCAGAAGGTCCATGAGCGCGCGATAACCGATGGGGTTTTCATAGGAGCCGTTCAATTGCTTGACGGCTGAGATGATTTCCTTGACGTGCGGCTTGACCGTGGCGCCGACTCCTTGCGCGATGATATCGACGACCAGGACACGCACGGCCTCGTAATCGACGATCGTCGCGACGATCCGGCCGTGGTTGTCCTTGATGCGGGTGGCGGCATGCAAAAGTGCATGTGCTTTGATCAGCGACAGCAACGTCGAGAAGTCGCGCCTGAGCCGGACCGCAACCGGTGGCACGAGCCTGGCGAGCGCATCCGCATAAGGGACGATCACTTCGCAAGCACCACTGGCCAACCAGGTCTGCAATGCTTGCCAATGATCGAGACCGTTTTTGGCACGTGGTATCTGCCGGGCGATTTCCGCAAGCACCGCCGTTGTCTGCTCTCGGCTGTCGGTGACCGTGAGCGAAAGCATTCGTGTTTCATTTTCGGGATGCAGCGTGAATCGCGTCGTGGTGCAAAGCAGCCCCGTAGGTCCGGGTCGTTCGATCAGCTTCGGCTTGAGACCGTCCCGTGTCTTCTCCACCGTCTCATAGCGCAGGCATCCTTCCGAAAGCAGCGAGCGCATCAGATAGCTGCCGAACTGGCCCATACCACCAGCCTCGAACAGCACCAGATGCCGGTGTGCCAGCGGTTCGTCGCTATAGGCCAACGACCGTTCCGACATCGCCGAAAGCGCGTAATAGGCGCTCTGCGGGAAAAACTTCAGCGTCTGTTCGGCGACGTACGACTTGCCGCCAGAGCTCGGCCCCTTGATCACCAATGAGACCGGCTGCTCCAGGAGCCGCGATGTCAGAGCCAGATAAACGACCTTGGCCGTCGTCTCTTCTCCAGCCACGCCACGGTCGGCGAGTTCTTTGGCGAAATCGGCGAGGATGTTGCGGCTCTTCGCCAGCGGCTCGCAAAGGTTCCATGCTTCGGCGCGCTCTTCGGTGTTGAGTTCGGCCGCAACGGTCGTCCATGGCAACGCTCCGAGTGAGGCGACGCGCCAGCGTTCTTTGAAGCGCGCCGGATCATCGAGATAGAGCGCGGAAGCGTCCTTCGTCGGCAATTCGAGCAATTTGACGCGATCCCGGATCGCCGAGCGCGACAGCCATTCCCGGACCGCATCGCCGCCCTTGTCCGGTTCGATCACCACATAGATTTCGCCAATGCCCTCGAACAGCGGCGCATCCCGGCTTTCATTCCAACTGCTGGCACCCGGCAGGCCGAGCGCCGGAATGCCGTGATACCAGAGCGTATGACAATCGCTCTCGCCCTCGACGAGCACCACCGACTGCCGCTTGCGCGCCTCTTCGATGCGGCTCTGACCGTAGATGCATGGTTTGGAACCGGCTTTCCACCGAAAGCGGTCGCCATCCAGAGCGATACGGAAGCGTGAGGCCAGCAATTCCCCGCCGGGTCCGATATAGGGGATGCGAACCGCCGGTTGGCCCGCATAGGTCATGTCGCTCAGACTGATCTGGTTCAGGAATTCGACCGGCAGTTTCTTCGCCTCGGCATAGGCCGCGAGCGTCAGTCCCTGCTGTTGCACTGTTGCACTGTTTCTGGAGGGATTAATGGGGCGCCCCCCCTTCGTTCTCTTGCCTTCGGCAAAGAGATCTGCAACGTGGATGCCGATCGCTGCGGTTATGTCCGCCAGTTCGCATCCGGCATGGCATTTCAACAGCCATTGGCCGTCGTCACCCGTGGCGATGCTTAGGCTGTTCTGGCGATCCTCGTGACCGGGACAAAGAGCCGTCCACCCCTTGCCGTTCTTGCGAACATTGTTGAGTTTGGCGAGAAGATCGATCATCCGTCATCCCTCCCGTCCGCGCTCGCGACGGCGACGATCCTGGCGTTTAGGGGAAATCTCGGCCGGCCACAGCCGGCCGGCAGGCGAGCGAAGTCGAGTAGAACGGCGTCTACGGACTCGCCGCGCTCGACGGCCCGCAGCGCCTCCAAAACCGGGCGCGCGCCGCAATTCGCCAAATGCCTGGCAAGATCGAGTTCAGATTGGATTTCGAGATAGGCCGCAAGATGTTGCGGCCGGCGGCGGCTGCGGATCGCCGATATGTCTGGGGTGTGCTTCATCGGACAGTCTCCAATCAGGAAACCGCCGCCTTTGACGCCAGTCGATGCTCTGAGTTAGTCTTTGGATCTGATCTTCTAACTTATGATTGAGCCAACCGCGCGCTAGAACGGCGGGCTCAATCAACTTTGCTCACTTATATTGTGATGAAGTCCTAGCCGTTTTGCCATCAGTGCAACGGGCACCATAATCTTGCGGCCGATTTTGATTGTTGGGATGTCGCCACGCTTGGCCGCCTGATAGGCGCCGTTACGGCTCAGGCCATAAAAGAGCGAGCCTGCAACCGGCACGGAAAGGGTCGGGCGTCTCAGGGCATCTTCAAGCGTCATAAATGCCTCCTGTCTCTGAGTACTACCGTTTTACTTTTTGTCCTTGCCCGTGCCAACCGTTCGCAATACATTTGCCATACAGCTGTTAAGACAAATAAGGGCTCAGATGGCAGGGAAACGGGCACCAGGAGGCGGTCGCAAACCAAACGGAGAATTTGCGGGCAAGTCGGCGGCCTTTTCAACGCGGATAACGCCGGAGCTGCGGGCCGCGCTGGACAAGGAAAGCAAGGAGACAGGAAAGTCGATCTCGCAGATCGTCGAGCGACGGCTGCGCGACAGTTTCGACCACCCGAAGCGCTGGGAGCGTGCATTGGGGCCCGAACATGTTCGCGCATTTGCTTACGTTGTTGCCAAGATAGTCAGTAGCCTCGAAGTGGCGACTGGACAGCATTGGCATGAGGACGCCTTTACCAGCCTCGCGCTTAAAGGCGCGCTTAACATAGCCGTCAACTATTTTGGAGCGCGGAATGAAGTGCGTGTTCCAGAGCGCATCGAAAAGCAAGCCGCACGGATGCAGGCGGCCTCGGCAAGCCCCATCATTAGTGACATCATAAAAGACCCGACTGAATTCGGTATTCAGCGTGCCTGTGAGTTTGTATCAGCGGTCGAATACCTTGAGATGGAAGGTGAGCCTAATCAGTGGGCCTACTACGACGATGAACTAGACGTCTTTCTCAATGAAGAGGCGCTTTTGAGGTTCATCATCCGCAACCTTCGGCAACAAGAGCGCAGTTCCGCGAGCACGTACAGGGAGGACTGACAAATGTCGGTACGCAAGCGCGCATGGACAGGCCACGGCGTTCAGAAAGAGGCGTGGATCGTCACGTACTTCGACACCAAAAGAGTAAAGCGCCAGAAGACATTCCGCCTGAAGAAAGACGCCGACACCTTCGCCAGCAAGACACACATTGAGGTCCAGGACGGCACTCATGTTGCCGACCGAAGTAGTGTCACGGTGAAGATGGCCGGTGCGCTGTGGGTCGCAACCGGCGAAGGGGAGGGGCTTGAGCGGAGCACCATCGAGCAGCGGAAGCGGCACCTGAAGTTCCACATCGAGAGCTTCATCGGCGACAAGCTGGTATCCAAGCTGACGGTCCCGCTGATCCGGGAATTCGAGGATAGTCTCAGGGAGGCGGGGCGTTCTCCCGCGATGATCAAGAAGGTGCTCGTGTCACTCGGCGGAATTTTTGCCGATGCGATGGAGCGTGGGCGGGCTACGCGGAACCCGGTCAGAGACATGCGGCATCGCCGAAAAGGGAAAGAGAAGCGGACTGAGAAGCGCCACAAGGGGAAACTCAAGGCGGGGGTTCATATCCCGACGCCGGCCGAGGTCCGGACGATCATCACCACTGTTGAGGGACATTGGCGCCCGCTGCTGATCACCGCGATCTTTACCGGCATGCGGTCTTCGGAATTGCGCGGTTTGCGCTGGGAGGATGTCGATCTGGAAGGGCGCGCGATTAGCGTCAGTCAGCGCGCAGATGAATACGGGAAGATCGGCCCGCCGAAAACAGAAGCCGGCGAGCGAACAATCCCGGTCCCGCCGATGGTCGTCAATACGCTGAGGGAATGGCGCCTTGTATGTCCGCGCCGGGATACCGGGAGGATCGACGACGCCGGCAATCCCATTCGTGAATTGCACTATGTCTTCCCGAACGGAAAAGGGAACATCGAGAGCCATGCGAACATCGTTAACCGGGGCCTGATCCCGCCTCAGATTAAGGCCGGGGTCTCTGTCCCCACTGAGGAACTGGATAAGAAGGGCAACGTCATCATGGCCGCGAAATATACCGGCCTTCACTCACTCCGGCATTTCTTTGCGTCGTGGTGTATCAACCGGAAGGTGGACGGTGGTCTGGAGTTGCCGGTCAAGTCGGTGCAGGAACGGCTGGGGCATTCGTCGGTTCAGATGACACTGGACACATACGGGCACCTTTTCCCGCGCGGCGACGATGCCGACGAGCTGGCCGCTGCTGAGCGGTCCCTTCTGGGCTAGTGCGACAAGAATGGAGTTCATTGCGACATAACTGCGACATGCTGAGAAAAATATCAATAAAAACAAAGATGATACGGGAATCATAATCCTTGTGTCGGGGGTTCGAATCCCTCCTCCGCTACCATTTCTCCAATTGTCCATACCTGAGACATAGGTAATCCCAGCGCGGAAAACGCACCCCCTGTGGCGGAGTTTTCGGGCTAGATTGGCGCGGCCGCCGCTTGCCGCCTTTTCTATTCTCCTTGTTGAAGCAAGGCCACGGCATTCGCCACGTGGTGCGATATACCGTGGTTTTCGTATGTAACGGAGCCCTGTCAGGGAGGGAACGCCGCCCTCAATGACGCGTTGGATTCAATGGCAACGTCAGTGCCGGCCCGCTTCTGACACCGAACTGCCTTCTGAATTGCCTCGACGCGCTGCCGTCGAAAAGCGACTGCGGCAGCGGTGCACCGATAGCCCATTTGTACTTCGCGTCCGAATCGTTGCTCAGCTTCTGGTGCATGATCGCGCTCAAGGGCAGGACATATTCCGGCTTGCGCAGGCCCTTCTCGGAGTTGCCCAGCCATGTCAGGACGACGAGGATTTCGCCGCCGAGTTCGAGTGCGTCCAATGCCAGCTGCTTCCCGCCGACGGATGCGCGGACCGCCTGTTCGTGCAGCTTGAAGGTGCTGAGCTTCAGCTCGTTTTGCGGATCTGCCATATTTGCCTCGGCCCCTTTGGGAACATTGATAGACGTCTGTTTCGAGCGCTCGATTCGCTCGATCGGCGTTGCCTATCATAATCTCTCCGGCCGTTCATGGGGCGGCTGATCGATGCAAAAAGGCGCCGCCATCATCAATGGTAGCGCCTACAGATCGTTTTGCTCGAAGGAGGTGCAGACGGAGGAAAGCCAGTTCGACACGCTGCCTGACTTTCGCGTCCGGAACGAGGGCCTTAGTAGTGGATCGACGAAGTGATGGTCGAGTAGTCAGGCAGGTTGATATCGGCGATTTCGGCCGCCCGATATTGGGACAGGGCGAAGTGCATGATGGCGATCACGGTGATCGAGAAGACCAGTACGGTGACGTTGACGCCGAAAGCGGTTTTGATCATGTCCGTGTCCTCCAAGCCCTGCGTTTGTTGACGTGTGTCGGTAGAAACCGTGACATAGAGACTATCGTGTGGCGTCAGCTGCGCTGTTCCCCGGGGAACATGAGATATGGTTACTGGAAACTTAATCGTCGTTGCCTGAAAAGCGCACCTGGCCGAACGGCTTGCGATCGGGGCGCCCTCAACTAGAGTGCGCGCGTCGTGCCGGATCGGATTCGGGACCGGACATCTTCACCATCTGGCGTCCTGTGCGCTGCTTTGGCCCGGGCCCGAGCGCGGCAATCCCATCGGCGCCTCGTTTTTCAAAGTGATTGTTGCATGACCATTTCCATTCGCCCCTCCCGTCCTGACGATTATCCGCGCACCTTCGAGATCTGGCGCGGCGCCGTGGTCGCCACGCACGACTTCCTGACGCCGGAGGACTTCGCTGCCATTGAGAGGATGGTTCGCGACCAGTATCTGCCGGCAGCCGAGTTCTGGATTGCGGCTGACGAAAACGATCAGGCGCTCGCCTTCATGGGCATGAGCGGGGCGCAGATCGACTCGCTCTTCGTTCACGCGGAGGCGCGCAGCAGTGGCGTCGGCCGGCGGCTCGTCGAGCATGCGATGACGCTGCATCCGGTCTTGACGGTAGACGTCAACGAGCAGAATGCCTCCGGGGCGGGGTTTTATCAGTGCCTGGGTTTCGAGACGGTCGGGCGTTCGCCGGTCGACGATGCCGGACGTCCGTATCCGTTGTTGCATTTGCTGCGGGGGTGATCAGCGCAGGCGGGCGCCCGATCAGGCGGCCGGCCTGTCGATGGTGATCAGGAAAACAACGGCAGAGGTCGTAGGCTCGATCGTGACAGAGGCTGAGCCTTTGAGGATCGCCGTGTCGCCTGTTGCGAGGTCGGCTTGTCCCTCTGCCGCTGCCAAGCGCACAGCACCGCCATGGCAAAGGACGATGGTCGTGTCCGCTGTGCCGTCCACTGTCTGCGGATGGCCGATCGTCAGGCGCTGGACCGTATGCATAAGCTTGCCGCGCCGGGTCATGACGTTGAGGTCGACGATCGGACCGTCCACCAGCGTTGCCGAGGTCGCGACGTCGGCGGGGAAGGGGAGCGGTGCCGTCTCACCGGTCATCAAGGCGGGCTCGCGCCCTTCGATCGTCAGCCGCATGCCTTTGCCCTGAAGGATCGAAAGCGTGCGGTCGATGCCGGGGAAGCTGGAGAAGGGGCCGTCGCTGGCGACGGTCGCCATGCTCACGCGCCAGTCGAAATCGCCGAGCGAGGCGTTTTCCGGGAAGATGGCGATCTCCACCGTCTCGCCGCCGCCGTTCTTCCACGGCATGCGCTTGTAGTTCTCTGCGCGCAGAATCTTCATGGCGTGCTCTCTTCCATGAGTGCGCGCATGCGTGCGAAATCGCCATTCAGTGGCCGGTCGTCGGCATAGGTCGGGATCGCCGCGCGGATACGGCGGTAGAGCCCGTCGGTGCGGGTGGCGCGACCGCGCGGCTGGAGGTCATAGGCCTGGGATGCGGCGAGCAGTTCGATCGCGAGGATCGTCTCAAGGTTGTCGGCAATCGACAGCGCCTTCCAGGCGGCCGGCGTCGCATGGGTGAGGATGTCTTCCTGCAGCGCCGAGGTGATGCCGCCATCGAGGCTGGCGGGGGCGGCGAGGCGTCGGTTTTCGGCGGCAAGAGCGGCGGCCGTATACTGCGCGATCATGAAGCCCGAGGAGACGCCGCTGTCGCCGGCGAGGAAGGCCGGGAGGCCGCTCACCAGCGGATTGACGAGCCGGTCGATGCGGCGCTCGGAGATGGCGGCGACTTCGGCGACCGCGACCGCCAGGCTGTCCATGGCAAGGCCGAGGGCAGCACCAACCGCATGGGCCTGCGAATGCACTTCCGGCGCATCAGGCGTGCCTGAGACAGCCGGGTTGTCGGTGAGGCTTGCAAGCTCCCGGTCGACGACTTCGGCAACCTGCTTCAACACATCGCGGGCAGCGCCATGCACATGCGGCACGGCGCGAAGGCTCAAGGGGTCCTGCGTCCGGGTGCCTGCGGTTTCCGCAAGCATCGGGCTATCGGCAAGATAGGTGCGCAGCGACGCGCCGACTGCTTCGAGACCCTTGGAGCGGCGAAGCGCAAGCGGCACGGCGGCAAAGGCGTTGGCCTGGCTGCCGAGGTTTTCGTAGGTCATGGCGGCAGCCGCATCCGCCCAGTCAAACAGGCGTGCGGCGCGGGAAAGCGCCAGCGCCGCGAGACCGGTGGCGCACGGCGTGCCGTTGACGAGGCTCAGACCCTCCTTGGCTTCGAGCTTGAGCGGCTTGAGACCGATGCGGGCAAGGGCCTCGGCGCCGCCGATCTTGCCCTTGCCGTCGTCGACGGTTCCGTGGCCGATCAGCACGAGGCCGATTGCGGCTGCATGGGTGAGATAACCGACCGAGCCGCGCGAGGGGATGTCGGGGATAAGGTTGGCGTTGAGCAGACCCAAAAGCGCCTCGACAGTTTCGACGCGCACGCCGGAATAGCCGTGGGCGAAATTTGCGATCTGTGCGGCCATGACGGCACGCGCTTCGGGTCGGCCGAGCGGTTCGCCGACGCCGCAGGCGTGGCTGAGGATGATGTTGCGCGAGAGCGCCTGCTGGTTTTCGCGGTCGATGATGACATCGCAGAGCGCGCCGACGCCGGTGTTGATGCCGTAGCCGCGGATGCCGCGCTCGACCAGCGCGTCGACAATGCGGCGCGCATTGACGATGCGTCGCCGCGCGGCATCGGAAAGCGCGAGCGGTGCGCCATTGGCGACCGCCGCGATTTCCTGCCAGGTCAAAGGCGCGTCGAGGATTATGCTCTCACTCATGGGCTTCCGGTCGTCCCTGTCGGCGTTGCACGAACCGGGCGACATAGTCGTTGGCCGGCCGCTCCAAGATATCGTCCGGCGTGCCGACCTGCACCACCTGTCCGTCCTTGAGGATGGCGATTTCCGAACCGATGCGCAGCGCCTCGTCGAGATCGTGGGTGATGAAGACGATTGTCTTCGACAGGTTCTGCTGCAGTTGCAGCAGTTGGTCCTGCATGTCGGCGCGGATCAGCGGGTCGAGGGCCGAGAAGGCCTCGTCCATCAGGATCACGTCGGTATCGGCGGCAAGCGCCCGGGCAAGACCAACGCGCTGTTTCATGCCGCCCGAAAGCTGGTGTGGGAACTTGGCGTCGTAGCCGGCAAGCCCGACCGTCTCGATCCACTTCATGCCGATATCGCGGGCCTCGGCCTTGGGCAGGCCGCGCACGCGCTGACCGTAGACGACGTTCTGCAACACCGTGCGGTGCGGCATCAGCGCAAAACTCTGGAACACCATGCTGACGCGGTGCATGCGGAAGGTGCGCAGCGCCTTGGTGTCGAGGTCCAAGATGTTGCTACCGTCGAACGCCACTTCGCCGCTGGTCGGCTCGATCAGCCGGTTGATGTGGCGCACCAGCGTCGACTTACCGGAGCCGGAAAGCCCCATGATCACGAAGATCTTGCCGGCGCCGATCGTCAGGCTGACATTGTTGAGGCCGACGCTGCAGCCGGAGCGGGCGAGGATTTCGGACTTGTTGAGCCCTTCCTTGGCCATGGCGAGCGCGGCCTTGGAGTCCTGTCCGAAGATCTTGTAGACGTTGCGGATCTCGATATCAGCCATTGCGGGGATCCTCCGTCTGGCTCTTGCCGAAGCCTTGTGTGATGCGGTCGAGTACGATCGCGAGAATGACGATGCCGATGCCGGCTTCCAGGCCCTTGCCGACGTCGAGCGTCTGAATGCCGTTCAGCACCTGCTCGCCGAGGCCGCGGGCGCCGATCATCGAGGCGACGACCACCATCGACAGCGCCATCATGATCGTCTGGTTGAGGCCAGCCATGATCGTCGGCGTGGCGAGCGGCAGCTCGACGCCAAAGAGGATCTGGTTGGGACTGCCGCCAAAGGCGGTTGCCGCTTCCACCACCTCATGGTCGACCTGGCGGATGCCGAGATCGGTAAGGCGAATGAGCGGTGGCACGGCGTAGATGATGGTGGCGAGGATCGCCGGAACCTTGCCGAGGCCGAAGAGCATCAGCGCCGGGATCAGGTAGACGAAGCTCGGCATCGTCTGCATGACGTCGAGCACCGGCAGGGTGATGTTGCGCACCACCCGGCTCTTGGCGACGAGAATGCCCATGGGTATGCCGATGACGACCGAGACGATCGTCGCCATCAGCATCAGCGCCAGCGTCTGCATCGTCAGGTCCCAGAGGCCGAGCACACCGACGAAGAACAGAAGGACGCCGACGACGACCGTCAGGCCCCAGCGCTTGGAGCTCTGCCAGGCGAGCGCCATGAAAATGAGGATGACGACCCACCAGGGCAGGCCGCGCAGGATCCATTCAATGAACAGAACGGCTTTCAGAATGACGGCGCTGATCGCCTTGAAGACCCAGCCATAGCCGCTGACCAGCGCCTGGATGAAATCATTCACGGGTCCGCGAATGGAGAGATTGAGAGAATCCGGAAACATCGGACGCGTTCCTTGCTCGGGCTGCCAGCGGACACGGTGAGCCGCCGACGGCGCTTGCCTCGGGTATTGTGGCCAACCGCCAGCTCAGGCTCACGCGCGCATTGGATGCAGCGACGAGCCCGAGCCGGCGATGGGTCGCGATTACTTCAGGCTGGCTTCGATCTTGCCGCGGGCTTCGTCCGAAACCCACTTGCCCCAGACGTCGGCCTTGGTCTTCAGGAATTCGGCGGCGGCTGCCGTCGCGTCGACCTTGTTGTCGGCCATGTAGGCGAGGCTGCCGTTGACGGCTTCGAGCGGGAAGGTCGCCTTTTCGAGGATCGCGACGATCTCCGGCGCTTCCTGAGCGAAGGTGCTGTTGACGCCGTAGGAGACGTCGACCGACGGGAAGGCGCAGCCTTCATCGCGCTTGCCGTTGGCGCTCGAAAGCTCCTTCCAGCAGGCTTCGCTATAGGCCGGCTCTTCGAGCTGGACGAGCTTGAACTTGCCCATGATCGCGGTCGGCGACCAGTAGTAGAAGAGGATCGGCTCGCCCTGGAGATAGGCGGACGTGATGGCGGAATCGAGCGCGGTGCCGGTGCCCGGACGGAAGTTCACATAGGTCTCGCCGAGCTTGTAGGCTTCAAGCTTGGCGGAGCTCACGCCCTCGCAGGTCCAGCCCGACGGGCAGTTCAGGAAGCGGCCCTTGGTCGGCTCTTCCGGATCGGCGAAGAGCTCGACGATCTTGGGGTCGGAGAGCTGCGACACATTCTTCAGGTCCGGAGCCTTGGCTTCGAGATTGCGGGAGGCATCGCCCTTGATCACGTATTCCGGCACGAACCAGCCTTCGCTGGCGCCGACGAAGGTCTTGCCGACGGCAACGACCTTCTTTTCTTCCACGGCCTTGTTCCAGATGTCGGAGCGGCCGAGCCATTCCTCGGCAAAGATCTGCACGTCGTTATTGGCGGTCGCCTGCTCGAGCGTCACCGAGTTGCCGGGGATCGAATCCACCTGGCAGTCGTAGCCCTTGGCAAGAATGGTCTTCATCACTTCGGTGATGAAGGCGCCGCTTTCCCAGTCGATGCCGGCGAACATGACGGTCTTGCCGTCGCCGCAATAGGAGGCGCTGGCGCTGCCGGTGGAAGCCGCGAGCACGAGGCCGGTGGCGGCAAGGGTGAGTTTCAATTTGCTGATCGACATTAAGCTGTTCCCTGTTTTGATTTTGGCTTCTGTTACTATTTCAGTTTCATCAGCACCCGCGCGAAGGCGCGGTCGATATCGTCTTCCCGGTCGTGGCGTCCGTTCCGGATCTTCCACTCGCCCGCGACCATGACGTCGCGGACGCTCTCGCCGCCGAGCGCAAAGAGCCAGCGGTCGAGGATCTGGTTGTCGCTGGCGGCAGCGATGTAGGGATTGTCGCCGTCGAGCACGACGAAATCGGCGCGTGCGCCAACGGCGATGCCCGCCGTCTTCTGGCCGGCCGCCTGGGCGCCGCCCTTGTGGGCAGCGTCGAAGATGGTCCGGCCGATCGAGGCGCCGGGGCCGGAGGCCAGCCGGTTGCGGCGGCGGTCGCGCAGCCGCTGGCCGTATTCGAGCAGGCGCAGTTCCTCGGCGACGCTGGTCGCCACATGGCTATCGGTGCCGACGCCGAAGATGCCGCCTTCGGCCATGAAGTCGACCGCCGGGAAGATGCCGTCGCCGAGATTGGCCTCGGTCGCCGNCGGCGACCGCACCGGAGCGCGCCAGACGCTGCCGTTCGTCGTCGGTCAGATGCGTGGCGTGGATTGCGCACCAGCGCTCGTCGACGGGCATTTCGTCAAGCAGCCACTGAACCGGACGACGGCCACTCCAGGCGAGGCTGTCGTCGACTTCCTTGGTCTGTTCGGCGACATGGATATGGATCGGACCACTTACAGGCGCTGCATCGAGGATCGTGCGCATCTCCTCGGGCGTCGCCGCACGCAGCGAATGAATGGCATAGCCGAGCGTGTTACCGGCCTCGCGGCAGAGCGGCTCGAGGCGCTGCAGAAGCGAAAGGAAACGATCCGGATCATGCAGGAAGGGCCGCTGCCCGGCATTCGGCGCAACGCCGCCGAAATTGGCATGCGCGTAGAAAACCGGCAGATGGGTGAGGCCGATGCCGGTCGTGCGGGCGGCAGAGAGAATACGCAGCGACATTTCTGCTGCGTCGGCATAGGGCGTGCCATCAGCCTGATGGTGCAGGTAGTGGAACTCGGCGACGTGGCCGAAACCGCCCTTCAGCATCTCCATGTAGAGCTTGGCGGCGATCGCCTCGACATCATCAGGGTTCACCAGCCCGACGGTACGGTACATTTCTTCCCGCCAGGTCCAGAAGCTGTCGTCGCCGCTGCCGGCGACCTCGGCGAGGCCCGCCATGGCGCGCTGGAAGGCGTGGGAATGCAGGTTGGCGACGGCGGGAACCAGCGGACCAGCGACGCGTTCGTCGCCATCGGCGATCGACTGATCGATCTCGATGGAGACGATCCCGCCTGATGCGTCAAGCGCAATGGCGACATTCTGCGCCCAGCCTGTCGGCAGAAGCGCATGGTCGGCGAAGAGCCGGTTGACGGGAAAAGTTGCCATGGTGCGATTTTCCTGTACGTAGTTGTATATGGAACTATAGATATTTTACGGTGGCGCGCAAGCGCGAAATGAACGAAAAGAATCATTGTCGAATACGCATGATTTGTTCGGCATCCTGGAAAGGCGGGGTTTGAGTTGATGACAGCGCTTGGAAGAAGGAACGAAATGACCGCATTCGAAGACGGACCGGTGCCGCGCTACGAAGCGGTCAAGCAGTTCATCCGCAGCCGCATCGAGAGCGGCGAGTGGCCGGCTCACCATCGCATTCCCTCGGAAAACGAGATCGTCGCCGATCTCCGCGTCAGCCGCATGACCGCCAACCGGGCGCTTCGAGAGTTGGCAAGCGAGGGCGCGATCACCCGTGTTCAGGGCGTAGGGTCGTTCGTTGCGGCTCACAAGGGCAGTACCGCGCTGCTTGAAGTGCGCAATATCGCCGACGAAATCCGCGAGCGCGGCCACGCGCACACCTCGCGCATGACGCTGATGCAGGAAGAGGTCGCGCCGTCGGACATTGGCTATGCGCTCGGGCTCGTGACCGGTGCGCGCGTCTTCCATTCGATCATGGTGCATTCGGAAAACGGGCTGCCGATCCAGATCGAAGATCGTTTCGTCAATCCGGCGATCTGCCCACGTTATATGGAGCAGGATTTCCAGACGATGACGCCGAACGCCTATCTGACTGCGGTCGCGCCAATCACGCGCACGGAGCAGATCGTCGAGGCGGTGTCGCCGCAGGCCTGGGAATGCAAGCTGCTCGGCATCGACCGCAACGAGCCCTGCCTGATGATCCGACGCCGTACCTGGTCGGAGACAGCCAATGTGACGACGGCGCGCCTGCTTTATCCCGGCACGCGCTATCGCCTTGAGGGCATGTCGCAGTAGATCGGGATTGGGGCTTCCGCAGAAAACCGCACATCTTTTCCTCATCCCGCTCTAATCTCGACAATATTCCGGTCGATTCGGAGGATCGACCGCCGAGTGGGAGGATGACGAGACCATGGTTGAGGACGCGCTGAAGCTTCGCACCGAGTTGCCCAGGCCCGATGTCAGTGCCGAGGAGGCGCAGGCATTGCTGGCGGAGCACTACGGTCTCTCAGGCACGATCAGCGAACTCGGCAGCCAGCAGGACCGCAACTATCGCATCGATACCGGCGAGCGACGCTATGTGCTGAAGATCTGCCGCGCGGAATATGGGGCGCTCGAACTGGAGGCCCAGAATGCGGCCTTGCGGCATCTTTCCGAGCGTCTGACTTTGGCGCGTGTTGCGGAAGTGGTGCCCTCGCTCAGGGGCGAGGCGATCGAGAGCGTTGCCGTCCGCGACCAGGACTACCGGATTCGCCTGCTGAATTTTCTCGATGGCGAGCCGCTGACCCGGCGCAAGCATCTCTCGCGTGAAGCCGTTTCCGCGCTCGGCGCGCTGGCCGGGCGGCTGGCCGCGGCGCTGCAGGACTTCGAACATCCCGGGCTTGAACGGGAACTGCAATGGGACCTGCGCCGCGCCGGTCCCGTCGTGCTTCATCTTCTCGCCGACATGCCGGACCAGCAGCGCAAGAAGCGGATCGCCGAGATCATGGTCGGAGCCATGCGGCGTCTGCAGCCCATCACGGCGGAACTGCGCATCCAGGCGATCCATCATGATGTCACAGACGACAATGTGGTGAGCCAGCCCGATGCATCCGGCCGGCCGATCCCTGACGGAGTCATCGATTTCGGCGATATCCTCAAGGGGTGGCTGGTCGCCGAGCTTGCCGTGACCTGCGCCTCTTTGCTGCATCATGCTGACGGCGACCCCTGGTTCATCCTGCCGGCGGTCAAGGCGTTTCACGCCGCGTGCCCGCTGACCGAGGTGGAGCTGAAGGCGCTCTGGCCGCTGATCGTCGCCCGCGCCGCCGTGCTGGTCGCAAGCTCAGAGCACCAGCTTTCGCGCGAACCTGACAACACTTACGTCGAGGGCAATGCCGCGCATGAGCGGGAGATCTTCGACGTGGCGACTTCGGTCCCTTCGGCGCTGATGGAGCACGCCATCCTGGCGGCGGCGGGGCTTGCGCCGGCATCGCAGCCGGTGACCGGGGAGAGCCTGATCCAGGGGCTCGGGCCGACCGACGTGCGCCAGATCGACCTGTCGATCCTGAGCCCGCTGTTGCCGGAGGAGCGCTGGCAGCACCAGGGGCTGCCGATTTCGCTGTTGCAGCACGCGGCGCACGCGATCGGTGTCGCGACCACGCGCTACGGCGAGTACCGGATGACCGAGACGCAACTGCGTTCGCCGAAGCCCGACGCGACGCTGGCGCTGCATGTCGACATCTGCCTGGAAGCGGGCCGCGAGATCGTTGCCCCGTTTGCGGGGCGCGTCATCCGGCAGGACGGGCTGCTGGTTCTGGAGGGAGCCGAGGGGAGTCTTTTCCTTGAAGGGGTGGAAGTCAGCGGCGATCTTGAGGAGACGGCCGCCGCCGGCGCGGTGCTGGGCGTCGTCTCCGGCGAACAGCAGTCCTATGGCCTGATCCGCGTCCAGCTTTGCCGCGAGCATGGCCTCGTTCCGCCGCTCTTTGCCATGCCGCATCAGGCAGAGGCCTGGAAGCATCTGTGCCCGTCACCGGCCGGCGTCCTCGGCTTCGAATGCGATGCGCCGGAACTGCACAGCGAAGCGTTGCTAAGCCGACGACAGCAGCACTTCGCCAAGCCGCAGAAGAACTACTACAAGCACCCGCCGCAGATCGAGCGCGGCTGGAAGGAATATCTCTTCGATGTCGAGGGCCGCAGCTATCTCGACATGGTCAACAACGTGACCATCCTCGGCCACGGGCACCCCCGACTGGCGTCCGCCGTCGGGCGGCAATGGTCGCTGCTCAACACCAATTCGCGCTTCCACTATGCCTCCGTCGCCGAGTTCTCGACGCGGCTGGCGGCGCTTGCGCCTGACGGGCTCGACACGGTGTTCCTGGTCAATAGCGGCTCGGAGGCGAACGACCTGGCGCTCAGGCTCGCCTGGGCCTATTCCGGTGCGCGTAATATCGTGACCCTGCTCGAAGCCTATCATGGCTGGACCGTCGCCAGTGACGCGATCTCCACCTCGATCGCCGACAATCCGCAGGCGCTGGAGACCCGCCCTGGCTGGGTGCATCCGGTGCCGGCGCCCAACACCTATCGCGGCGAGTTCCGTGGCGCCGATACGGCGGACAGCTATGTCCGCTCCGTCGTCAAGAAGCTTACCGAACTGGACGCCGCGGACGAGAAGCTTGCCGGCTTCATTTGCGAACCAGTCTATGGCAATGCCGGCGGCATCCCCTTGCCGAAGGGCTATCTCGACGCCGTCTATGCCATGGTGCGGTCGCGTGGCGGTGTCTGCATCGCCGACGAGGTGCAGGTCGGTTATGGCCGTCTCGGCGACTATTTCTGGGGCTTCGAAGAGCAGGGTGTCGTGCCTGACATCATCACCGTCGCCAAGGGTATGGGCAACGGCCACCCGCTCGGCGCCGTCATCACGCGGCGCGAGATTGCCGACGCGCTGGAGAAGGAAGGGTATTTCTTCTCATCCGCCGGCGGCAGTCCCGTCAGCTCGGTCGTCGGCCAGACCGTGCTCGATATCCTGACCGAAGAACGATTGCCGGAGAATGCGCGTGTCGTCGGCGGTTATCTGAAGGCGCGGCTCGAAGCGCTGGGGCAACGCTTTCCGCTGATCGGCGCGGTGCACGGCATGGGGCTCTATCTCGGTGTCGAATTCGTGCGCGACCGGGAGAGCTTGTTGCCGGCGACGGAGGAGACGGCGGCGATTTGCGACCGCCTGCTCGATCTCGGTGTCATCATGCAGCCGACGGGCGATCACCTGAACGTGCTGAAGATCAAGCCGCCGCTCTGCCTCAGCCGCGAGAGCGCCGACTTTTTCGCTGACATGCTGGCGCGGGTGCTGGAGGAAGGCTGGTAGGCTGGCTGGCACCTTCTCAAAACGAAAACGCCGCGGGGAGGGCCGCGGCGTCTCGTTGGCGCTTTTCCTTTGTCGAACAATTCCGGACTGGAGACTTTGCCGGAACTGGGCGAGCGGATCAGCGTGCCGGCGGAGCGTACATCAGGCCGCCGTTGCTCCAGAGCTTGTTGAGGCCGCGGTCGATCTTCAGCGGGCTGTCCTTGCCGAGGTGGCGTTCGAAGACCTCGCCGTAATTGCCGACCGCCGAAACCGCCTGGTAGGCCCACTTCGGATCGAGCCCGAGCGACTTACCGGCTTCGTTCTCGATGCCAAGGAAGCGCTTCTGCGCGGTCGTGCCGCTTTCGAGCAGCTTGGCGGCATTGTCCTTGGTGATGCCGAGTTCTTCGGCCTCGGTCAGCGCAAACAGTGTCCAGCGCACGATCTTGAACCACTGATCGTCGCCCTGGCGGACGGCCGGGCCGAGCGGCTCCTTGGAGATCACTTCTGGCAGCACGACGAAACGATCCGGATCGTTGAGCGTCAGGCGCTGGGCGTAGAGCGCCGAGGCATCGGTCGAATAGACGTCGCAGCGTGCGGTGTTGAACGCTTGGATCGTCTGGTCGGCCTTTTCGAAGGCGACCACCTGGTACTGGATGTTGTTGGCGCCGAAATAGTCGGCCATGTTCTGCTCGGTCGTCGTGCCGGTCTCGGTGCAGACGGAGGCGCCCGAGAGTTCCTTGACGCTGTTCACGCCGAGATCGTTGCGCACCATGAAGGCCTGGCCGTCATAGTAGTTGACGCCGACGAAGCTCATGCCGAGATCGGTGTCACGCGACAGGGTCCAGGTGGTTTGGCGCGAGAGGAGATCGGCCTCGCCCGACTGCAGGGCGGTGAAGCGCTCCTTGGTCGAGAGCGGCACGTATTTCACCTTGTCGGGATTGCCAAGCGCTGCGGCTGCGACTGCGCGGCAGAAATCGATGTCGAAGCCGGTCCATTCGCCCTTGTCGTTGGGGGCGGAAAAGCCGAGCACGCCTTGGCTGACGCCGCAGCGAAGCTCGCCGCGTTCCTTGATGACGTCGAGCATGCCGGCGTTGGCGGCGGTGCCGGCAAGGAACGCCGCGCTCGCCAGTGCTAGAACTCCAAGTTTCATTGTCCTGTTCTCCTCTTTTTCATGTTTTAGGGCATGCGTCTTCGCCGCCGGGATGCGCGTCGCATCCCGGCCGATTGGCTCTGGTTTCGGCGGTATTGCGCCCGGCCTCAGCCGAGCGTTTTCGATACGTCTGCGAAAGTCTCTTCGAGCACGGCGATCAAATGATCGGCATCGCGTTTCGAGAAGATCATCGGTGGGCGCATTTTCAGGATGTTGTCATGCGGACCTTCGGTGCCCATCAGCACGCCCCGGCGGCGCGCGCCGTTGGAAACGGCCCGGGCAAACTCGGTCGCCGGCGCCTTGGTCTTGCGGTCGGTCACAAGCTCGATGCCGAGGAAGAGGCCCATGCCGCGCACGTCGCCGATCACTTCGTAACGGGCCTGCATTGCTCGGAAGGCGTCGATCAGATAGTTGCCGATCGAAAGGGCGTTGCCGCGCAGATCCTGTCCCTCGATCACGTCGAGCACCGCAAGGCCGACGGCACAGGAGACCGGGTTGCCGCCGAAGGTGTTGAAATACTCCATGCCGTTGTTGAAGCTGTCGGTGACCTCGCGGGTCGTGACGACAGCTGCCAGCGGATGGCCGTCACCGATCGGCTTGCCCATGGTGACGATATCGGGCACGACCCCTTGCGTTTCGAAGGCCCACCAATGGCTGCCGACGCGGCCGAAACCGACCTGCACCTCGTCGGCGATGCAGACGCCGCCCGCCTCGCGCACGAGCCGATAGACTTCCTTTAGATAACCTTCAGGCAGGAACACCTGGCCGGCGACGCTCGGGATCGATTCCGCGATGAAGAAGCCGGGGCCTTCGCCCTTGGCCTTCATCGCGGCGATGAGTTCGGCGACGCTTTCGGCAAAGCGCTTGCCGTGTTCCTCAGCCGGCCAGTCCGCCGGCGCATGGTAGCTGTCGGGAATGGTCGCCACATGCACATGCGACTTCGGTCCCTTGCCGCCCCTGCGGCGGAATTTGTAGGGGCTGATGTCGATCAGCTCCTGCGTGGTGCCGTGATAGGACCAGTCGAGCGTGATCGCATTCTCGCGGCCGGTATGGGCGCGCATCAGCCTGAGCGCCAGGCTGTTCGCCTCCGAACCGCTGTTAACGAAGCCGGCAACGGTCAATTCTTTCGGTAGCGTCGCCGTGAGCCGCTCGGCATAGGCGACGATGTTGTCGTGCAGATACCGGGTGTTGGTGTTGAGGATTGCCGCCTGCTTCGCCATCGCCTCGACCACCGCCGGGTGGGCGTGGCCGATGTGGCAGACATTGTTGAAGCAGTCGAGATAGGCGCGGCCGCTGTCGTCGATCAGCCAGACGCCTTCGCCGCGCACGAACTTGATCGGCTTGTCGTAGGAGATCGAGAGGTTCGGCAGGAGCAGTTCCTTGCGCCGTCTGACGATCTCCTCGTGCGAGCGGCCCTTTTTCTCGTAGAATTCTTCGGCGATGCCGGCAAAGGTGCGGGCATCGGGGAACAACTCGGCCCAGACGTCGAGAAACTGCGGCTCGCCGACGCCGAGGATCTCGGTCGCGGTCAGGCTGGTGTCGGTCGAAAGCTGCAGATGCAGATGCGGCGCCCAGCCGCCGTTTTCCTTTGGAGCCCCCATTTCGCCGACGAGCGCCCCGGCCTCAAGCTGGTCGCCGGCCCTGATCCGTCCCACCGCTTCATGTGCCAGGTGACCCCAGAGTGTGACGAAGGGCGGGCAGCCGTCGGGCTCGTGGCGAAGCGCGATCAGGCAGCCATAGCCCAGCGGATCTTCTTCGATCTCGACGCTGACGACGGTGGCGGCAAGGGGGGTATAGAGTTTGGTGCCGGCGGCCATGAACAGGTCGAGGCCGAGATGGCGGGTGCGGCGGGTGTGGTCGATGAAGCGCGAGACGAACATCTCGCCGGCATAGACGGTGCGCTCCTCGCCGAAGGGACCGATGCCGAGTTCAACGCCATGCTCGCGGCAATAGACTTCCCAGATCGCCTGGGCTTCGCCCGGCTGTTCACCGGCCGATTTCACGGTCATCGGATGTAAGGGGTCGCCATAGGGCACGAGCGCCGCCGGGTAGGTCGCAGCCGGGCGCGCGAGCAAGGGCTTCAACGTCTTGCGGTTGGCGTTGATCCAGGTGGTGACGCGGCTGGCGCCGGGGCTTGCTTCGAAGCCGCAGGCCTTGCGCAGGATGGCGGTGGCGAAACGCGGGTTCATCCGGTCGAGCTTGCGCAGCAGCGTCCAGGCCGGCCGCTCGCTGATCGCGAGATAGGGGTTGTCGTCGGTGTGAGCCCGGCGCGAGGCCGAGATGGTGACTGAAGTGACGAGGCGCATGGCGATGAGATCGAACAGAAGGTCGACCTCTTCTTCCGCCAGCGGATATTCCTGATGGAAGCCGCGGACGATTGCAGCGGCGGCGCCGATCGGATCGGGATGATCGAGCCCGGCATAGGCGGCGGCGATCGCCACTTCGGCAATGACGGGCGCGTGCAGTGCATCACCGAAATCGATCAGGCCGGAGATCTGGTCGTGGTCGGCCTTGGCGACCAGCACGTTCCAGTCGTTGGCGTCGTTGTGAATGACGGCGGCGCGAAGGGTCGCGAGCCGCGGCGCGACGGATTTTTCGAAGCGGGTGAGGAACCGCTCGAGCAAAGCGCGGTCTTCAGCGGAGGCGACGTGGTGCAGCCGGTCGGCCGAGCGGCCGGCGTGACGGATGTCCCAGTCGAGATCGCGCAGCGCCCCCGGATGCATGAAGCCTTTAAGCGATGCGTCGAAGCGGCCGAGCATCTGCCCGAGCGACTGAAGTGCTGCGTCGCTGCGCCCCGTCTCGGCAAGCGGCAGGCCCTCGACCCAGCTGACGAGGCGCAGGCTGTGGGTGACGCCGCGCGCACTCGTGGTCGAAGCAAGGCTCGCGCCTTTGAGCGTCGGGCGGATATGCGGCACCGGCAGATCGACGGCATGGGCTCCGACGTGGCCGAGCAATGCCGTCTGGAAATCGCTTTCGACTGCGGGTTCGGCACCGTTGATGATCTTGAGGATGTAGGTGTCGCCACCCTTTGTCTCGACCTTGAAGTTCTGGTCGCGTTCGCTGGCAAGCAGCGAGAGCAAGCCTTCGAGGCCGTAATGCTCCTTCAGCAGCGCCGCTGCCGCATCGGTCGAAAAGTCAGGCGTCGTCGTCAGCATATCGTTCATGGGGACCCTCATCTGTCGGCGAGAGTTACATGAGCCGTGCCGTGATGCATCCGGCAATATGCCGGTTGCACCGGCACTATGTTTATAATAACCGTCATCTTGTCGGCGGACCGCGGAGGAGCAGAGATGCAGGACATAGACGCGATCGACCGCACGATCCTCAGCATCCTGTCGCAAGAGGCGCGCATCCCGATGAAGTCGCTGGCGGGCCGCATCGGCCTCTCCAGAAGTGCGACCACCGAGCGGGTCAGCCGGCTTGAAAAGGCCGGTGTCATTCGCGGCTATCGCGCCGATATCGGGCAATTGGAGGAGGGCACGATCCAGGCTTTCCTGCTGGTGACTTTGAAGCGCACGCCGTCGATCGGCGTGCTCGACCGGCTCGCCGGCTTTTCCTCGGTGCGCAAGGTGTCATCCGTCAGCGGCCAGCTCGATCTCGTCGTCGAGGTCGAGGTCGGCTCGATCAATGCGCTCAACGAGTTGCGCAACGAGGTGGCGACGATGGACAATGTCGAGGATTTGACGACGTCGATCGTGCTGCGAAGGGATATCGAGCGGAGTTGAGGCGTGCTCCTCAGCCCTCGCTCAACATCTCCGCCTGCGGAGCCAGCCGTTCGAGCAGCGAGCGGCGCACCCGGCCGATGTCGCGCATCGGTGGCTCGCCGAAGTGGCGGGCATACTCGCGGCTGAACTGCGACTGGCTTTCGTAGCCCACCTGATGGCCGGCGTCGCCGGCGTCGAGCTGCTCCTCCAGCATCAGCCGTCGCGCCTCCTGCAGCCGGAGCTGCTTCTGGTATTGCAGCGGGCTCATCGCGGTGATCGCCTTGAAGTGATGGTGCAGCGACGACACGCTCATGGAGACACGGTTGGCGAGATCGTCGATCCGCAGCGGCCGCGAATAGTGCTCTTTCAGCCAGGCGACGGCGCGGCCGACCTGATGAGGCTGGCTGTCGGTCGTCGCCATCTGCCGCAGGCGGTGGCCGTGCGGGCCGGTCAAAAGCCGGTAGAGGATCTCCTGTTCGATCAGTGGCAAGAGGGCGGGGATATCGTCCGGCCGTTCGAGCAGGCGCAGCAGGCGCAGGGCCGCGTCTTCGAGATCGACAGTGATCTTGCTGACGCTCATGCCGCGCGCCGAAGCGGCCGGCTGCGGCAATTGCGACAAGGACGCAAGCAGCGCCTGGATCTTGCCGGGATCGAGCGTGAAGGCCATGCTGAGATAAGGTTCTTCTGCGGAGGCCTTGCAGACCTGGGAGAGAACGGGCAGGTCGATTGACGTCAGCAGATAGTCCGACGCGCCGTAGATCAGTGTCTCGTCGCCGAGAACCACACGTTTGGCCCCTTGCACGATGATTGCCAGGCTTGGCCGATAGGCCGAGCAATTGACCGGAGCGTCGCCGCCATGGCGATGCAGGGTCAGGCCGGAAATCCCGGTCAGGTGGTCGCCGTCCCGCTCGGCAAACCGGGCAATGACATCGATCATCTGGTGGCGGGCAGTCTGTCTTGTGGCTGTCATAATCTGCGGTCTTTCCAGCGGCTTAGCATTGTGTGAGGCAACGCTCAGGTAGGGCATCGACGTGCCATCTCCAGGATCTCACTGTCAATCTTGTAGGATCGTGCAAGAATTTTGCAGGATCGCTCTAACGCTCACCGTGTCTGCGCCCCCATAGTTCGAGGTGCGTCAGGCCGGGTTCCCTCCGGACCTGCACCCTTTCCCAAAATGAGGACAGACTGATGGCCATTGCAAGAGGATATGCGGCGACCGATGCGTCGAAGCCGCTGACGCCCTTCACCTTCGAGCGCCGCGAACCGCGCGACGACGACGTGGTGATCGAGATCAAATATTGCGGCGTCTGCCACTCCGACATCCACCAGGCCCGCAACGAATGGGGCAATTCGGCCTTCCCGATGGTTCCCGGCCACGAGATCGTCGGCATCGTGACGGCGGTTGGCTCCAAGGTCACCAAGTTCAAAGTCGGTGACCGCGCCGGCGTCGGCTGCTTCGTCGATTCCTGCACCACCTGCGCCACGCGCGATGTGGATCTGGAACATTACATGCCCGGTCTGATCGTGACCTATAACGGCGTGGAAGCCGACGGTAAGACGCCGACCCAGGGCGGCTATTCCGACAGTATCGTCGTCAAGGAAGGCTATGTGCTGTCGATCCCGGAGAACCTGCCGCTCGACGCCGCAGCACCGCTGCTTTGCGCCGGCATCACGCTTTATTCGCCGCTGCGCCACTGGAAGGCCGGTCCCGGCAAGAAGGTCGCGATCGTCGGCATGGGCGGCCTCGGCCACATGGGCGTCAAGCTGGCGCACGCCATGGGCGCGGAGGTGACCGTTCTCAGCCAGACGCTTTCCAAGAAGGAAGACGGGCTGAAGCTCGGCGCCGATCGCTACTACGCCACCAACGATCCGGAGACCTTCACGGCACTGGCAGGCACGTTCGATCTGATCATCTGCACGGTGGCCGCCGAGATCGACTGGAATGCCTACGTCAACCTTCTGAAGGTCGACGGCGATTTCGTGCTGGTCGGCATTCCTGAGAATGCGGTGCCGGTACATGCTTTCTCGCTGGTGCCCGCCCGCCGGAGCATTTCCGGTTCGATGATCGGCTCGATCAAGGAAACCCAGGAGATGCTCGACTTCTGCGGCGAGCACAATATCGTCTCGGAAATCGAAACGATCCGGATCCAACAGATCAACGAAGCCTATGAACGCGTCGTCAAGAGCGATGTGCGCTACCGCTTCGTCATCGACATGGCGTCGCTGCAGGACGCCGCCTAAACTGAAATGGAACGGCCCGGAATCCGATGGGGTTTCCGGGCCTTTTTTCTGACTGCGGCTCAAACGAGCGGCAGCGGTCCGTCGTTCTTGATCTCTTCCATCACTGCGTAAGTTCGGGTCTCCTTGACGCCCGGAAGCGTCCAGAGCACTTGGCCGAGGAAGTTGCGGTAGGCCGCCATGTCCTCGAACCGCGTCTTGACGAGATAGTCGAAGCCCCCCGCCACCATGTGACATTCGAGCACGGCCGGCGCCTGTTTGACGGCGGCGGCGAACTGGTCGAAGACGTCGGGCGTCGTCTTGTCGAGCATGACCTCGATGAAAACCAGCAGGCCGAAGCCGAGCTTGTGCGGGTCAAGCCGCGCGCCGAAGCCCGAGACGTAGCCTTCCTTCAACAGCCGGCGCAGCCGCTCGCTGGTCGCCGTCGGCGACAGGCCGATGCGATCGGCAAGCTCAAGGTTGGTGATCCGCCCATCCGCCTGGAGGATGTTGAGAATTCTACGGTCAATCTTGTCGATCTGATGCATGGTGCCTCCCGCCGATGCCTCAGGCGGCAAGTCGCGTTTCCGCGAGCTTCACCCAGTAGGAGATGCCGTGCGGGATCGCCTCGTCATTGAAATCGTAAGCCGGGTGATGCAGCCCGGCGGTGTCGCCGTTGCCCATGAATACGAAGGCGCCGGGACGGGCAATCAGCATGTAGGAGAAATCCTCTCCGCCCATCATCGGGTCGAGCGACGGCTTGACGTTGCTTGTCCCCGCGATCTCGGCCGCGGCCCTCAAAGCGTAGCCGGTCTCTTCCGCATGGTTCACGGTCACCGGATAGTTGCGATTGTAGGCGACGTTGACGGTCGCGCCGTATAGGGCCGCCACTCCTTCGGCGATCGTGCGGATGCGGCCCTCGCCGATATCGCGTACCTCAGGCACGAGAGTGCGCACCGTGCCCCCGAGAACGGCTTCTTCCGGAATGACGTTGTGGGCGAAGCCGGCGTTGAACTTGGTCACCGAGACGACGACGGAGGCGAGGGGATCGACCGTGCGCGAGGCGATCGTCTGCAGAGCGGTGACAATCTGGGTGCCGACGATGATCGGGTCGATCGTCTTGTGCGGCTGGGCCGCATGGCCGCCGCGGCCCTTGATGGTGATGGTGAACTCGTCGGTCGAAGCCATGATGGGGCCGACACGGCTGCCGAAGTGACCAATGGGCATGCCCGGCATGTTGTGCATGCCATAGACTTCCTCAATGGCGAAACGCTCCATCATGCCGTCCTTGACCATCTCGTTGCCGCCACCGCCGCCTTCTTCGGCGGGCTGGAAGATGACTGCGACACTGCCGGCGAAGTTGCGGGTTTCGGCGAGATACTTGGCCGCTCCGAGAAGCATCGCCGTATGGCCGTCGTGGCCACAGGCATGCATCTTGCCAGACGTTTCCGAAGCCCAGGGCTTGCCGCTCGTCTCGGTAATCGGCAGCGCATCCATGTCGGCGCGCAGGCCGATCGTGCGGCCCGAGCCGAGATTGCCGCGGATCAGGCCGACGACGCCGGTGCGGCCGAGGCCCGTCACGACTTCGTCAACGCCGAACTCCTTGAGTTTCTTTTCGACGAAGGATGCCGTATTTTCGACCGCAAACAGGAGCTCCGGGTTCCTGTGCAGGTGGCGCCGCCATTCGGCGACTTCGTTCTGGAGCTCGGCGGCACGGTTGAGTATCGGCATCGGTTCGTCCTGTCGGTCTGTTCGATCACTGTGTATCTGCGGTGGATTGGCAGGGGTGCCCGTGAATGGGCTTTGCCATCTCCTCGCCATATAGGCTAAATAGCCGGACGAGACGAGGCAACAGCGGAATTTCGAGGTTCTATCGTGGTGACAGCAGGAATTTTCACACGTGGCAAGATGAGGGCGCTTGGTGTCACGGCAGTGACGTGCGCGACGCTTCTTGCGGCATTGCCGGCTGCAGCCAATCCGCGGCTCGTCGTCGACGTCAATTCGCTGAAGGTCTACGAACATCAGGACATCTTCCAGAAATGGTATCCGGCATCGCTGACCAAACTGATGACGGCCTATACGGCCTTCCGCGCGATCAAGTCGGGGCAGCTTACGCTCGAGAGCCCGGTCATCATGACCAAGAATGCGGCCTCCGAGCCGCCGAGCAAGATGTTCTACAAGCCCGGGCAGGCGATGACGCTCGACAGCGCGCTGAAGATGATGCTGGTCAAGTCCGCGAACGACGTCGCAGTGGCCATCGCCGAGACGGTCGGCGGTTCGGAGCCCGCCTTCATCGAGCGGATGAACGCCGAGGCGCGCCGCATCGGCATGACCTCGTCCAACTTCATCAATCCCAACGGCCTGCCGGGTCCGGGCCAGTATACGACGGCGCGCGACCTTGCGGTGCTGGCGATTACGCTCAAGCGCGAGTTCCCGCAATATGCTTCCTATTTCTCGCTGGAAGGCTTCACCACCGGCAAGAAGAACTATCCGAACTACAACATGCTGATCGGACGCTTCGAAGGCGCCGATGGCATGAAGACCGGCTTCATCTGCGCCTCCGGCTTCAACCAGGTTTCGTCTGCCACCCGTGACGGGCGTAGCGTCGTCTCTGTCGTACTCGGCGAGGATAGCCTCGGCGCGCGTGCCGACGAATCTGCGCGGCTCATGCAGATGGCGCTGACGACGAGCGGCAATGGCAAACCTTCCCTCGTGCAGATCCCGCCCTATGGCGAGACACGCGACATGGTGGCCGATGTCAGCAAACAGATCTGCTCGAAGGCGGCGGCCAAGGTCCGCAGCGAAGGCCGCGACGAGGGCGGCCGCCAGAAGCTGCTCTCGCCCTATATCCACGAAATCAACCGGCCGCTGAATCTCGCCTTCGCCGGTCTTATCGCCGGCAGCGGTGAGAAGGCGCCGAAAGTCGTCGCCGACCAGGCTGGCCAGGGAGACGCCGCCAATGTGCCGATCCCCGTGCCGCGGCCGACTTTCTGATCGGAGTTCATGATGGCTAGTCCCTTGCCGGCGGTGCCGGTCTCGATCCTCACCGGCTTTCTCGGTGCGGGCAAGACAACGTTGCTGAACCGGTTGCTGAAGGATCCCGATCTCTCGGACACGGCAGTCATCATCAACGAGTTCGGCGATGTCTCGATCGACCACCTGCTGGTGGAGGCCTCCAGCGACGGGGTTATCGAGCTTTCCGACGGCTGCCTCTGCTGCACGGTGCGCGGCGAACTGGTCGACACGCTTGCCGATCTCATGGACCGGATGCAGACGGGCAAGATCAAGCCGCTGAAGCGCATCGTCATCGAAACAACCGGCCTTGCCGACCCCGCGCCGGTGCTGCAATCGGTGATCGGCAATCCCATTATCGCGCAGAGCTTCCGGCTGGATGGCGTCGTCACGGTCGTCGATGCCGTCAACGGCCTGCAGACGATCGCCAATCACGAGGAAGCCCTGAAGCAGATCGCGGTCGCCGACCGCATCGTCGTCAGCAAGACCGGTCTTGCCGATGCAGCCCAGCGCGACGAGCTGACGGCACGGATCCGGGCGCTCAATCCGCGTGCGCCGCTCATCGATGGCGACAGCGAGGAGGCGGGACGCTCAGCGCTTTTCGCCTGCGGCCTTTATGATCCATCCTCGAAGATCGCCGATGTCGGCCGCTGGCTGCAGGATGAAGCCCATCACGAGCACAACCATCATCACCACGATCATGGTGACCACCATCACGATCATGATCACCACCATGACCACGATCATCATCATGATGTGAACCGGCATGGTGGCGACATCCGCTCGTTCAGCATCGTGCACGACCGGCCGATCGAGCCGATGGCACTCGATATGTTCATCGACCTCCTGCGTTCGGCGCATGGCGAGAAGCTGCTCAGGATGAAAGCAATCGTAGCGGTGGCCGACAGACCGGACCGGCCGCTGGTGTTGCATGGCGTGCAGAATGTCTTTCACACGCCGGAGCGTCTGGCGGCATGGCCGGACCCGAACGACCGGCGCACCCGCATGGTGCTGATCACCAAGGGATTGACGGAAGGCTTTGTCCGCGACCTGTTCGACGCCTTTACCGGCAAGCCGCGCATCGACCGGCCGGACGCGCAGGCGCTTTCCGACAATCCGCTCGCCGTTCCCGGCATGCGGTTTTAATCATCATTCAGATAGCATTGTGATGCCGCGGCCCGTCGCGGCGTCTCAGGCGCCCTTGCGGATCAGAAACCGGTGGCCGCCGTCGGCAGCAGCGGACTCTTCGAGCGTGTGGCCGTCTTCGTTGCAGAAGTGCGGGATATCGATCACCGCCAGAGGATCGGTCGTCTCGATCTCCAGCAATGCGCCCGGGGCTAGTGAGGACATGCGCTTGCGCGTCTTCAAAACGGGAAGGGGGCATTTAAGCCCCCTGAGGTCGTAGACGATCTTGGTCTCGCCCGGCATCAATTGCCCCAGATTTTCCAGAAGGGGCGCTTCTTCGGCGGCTCTTCGGTGAGCACAGGTGTTTCCGCCACCGCCTCGGGGGCAGGTGCCGTTGCAACGGCGGCCGTCTGCTGCTCGGTCGCAGCTGGCGCCGTCGTGCGTGCCTGCTTGGTCGTCTTCGCCGGTTCCTGCGCTTGCGGTGCGACGGCTGCCTGCTGTTCGGGTGTCTGAACCGCCGGAGCGGGTGCTTCTGCCTCCGGCTCGCTCTTCGAGAACAGGCTCCAGAAGGATTTCTTCGCCGGCTGCTCGACGGCTGCCTGCATCACCGGCTGCGGTACGGGGTTGGCGGCTGGAACCGGGACGTGCTTGCCGCCGTCGGTCGCCTTTTCGAGTTCCTTCTTCTGGATCTCGACGGCCTGCTTGGTCTCTTCCGCTTCCTTCTGGTCGGCGAGCTTCTTCTCGAGGTCGCTGGCCTTCATCAGCTTGCCGGCGTCGAAGGAGTTGCCGGTTGGCGCATAGGCGAGTTCGCGGCCGACGCGCTGCTTGGCGACGATCGCCTTGCGCTCGGCTTCGCTCGGCTCGTACCAGACCATGCCGTCATACTTCTTCATGGCCTTGTCGTAGTCGGTCTGGTAGGTCTTCTCGAAGCCTGCCATCGCCACTTGCAGCGCCGGCGGGGTCGACATGGCCGGGCACTGGCCGCTCGGATTGAACGGGCCGGAGGCCTGCTGGTTGAAGACGTACTTCTTCTCGCAGACGTTCACTTCAGGCGGACGCTTGGTGATCTCGAACTGGTCGTAGCCGACCTTCAGCATCTTCCAGAAATCGATGTTCGGGTTGTTGCGATGGCGCGCCATGTTTTCCGCGGTCATGCGGAAGGGGAAGGCCTGGAGCTGAACACTTTCCTGGCCGCCCTTGAAGGAATCCCGGGCGAGGGCGAAGATCTCGATCATCTGCTCGTCGGTCATCGAGTAGCAGCCCGACGACGAGCAGGCGCCGTGGATCATCAGGTGCGTTCCCTGACGGCCGTTCGCCTTGTCGTAGGTGTTGGGATAGCCGGTGTTGATCGCCAGGTAATAATTCGAGTTGGGGTTCATCTGGTGCGGGAAGAGCGGATAGAAGCCCTCCGGCGCCTGACGATCGCCTTCCTTTACCTTCGGGCCCAATTTGCCGGACCAGGCGCAGATCTTATAGGTTTTCAGCAGCTGGAAGCGATTGGCCGTATTGGCCTTCCAGACCTCGAGCGTGCCTTCTTCCTTGAAGATGCGCAGCGAGATCGGGGCCTGCTTCTGTATCCCGAGTTCGGTCATCTTTTTGACCATGGGTCCGGAGACCTGGTACTCGGTTTTGTTCTTGACGGACCTGAGGTCGACCGACGTCGTCGTGTCCAGCGTTTCATTGGTGCAGCCGGCAAGCGCGGCGACAATGGCGGCGGAGGCTACAAGGTTTCTGAAACGCATCAGCAGAGGCCCGTTTAAACCCAACTCGACTACAGCGCCGCGCGTCTTTGACGCGCCAAGGACGCTGTGACTCTTTAGATAGCTGCATAATTTTGCCCTTAAATCGATGCCGATTTAAGGAATTATGCAGGAAAGCCCAAGTCCGCGAGGGTGGGCTCTTTAGAGAATCACTAAGCGATTATACTTCACGAATTCTTAACCCTGCAGGGTGGCCCTGCCGATGCGCTGTTCATGACCTCATGAATATGGCCAAGATTTGGCCATACTCCGCTTTGCAGTTGCGAAATCCGCTCGCGCAATCGCGAACCACCAGGACCAGATCGGATAGAGGGCGTGGGATTTCCGCCCCTATCCCGTTCCTGCCTAGAGGTTGCGGCCGATATTGAGGTACTTCTGTCGGCGATCCGTGCGCAACTGGTCGCCATTGCGTCCGGACAATTCCTTCAACGCGTCGGCGATCACGGTTCCGGTGCGGCCGATGACCGCGTTCGGGTCGCGGTGTGCGCCGCCGACCGGCTCCTGAATGATGCCGTCGATGACGCCGAGTGCCTTCAGGTCCTCGGAGGTGATCTTCATATTGCTGGCGGCTTCCTTGGCGCGGGTGGAATCGCGCCACAGGATCGAGGCAGCTCCTTCCGGCGAGATGACGCTGTAGATCGCATGCTCCAGCATGTAGACGCGGTTGCCGGTAGCGATCGCGATGGCGCCGCCGGAGCCGCCTTCGCCGATGACGATGGTGACGATCGGCACACGGACATTGAGGCACATCTCGGTGGAGCGGGCGATGGCTTCCGCCTGGCCGCGTTCTTCTGCGCCGACGCCTGGATAGGCACCGGCGGTATCGACCAGCGTGATCAGGGGCAGGCCGAAGCGATCGGCCATTTCCATGACGCGGATCGCCTTGCGGTAGCCTTCAGGACGGGGGCTGCCGAAGTTGTGCTTGATGCGCGACTTCGTGTCGTTGCCCTTCTCCTGGCCGAGAACGGCGACCGGCATGCCGCGGAAACGCGCAAGGCCGGCCTGGATGGCATCGTCGTTGGCATAGTTGCGGTCGCCCGCAAGCGGCGTGAACTCGGTGAAGAGCTCGGCGGCGTAATCCAGGAAGTGCGGGCGCGAGGGGTGACGGGCGACCTGGGTCTTCTGCCAGGGCGTCAGCTTGGAATAGATCTCGATCATCGCGTCGCGGACGCGCGTCTCCAGGCGTTCGATCTCATCCGAAGTGTTCACGCTCTCGTCTTCGCCGGCGAGCTTCTTCAATTCGAGAATCTTGCCTTCGAGGTCGGAGATGGGCTTTTCGAAATCGAGATAGTTGTGCATGAGATGCGTTTCCGATCATTTTGCGACAAGGACCAGCGGGCCGAAACCAGCGTGCCCGGCCGTCCTAATCCTGTTTTTTCGCCTGTTTGGCAAGAGGGTGATGGTTTTGCACGAGGTTGTGCAGCCGTTCTTCCAGCACATGTGTATAGATTTGTGTCGTTGAAATGTCCGAATGGCCGAGCAGTTCCTGCACGGCGCGAAGGTCCGCGCCATTGGCAAGCAGGTGGCTGGCGAAGGCGTGCCGCAGCACGTGCGGGGAGATCGTGGCGACCCTTATGCCGGCGCGTGCGGCGAGCGATTTCAGATCGCGCGCAAAAACCTGGCGCGGCAGGAAGCCCTGCTTGCCGGAGGAGGGGAAGAGCCACGGGCTCTCGCGGTTGCCCGCTTCCTCCCTGGCCATTTCCTCGGCGAGCGCCTCGCCATAGGCCCGCATCGCCCGGATTGCCGCTTGCGAGAGCGGCACGAGCCGGTCCTTGTTGCCCTTGCCGCGGATCACGAGGAAGCGGCCGTTCTGCGCCAGCACGCTTGCCGGAAGGGAGACCAGCTCGCTGACGCGCATGCCGGTGGCGTAGAGCAGTTCGATCAGCGCATGCATGCGCAACTTCGCAAGGTGGTCCGGACCTCCTGATGCGGCCTCGCTCTCGGCCTGCCCGATCAGCCGCGAGACGTCCTCGACGCTCAGCGTTTTTGGCAGGCTGCGCCCCTTCTTCGGGGCGTCGAGAATGCCGGTCGGATCGTCGCCGCGCATACCCTCGGCGTAGAGGAATTTGTAGAACTGCCGGAGCGCCGAAAGCCGCCGTGCCTGCGAGGAGGGCTTGAAGCCCTGGCCCGAGAGATGGGCGAGATAGGTGCGAAGGTCGTCCGGGGTTGCCGCCGTCAGCCCGGTTCCGAGCGTGCGCAGGTGCGAGGCGGCATCCTCCAGGTCGCGCTCGTAAGATTGCAGCGTGTTGACCGCAGCGCCGCGTTCGGCGCTCATCATTTCGAGGAAGGCCTCGACATGGGCGGCGGAGAGGTCGCTCATTGGGGCTTGTTCACCCGCTCGGACGGGATTTTCACGGTCACGTCGCGCTCAACCGGTTCGACAAAGGTGACGAGGGAGATCATCGTGCCATAGACTATCCCGGCGACAACCAGACAAAAGAACAGGAACCGGAAGAGGGTCGGCATTTCAATCTCCTCTGCATGAAGCCTTCGGCCGAAGCGGACCAAAGGATATGCATGCAGGCGTTCAAACAGCCAGCGTGATCGCGCGTTCGGATGAACGCGCGGCACAAAGGCGGGTGCCAGACCTATATGAACGCCGCTTCGGCCGAGTTCAAGAACCGTGAGCGGACGCGCGCGACGACTTGACGCTACACCCCGATTTGTCGATACCGAAAGGGAATGGGGAATAAGAAGTCCAATGAACGACGTGATCGAACCGGTTTCCGCAACGCTTGCCGAGCGGGCGAAGCTTGTACTCGGTAAACGCAATCTCGTGTTCATCGGTCTCATGGGCGCCGGCAAGTCGGCAATCGGAAGATTGACCGCCCAGGCGCTCGGAATTCCCTTCGTCGATTCCGACCACGAGATCGAACGCGTCTCGCGCATGACGATCAGCGATCTCTTTGCCCGCTACGGCGAGGAGGAGTTCCGCGCACTGGAAACGCGGGTGCTGAAACGGCTTCTGAGAAGTGGTCCGCGTGTGGTCTCGACCGGCGGCGGCGCCTACATCAACGAGCGCTCGCGCCGCCAGATCAGGAAGGGCGGCCTGACGGTCTGGCTCAATGCCGAGCTCGACGTGCTCTGGGAGCGGGTCAACAAGCGCGATACCCGGCCGCTGCTGAAGACCGAAAATCCCAAGCAGACGCTCGAAAACCTGATGAACGCGCGCTACCCGATCTATTCGGAAGCCGACCTGACGGTGCTGTCGCGCGATGTGAAGAAAGAGACGATGGTGGAGGACGTTCTCACCGCCGTTATCGAATACCAGGACAAGAAGAACCATGAATAGCCATGTTGCGCCCGCTGCCGAACGCAAGGTCCGCGTCGACCTCGGCGATCGTTCCTATGATATCCTGATCGGTCCCGGGCTGATTGCCGCCGCCGGCCAGGAGATCGCCGCCCGCCTCAAGGGGCGCAAGATGGCCGTGATCACTGACGAGAACGTAGCGCCGCGCTACCTCGAGCCCCTGATGGCGAGCCTGAAGGAGCGTGACATCGACGCAGTGTCGCTCGTGCTTCCCGCCGGCGAGAAGACCAAGAGCTTCGAGCAACTGATCCCGGTCTGTGAAACCGTGCTTGGCGCCCGGATCGAGCGCAACGATGCGGTGATCGCGCTTGGCGGGGGCGTCATCGGCGATCTTACCGGCTTTGCCGCTGGCATCGTGCGCCGTGGCTCGCGTTTCATCCAGATCCCGACCTCGCTCTTGGCACAGGTCGATTCCTCCGTCGGCGGCAAGACCGGCATCAATTCCCCGCACGGCAAGAACCTGATCGGCGTCTTCCATCAGCCGGATCTGGTGCTCGCCGATACCGACGTGCTCGACACGCTGAGTCCACGCGAGTTTCGCGCCGGCTATGCCGAGGTCGCGAAGTATGGGCTGATCGACAAGCCGGACTTCTTCACCTGGCTCGAAAAGAACTGGCAGGCGGTCTTTGCCGGCGGCGCGGCTCGCATCGAGGCGATCGCGATCAGCTGCCAGGCCAAGGCCGAGGTCGTGGCAGCGGACGAGCGCGAGAACGGTCTGCGGGCGTTGCTCAATCTCGGCCACACCTTCGGCCATGCGCTGGAGGCTGCGACCGAATACGACAGCGCCCGGCTGGTGCACGGCGAGGGCGTTTCGATCGGCATGGTGCTTGCGCATCAGTTCTCGGCACGCATGAACCTTGCGAGCCCGGACGATGCGTCTCGTGTCGAGGCGCATCTGAAGACTGTGGGCCTGCCGACCCGCATGTCGGAAATTCCGGGCACCTTGCCTCCGGCCGAGAGGCTGATGGACGCGATCGCCCAGGACAAGAAGGTCAAGGGCGGCAAGCTCACCTTCATTCTGACGCACGGCGTCGGACAATCCTTTGTGGCCGATGACGTTCCGGCATCGGAGGCCCTGAGCTTCCTGAGGGAAAAACATCCGCAATGACAGGCGAAGCCTTTATTGCTTTTCTGGCGGAATACTGGCTGTCGATCCTCTCGGTCCTCTGCCTGCTCGTGCTGTCGGCGTTCTTCTCGGGCTCTGAGACGGCGCTGACGGCAGCCTCGCGCTCGCGCATGCACACGCTCGAAAACAACGGCGAGGAGCGTGCCGGCATCGTCAACCGGCTGATCGAACGCCGTGACCGGCTGATCGGCACGCTGCTGATCGGCAACAATCTGGTCAACATTCTCGCGTCGTCGCTGACGACGAGCCTTTTGATCGGTCTCTTCGGCGATTCCGGCGTCGCCATCGCGACGCTCGCCATGACCGTGCTGCTCGTTATTTTCTCGGAAGTGCTGCCGAAGAGCTGGGCGATTGCTTCGCCCGATCGCTTCGCGATTGCCGTTGCGCCGCTCGTCCGCCCCTTCGTCGCGGTCGTCGGCCCGGTCTCCAGCCTCGTCAACGGGATTGTCCGGCGCCTGCTCAATCTCTTCGGCGTCAATCTTGCCGCCGACATGTCGATGCTCTCGGCGCATGAGGAACTGCGCGGCGCGGTGGACCTGCTGCACCGCGAGGGTTCGGTGATCAAGGCCGACCGCGACCGGCTGGGCGGCGTGCTCGATCTCGGCGAACTCGAAGTCTCCGACATCATGATCCACCGCACCGCCATGCGGGCGATCAATGCCGACGAGCCGCCGGAGACCTGCGTCCGCGACATTCTCGAAAGCCCGTTCACGCGACTGCCGCTCTGGCGCGGTTCGACCGACAACATCATCGGCGTCGTGCACTCCAAGGATCTCCTGCGGGCGTTGGCGGAGCCCAATGTCGAGCCTGAGAACCTGGATATCGGCAAGATCGCGCAGAAGCCCTGGTTCGTGCCGGACACGACCAACCTCAAGGACCAGCTCAACGCCTTCCTGCGCCGCAAGCTGCATTTGGCGATCGTCGTTGACGAATACGGCCAGGTTCAGGGGCTGGTGACGCTCGAAGACATTCTGGAGGAGATCGTCGGCGACATTGCCGACGAGCACGACCTCGACATTCAGGGTGTGCGCCAGGAGGCGGATGGTTCGATCGTCGTTGACGGCTCGGTGCCGATCCGCGACCTCAATCGCGCGCTCGACTGGTCGCTGCCGGACGAAGAAGCGACGACGGTGGCGGGGCTCGTCATTCACGAGTCAAAGAGCATTCCCGAGGAGCGTCAGGCCTTCACCTTCCATGGCAAGCGCTTCATTGTGATGAAGAGGGTGAAGAACCGGATCACCAAGCTGCGCATCCGCCCGGCGGAAGACGGTGCCGCTCCGACGTCTTGATTGCTACCAGCGGGTCGCTTCGCCGGGAGCCGCGGGCTCGACGGCAAGGGCGTGCAGGCCGGCATCGAGTTCCGGTTTCAGGAGATCATTGATGGCGCGGTGACGGGCGACGCGGCTCATGCCGGTAAAGGCGCTGGAAACGATGCGCACCCGCAGGTGGGTTTCGCCGCCGCCATCGAAACCCGGCTGATGACCGGCATGCATGTGGCTCTCGTTGATGACCGCCAATCTCTCAGGATGGAAGGCCTCGATCAGCTTCTTTTCGATCGTGTCCGTGAGCGACATTCTTCCGTCCCATTTCCTTGGTTGCTTGACGCCCCCTCGCGGATCTGCAGTACCCGGTAATCGCTGGCTTGGCGGCGCAAAATGCCCGCACAAAGCCAGCAACATTCCGTTTTGTCAATTCTTGTTGTGGCCCCAGCCAAGCCCCATAATGAGCACCATGAGACTCGATTCAAAATACTTCGATCGCATTCGCACCCGGCGCAAGGTTGAGCCCCGGGCGGAGCCGGCTGCGCCCGTTTGTCAGTGGGACGGCTGCGATCAGAAGGGCGTGCATAAAGCGCCCGTCGGCCGCAATGCCGAGGGCCAGTACTTCATGTTCTGCTTCGAACATGTGAAGGAGTACAACAAGGGCTACAACTACTTCTCCGGCCTTTCCGATAGCGAGGTCGCCCGCTACCAGAAGGAAGCGGTGACCGGCCACCGACCGACCTGGACCGTCGGCGTCAACAAGAATGCGAAGAACGGTCCGACGCAGTCGCAGACGCGGTCGGGCTCGGCCGGCGCCCAGGCCCGGATGCGCGACCCCTTCGGCTTCGTCAGCGAAGCGCGCGCCCGTCGCCCGGAGCCGCGCCAGCGCAAGTTGAAGACGCTCGAGGCAAAGGCGTTCGAAACACTCGGCCTCGGGGCCTCGGCCACTGCTGCCGATATCAAGGCTGCCTACAAGGATCTCGTCAAGAAGCATCACCCCGATGCCAATGGCGGAGATAGGGGATCCGAAGAGCGTTTTCGCGCGGTTATTCAAGCCTACCAATTGTTAAAACAGGCTGGTTTCTGCTAACAACGCGGATTATTACAGAAGCACTTTTGCAGGCGAATGCGCGGGTGCCGTCCGGTGGCCGCTCTGGAGACATGATGAGCAAGATTGACCTCGACATTTCCAACCTCCCCGATACGACGATCTCGGTCCGGGAGGTTTTCGGCATTGATACGGATTTGCGCGTTCCTGCCTATTCGAAGGGCGACGCCTATGTGCCGGACCTCGACCCGGATTACCTCTTCGACCGCGAAACCACGCTCGCTATTCTCGCAGGCTTCGCCCACAACCGACGCGTGATGGTCTCGGGCTATCACGGTACCGGTAAGTCCACCCATATCGAGCAGGTCGCTGCCCGCCTCAACTGGCCGTGCGTGCGCGTCAACCTCGACAGCCATGTCAGCCGTATCGATCTCGTCGGCAAGGACGCGATCGTCGTCAAGGACGGCCTGCAGGTCACCGAGTTCAAGGACGGCATCCTGCCCTGGGCCTACCAGCACAATGTCGCACTCGTCTTCGACGAATACGATGCCGGCCGTCCGGACGTCATGTTCGTGATCCAGCGGGTTCTCGAATCCTCCGGCCGCCTGACGCTGCTCGACCAGAGCCGCGTCATCCGTCCGCACCCGGCCTTCCGCCTGTTTGCGACCGCCAACACCATCGGCCTCGGCGACACCACCGGCCTCTACCACGGCACGCAGCAGATCAACCAGGCGCAGATGGACCGTTGGTCGATCGTCACGACGCTGAACTACCTGGCGCATGACAAGGAAGTCGACATCGTCGCCGCCAAGGTGAAGGGCTTCACCGCCGACAAGGGCCGCGAGACCGTCTCCAAGATGGTGCGTGTTGCCGACCTCACGCGCGCCGCCTTCATCAACGGCGATCTTTCGACCGTCATGAGCCCGCGTACGGTCATCACCTGGGCCGAGAACGCCCACATCTTCGGCGATATCGCCTTTGCCTTCCGTGTGACCTTCCTCAACAAGTGCGACGAACTGGAGCGGGCGCTGGTCGCCGAGCACTACCAGCGCGCCTTCGGGATCGAGCTCAAGGAAAGCGCTGCCAACATCGTGTTGGAAGCCACCGCCTGAGCCATGGCGGAGGCGGAGGGCGCACAGGCGCTTCGCTTCGTTGAGGAGAAGAGCGTCACGAAGACCGCCAACGCGGTCTTCAAGGGCCTCAAGGCCTTCAACCTCGAAAAGGCGGGAAGCGCCAAATACAAGCGCTTCGCCATTTCGGTGCGTAACGACGGCGACGAGATCGTAGGCGGCATCGTCGCCTACACGGCGTGGAACTGGTGCTTCATCGAACTGCTCTGGGTAGACGAGGCGCTGAGAGGGTCGGGCAGCGGGCGTGAGCTCGTTGCGCGTGTCGAAGCGGTCGCCGCAAGCCGCGGTGCCCGTTACATCTATGTCGACACATTCAGTTTCCAGGGCACGGCTTCTATCAGAAGCTGGGTTATGACGTTTATGGCAAACTCGATGATTTCCCGCCGGGATTTCACCGCATCTGGCTGAAGAAGGAACTCTCGTGAGCTCGAACTCGAAGGCAAAGCCAACCACGCGCGAGAATGCTGCCGAACCGTTCAAGCGGGCGCTTTCCGGCTGCATCCGATCGATCGCGGGCGATGCCGAGGTGGAAGTCGCCTTCGCCAACGAGCGGCCGGGCATGACCGGCGAGCGCATTCGTCTGCCGGAGCTTTCCAAGCGCCCGACGCTGCAGGAACTCAGCGTCACCCGCGGGCTGGGTGACAGCATGGCGCTGCGCAAGGCCTGTCACGACGCGCGCATCCACGCGACGATGTCGCCGCAAGGGGCCGACGCCCGCGTGATCTTCGATGCGGTCGAGCAGGCGCGCGTCGAGGCGATCGGCGCGCTCAGCATGGCGGGTGTCGCCAAGAACCTGAACGTCATGCTCGAGGAGAAATACGCCAAGGCGAATTTTGCCACGATCGAGCGGCAGGCCGACGCGCCGCTCGGCGAAGCCGTGGCGCTGCTGGTGCGCGAGAAGTTGACCGGCGAGAAGCCACCGGCCTCCGCCGGCAAGGTGCTCGACCTCTGGCGCGAGTTCATCGAGGGCAAGGCTGCCGGCGATATCCAGAACCTGTCGTCGACGATCAACGACCAGCAGGCCTTTGCCCGGGTCGTGCGCGACATGCTGACCTCGATGGAGGTCGCCGAGAAGTATGGCGACGACGACGTCGAGCCGGACGAGCAGGAAAGCGAGACCGACGAAGATCAGCCGCGCAGCCAGGAGCAGGACGAAAACGCCAGCGACGAGGAAGCCGGCGACGATGCCGCACCCGCCGATGAAAACCAGGCTGCCGAAGAGCAGATGGAAGAAGGCGAGATGGACGGCGCGGAGATCTCCGACGACGATCTCCAGGACGAGGGTGACGAGGACAGCGAGACACCCGGCGAGGTCAAGCGACCGAACCAGCCCTTCGCCGACTTCAACGAGAAAGTCGACTACGCCGTCTTCACTCGCGAATTCGACGAGACGATCGCTTCGGAAGAGCTGTGCGACGAGGCCGAGCTCGACCGGTTGCGCGCCTTCCTCGACAAGCAGCTTTCCCATCTCCAGGGTGCTGTGGGTCGCCTTGCCAACCGCCTGCAGCGCCGCCTGATGGCGCAGCAGAACCGCTCTTGGGAATTCGATCTCGAAGAGGGCTACCTCGACACGGCGCGCCTGCAGCGCATCATCATCGACCCGATGCAGCCGCTTTCCTTCAAGCGAGAGAAGGACACCAACTTCCGCGACACGGTAGTGACGCTGCTGATCGACAACTCCGGCTCGATGCGTGGCCGCCCGATCACCGTTGCCGCCACTTGCGCCGACATCCTGGCGCGCACGCTGGAACGCTGCGGCGTCAAGGTCGAGATCCTCGGCTTCACCACCAAGGCGTGGAAGGGCGGACAGTCGCGCGAAAAGTGGCTCGCCGGCGGCAAGCCGCAGGCGCCGGGCCGGCTCAACGATCTGCGGCACATCATCTACAAGTCCGCCGATGCGCCCTGGCGCCGGGCGCGCCGCAATCTCGGCCTGATGATGCGCGAAGGCCTGCTCAAGGAAAACATCGACGGCGAGGCGCTGATGTGGGCGCACGAGCGACTGATGGCACGGCGCGAGCAGCGCCGCATCCTGATGATGATCTCCGACGGTGCGCCGGTTGACGACTCGACGCTTTCGGTGAACCCCGGGAACTATCTGGAGCGGCATCTGCGCGCTGTCATCGAGCAGATCGAGACGCGCTCGCCTGTCGAGTTGCTTGCAATCGGGATCGGCCACGATGTGACGCGATACTACCGTCGCGCCGTGACCATCGTCGATGCCGACGAACTCGCCGGTGCCATGACCGAGCAGCTGGCCGCGCTCTTCGAGGATGAAAGCCAGCGCCGCGGTTCCTCGCGTCTTCGTCGCGCCGGATAATTTGTTTCGTTCGGAGGTGGTGTTTGCCGCTTCCGAACGCCAATCGGCGACAGCCCGTTCCGACCTTGAGCCGAAGTCAATTTACGGACAAAATTTTACAGTCTACCAAGCTGCAGCGATGATCTCAGTGCGCCGTGGCAGGTGTCTCTCGTCGTCGTACTCCGTTTCATTCCTGATGCTCTTCCCCTGAAGGTACTTCCCCATGCTCGGTCGCGGACTTCTAGCCCTCCTGCTTTTGGCGTCGACCGGCTCGGCATGGGCCGCCTCGAACGGCGAAATTCTGCCGATCCGCAGTCGTCAGATCAGCAGTTTCGCGGTTGGATCGAGCGCCACCCGGTTCGACGCGCTGGAGTTCGTTGGCGGACTGGAAATGACCTCTGCGAATTCCCTGTTCGGCGCCGTGTCGGCAATCCGTTTTCGGCCGGATGGCACTTCATTCATCGCGATCATGGACACCGGACACTGGCTCGAAGGCGCCGTGACCCGTGATGCGGCCGGCCGGCTTTCCGGTCTTACGGACCTTACCGCCACGCCGATGGCCGACCGCAACGGCGACGTCGGGCTGGCGAAGTGGAAGGTGGATTCGGAAGGATTGGCGCTGCGGTCGGGGCAGGTGGTCGTCAGCTACGAGCAGGCACACCGCATCGACATCTACCCGGACCCGGGCTTTGCTGCATCGACGCCGATCGGGAGCCTGGCGTTGCCGTTCCCGATCAAGGAATTGCGCAACAATGGCGGCATCGAGACCATCGCAGTCGCGCCAAAGGACGGCCCCCTGGCCGGCGCGACGATCGCCGTTGCAGAGCGCAGCGTCGACAGGGCGGATAATCTGCTGGCGGGCATTCTCGACGGGCCGCAGCGCGGCGCGTTTGCCGTCGTGCGCAAGGATCCCTATGCGGTAACCGACGGCGCGTTCCTGCCGAACGGCGACCTGTTGCTGCTGGAACGGCGCTTCTCTTTCGGTTCTGGTCTCGGAATGCAGATCCGGCGTATTGCCGGCGACACGATCAAGCCCGGCGCCGTGGTCGATGGCGAAGTCATCTTCGAAGCCGACATGCGCCACCAGATCGACAATATGGAAGGGCTCGACGTCGTCGTACGGCCGGATGGCGAAGTTCGGGTGATCGTCGTTTCGGACGACAACCACTCCATCCTCGAGCGCAATCTGATGCTCGAGTTCCGCCTCACGACCGTGCTGACGCAGTAGGCAATGCTTGTTTCGCCCAAGGGGCGAGTGATCCAAGCTCTGAAACGACAGAGCCGATGATTGCGGTCGTTTTGACCGCAATCATCGGCTCGATCCTTTTCGGTAGACCTTGTTTAGGCGGATGCCTTGGCTTCCGCTGCCGGCATCGGCTTGACGACGCTCATCAGCGCACCATAGGGCAGCAGCATGACGAGGCCGCAGAGGATCTTGACGCTCAAGTCGCCGATCGCCCAGGAGATCCAGCGCGGTGCTTCGGCCGTGAGCACGCCGAGAAGGGGGGCGGTTTCCAGCGCGAAGCTGTCGTTCGGTCCGAAGAACACGAAGAACGGGGCAAAGGCGAAGGAGAAGAACATTGCGGTGTCGAGCGCCGAGCCGATCAGCGAGCCTGCGAGCGGCGCATGCCACCAGCTCTGACGGCGCAGTCGGTTGAATACCGAGATGTCGAGAAGCTGCCCGAACAGGAAGGCCGAACCTGAGGCGATCGCGATCCGCGGCGTGGCGGCGACGAAGGAGAGCAGGATGGCTACGATGAAGCCTGCGACCACCACGCGGCGCGCGATGCGCGGCCCGAACTGTCGATTGGTAAGATCCGTCACCAGGAAGGCGAAGGGGTAGCTGAAGGCGCCCCAGGTGAGAAGATCGCCGAGCTGCATGCCGGCAATCGAGCCCGGCAGCGGGTACTGTACGAGGATGTTCGAAGCCACGACCACGAGGGTCATCAGCGCGATATAGACGAAGAAAGTGCGGTTGATCAGCATTTTTTTATCCTGGGAGATGCCACCAGCTAGAGGGATGAAAGCCGGATCGAGCATCCGGCCGATGAAGGCAGAAACACGCGCACGAGAAAAAGGCTTGCTGGATGAACCCGCAAGCCTTTTAAACGCGTGTCAAAGACAGGACGCTGGCGCCGATTAGGCGGCTTCAGCAACCTTCTTGACGATCTGGCGGCGCAGCAGGCGAGCGCGCATGCTCAGCTCGTTCTCGTCCGACTTCAGCAGGAAGGCGTCGAGGCCGCCACGGTGTTCAACCGAGCGGAGAGCTGCAGCGGAAACGCGCAGACGGTAGCGCTGGCCGAGAGCATCGGAAATCAGCGTGACGTTGCACAGGTTCGGCAGGAACCGGCGCTTGGTCTTGTTGTTGGCGTGGCTTACATTGTTGCCCGACTGGACGCCCTTGCCGGTCAATTCGCAACTACGGGACATGGTACACCTATTCTCTTTATCGCCGCCGGACAATGCGGTAGCGGGCCCAGAGCCCAGGCCGCGTTCCTAGGCCATTATTGGAAAGTCGCGGTTCTATAGTCAGAGACGGCCCGCCCGTCAAGCCAAACCTCTTGCATTCTCGGAAAACCCGCGGTTTTTCCCGACCGTTCTTCAGATATGAGGCGTGGTTTTCCCAAGAATAATGCCTTGCGAGACCCATTCCAAGCGGTTTTGCTATGCGTTATTTCTTGCATGAGGACGTGTGGCGGCCACGGGGCCGGCCCGACGACCGGCTGCAGCGAACTGGGCGTAGAAAAGCCGCAAAGAGCCTGCATTTCAGGGTATTGCGGCGATATTCAAGCGATGGATTTTTTAAGGGCATGAAGTTGCGAAATGGCTTTCGCGTGGCGGCGTTGCTGTCCGCGGTCTCGTTTTCCACAGCATCGTCGGCCGCCGATGTCGAACATCTGACGGATTACAGCATCTCGCTCGCCGGTCTGCCGGTTGCGCGCGCCTCCTTCCATACCGAGCTTCAGAAGAATCGCTACACGATATCCGGAACGCTGAAGTCGGCCGGTCTGCTCGACATCCTGAGCCACACATCGGGCCAGACGCAGGTTTCGGGTGTGATCGGCAGGGACTACCTGCGCGCCTCGCACTATTCGATGTCCTATCGCAGTGGATCGAAGAGCAGGGCGATCAACGTCACCTATCGCAACGGCAATGTGGTGCAAGCCAGCATGACGCCGAAGCGGACGCCCTTGCCGAAGAACTGGGTGCCCGTCACCTCACGCGACATGCGCAACGTGCTCGACCCGCTCTCGGGCCTCATCATTCCCGCCGAGGCGCGCGTATGCCCCAACACGCTGCCGATCTTTGATGGCGAGTCGCGGCTCGACATCAAGCTCTCACCGAAGGGGACCAAGCCTTTCAAGACCAAGGGCTTCGAAGGGGAGGTGATCGTCTGCGGTATCCGTTTCGTGCCGAAGGCCGGCTACAAGAAGGGCCGCGAGGATGTCGAGTATCTGCGTCGTCTGCAGACGATGGAAATCTGGTTTGCCAAGGCGCCCAACGTGAACGTCTACGCCCCCGTCTATGTCCGCATCCCCACCAAGCTCGGACCGGTCACGGTCTCGGCGACGCGATTTGGTGGTTGACGCGCGGTCGTGTGCAACTAAAAGGTTAAATACCACGAAGCACGAAGATTTTATCGGCGCAGGTTTCCGTGAGAGAAATCGCGCGAGGGGACGACTATGACATTCAAGGCAACGCTGATCGGCTTTTCCGCCATCCTGATGTGGTCGCTGCTCGCGCTGTTCACGGCAGCATCCGGCAAGATGCCGCCGTTCCAGCTTTCGGCGATCTGCTTCCTGATCGGCAGCCTGCCCGGCCTGGTGGTGCTGGGGATGAGGCCGGAGCGCCTGGCGCTGCTCAAGCAACCCGCCAAGGTCTGGATCACGGGTATCGCCGGTTTGTTCGGCTATCATTTTCTCTATTTCACGGCCCTGCGCAACGCCCCGGCAGTGGAAGCCGGGTTGATCGCCTATCTCTGGCCGCTGCTGATCGTCGTCGGCTCGGCGCTGCTGCCGGGCGAGCGCTTGCGCTGGTATCATCTCGCCGGCGCACTCGCCGGCCTCGTCGGCACGATCCTGATCGTGGCGCGCAATGGCGTTGCCTTCGACGATGCCTATCTGCTTGGCTACGGCGCCGCCTTTCTCTGCGCCTTCACTTGGTCGGGCTATTCGCTCATCACCCGCCGCTTCGAAGCGGTCTCGACGGATGTCGTGACAGGATTTTGTCTTGCGACCTCGATCCTGTCTTTCGTCTGCCATCTGGCGCTCGAAACGACCGTCTGGCCGGCGACGACCTTCGAGTGGCTGGCGGTCGTCGGCCTCGGGCTGCTGCCGGTCGGAGCGGCGTTCTATGCCTGGGACTTTGGGGTGAAGAACGGCAATATCCAGCTTCTCGGCGTCGCGAGTTATGCGGCGCCGGTGCTTTCGACGCTGATCCTGATCCTGTTCGGTTTTGCCGAGCCGTCCTGGCGCATCGCGCTCGCCTGCCTGTTCGTGACCGGCGGCGCAGTGCTTGCTGCAAAGGACATGATCTTCCGCAATCGTGCGACGGTGGCCCAGCCGGCGGAATAACCGGGCTTGTTATCGCTTGGGCGGCTGCCAGTCGGGGGCCGCCATTTCGAAGGCGGCGAAATCAAATGCTGGCGCGACGGTGCAGCCGACCAGCGTCCATTCGCCAAGCGAGGCGGCGGACTGCCACCAATCGGCCGGGACCACGCCCTGCGGTCGTTCTCCGCTCAGAATGTCGGACCCGAGCCGCAGCGTCTCGGCGGATTTTCCATCTTCGGCGATGCTGAGTTCGAGCGGCGCACCGGCGTGATAGTGCCAAATCTCGACCGCGTCGCGGACACGGTGCCAGTGCGAGCGCTCGCCGCGCTCCAACAGATAATAGATTGCCGTCGAATGCCCGCGTGGGCCACCAGCCGTATCGCGGAAGGTCTCGAAGTACCAGCCGCCCTCCGGATGGCGCGCCAAACCGAGTGCCTTGATGATCTCCGCCGCCGATTGCGTCTCAGCCACTAGAAATTATCTTTCCGCTTGCGGATTTCGGCAAAGACCGTGGCATCGTCGGCGTTCTGCATTCCAAGATGGGCGCGGATGCCCGGGTCGGTGGCGCGCAGGAACGGGTTCGTGCGCTTCTCCAGGCCGATCGTCGTCGGTGCGGTGAAGCCGCCGTCGCAGCGCGTCTCCTCGATCTCGGCGGCGCGCGCCTTGAGCTCGGCATTCTCGGGGTCGACCGTGACCGCGAAGCGGGCGTTGGACAGCGTGTATTCGTGGCCGAAATAGACCGTCGTGTCATCCGGCAACGCCATCAGCCGGCTGAGAGACTGCCACATGGTCGCTGCCGTCCCCTCGAACAGACGACCGCAGCCCAGCGCAAACAGGGTGTCGGCGGCAAACAGCAGCCTGTCCTGCGGGAAGTGGAAGCAGATGTGACCGGCCGTGTGGCCCGGGGTCTCGATCACCTCGACGGAACGACCGGCAAAATCGAAGCGCTCACCATGGCGCACGGCCTTGTCGAGCCCCGGAATTTTCGAGGCTTCCCCGAAAGGCCCGATGATCGTGACGCCGAAGCGTTCCTTCAGGGCGTCATTTGCCGCCACGTGATCGCCGTGATGATGGGTCGTCAGGATGTGGGTAAGCCTCCAGCCGCGCCGCTCCAGCGCTTCCAGGATGGGCGCCTCTTCCGGCGCGTCGATAGAGGCGGTCAGGCCGCTTTCGGGATCGTGGATCAGCACGCCGAAATTATCGGTGCGGCAGAGGAAGAGGTCGAGTTCGAGCGCGGCCATGGCACGTCCTCCGGTCAGAAGAGAGGGAATGCTGCCGAATGTAGCGAGCCTTACCTTGAAGTCTACCGCTTCGAAGCTAACATGTTGCGAATGCACACCGATATCGTCGACCTGCGAGAATTCTATCACTCCGAGCTCGGCCGGATGGCGGAGCAATCCGTCACCATGGCGCTTTCGTCCGTCTGGGCGCGGCTCCCGGACGAGCGGCTGGTCGGCCTCGGCTATGCCGTTCCCTATCTCGAACGGTTCCGCAAGGACACGGAGCGCACCTTCGCCTTCATGCCGGCGGGGCAGGGGGCGGTGAACTGGCCGGTTGCCGAGCTCTCCTCGACGGCGCTGGTGTTCGATGAGGAGTTGCCGCTGCCCGACGCCTCGATCGACCGGGTGCTGATGGTGCATTCGCTGGAATTCGCCGAAAGCCCGCGGGAGACCATGAAGGAGATCTGGCGGGTGCTGGCGCCAGGCGGTCGCCTTATCATCGTCGTGCCCAACCGGCGCGGCGTCTGGGCGCGCATGGAACACACGCCCTTCGGTTCCGGGCGACCCTATTCGCGTGGGCAGCTGACGGCGCTGCTGCGCGAGACCAACTTCACGCCAGGTGCCACGGCGGATGCGCTCTTCTTCCCGCCGTCGAAACTCAGGGCGATCCTGCGGCTGCGTCGGGGCTTCGAGCGGCTCGGCCGTTCGCTCTGGCCGGTCTTCTCCGGCGTCATCGTCGTCGAGGCGCAGAAGCGGCTTTACCAGGGGCTGCCGGTCGCCGCACGCGCATCGCGCCGCGTCTTCGTGCCGGTGCTGGCGCCGCAGGGCGTGCCGAGCACGCGCGAGAGGCCGCGTCCCACCCGCTAACCTGCCTGGGAACCGCGGCGGACCCTCGACAAAAGCCGCTTGCGCCGCTAATGGCTTGACCTCTTTTCCTGCCTGCAGCGCCGCGCGCCTCCCAAGGCACGTATCGGTCGCTGCAGCACTTTGATGGCCAAAGAAAGCTGACCCGATGAGCCTTGCTTCGAAGAGCCCTGAGCCGCGTTCCGGCATCCTGGATATTGCCGCTTATGTGCCGGGCAAGGAGCACGCGCCGGGTGTCGCCAAGGTGCATAAGCTCTCGTCCAACGAGACACCGCTTGGCGCAAGCCCGAAGGCGATCGAGGCCTTCCAGTCGGCTGCCTTCAACCTCGAACGTTATCCGGATGGCCAGGCGCGGGCGCTGCGAGAGGCGATCGGTGCTGTGCACGGCCTCAACCCGGCAAACATCATGTGCGGCAATGGGTCGGACGAGCTGCTCGGGCTTCTCTGCCACACCTATCTCGGGCCCGGCGACGAAGGCATCATCACCGAGCATGGCTTCCTCGTCTACAAGATCCAGATCCTGGCGGCGGGCGCGACGCCCATTACCGTCAAGGAGAAGGATGCGCGCGTCGATGTCGATGCCATTCTCGCGGCGGTCACCGAGCGCACCAAGGTCGTCTTCCTGGCGAACCCGGCCAATCCGACCGGCACCTACATCCCCGTCGATGAAGTCCGCCGGCTGCATGCGGGGCTGCCCGAGGGTGTGCTGCTGGTGCTCGATGCGGCCTATGCCGAATATGTGCGCCGCAACGACTATGCCGCCGGTCTGGAGCTCGTCTCGGCCAGCCGCAATGTGGTGATGACCCGCACCTTCTCGAAGATCTACGGTCTTGCGGGTTTGCGCATCGGCTGGATGTATGCACCGCCGGAGGTGATCGACGCGGTCGACCGTGTCCGCGGGCCCTTCAACCTCAGTGCGCCCTCTATCGCGGCGGGTGCTGCGGCGATCCGTGATCAGGCTTTCGTGGCAACGGCAGTCGATCACAATCTCACCTGGCTTGCGCGTGTCAGCGAAGCGCTCGAAGCGATCGGGCTGCGCATCACGCCCTCGGTCACGAATTTCGTGCTGATCCACTTTCCGGAAGAAAACGGCAAGCGGGCCGAGGAAGCCGATGATTTCCTGACCAGCCGCGGCTATATCCTGCGGGCGGTCCGCAGCTACGGCTTCCCCAATGCGCTGCGCATGACCATCGGCTCGGAAGAAGCCAACGAAGGCGTCATCGCGGCGCTGATCGAATTCATGGGACGGAAATAATGGCTCAGCAGTTTGAAACGATCGCCCTCATCGGCATTGGTCTCATCGGCTCGTCGATCGCGCGCGATATCCGCGAGAAGCAGCTTGCCGGTACGCTCGTCGTCTCCACGCGCAGCGAGGCGACGCTGAAGCGTACGCAGGAGCTCGGGCTCGGCGATCGCTATACACTGTCTGCGGCCGACGCCGTTCGCGACGCCGACCTCGTGATCGTCTCGGTCCCGGTCGGCGCGTCCGGTGCCGTCGCGGCCGAGATTGCCGCGCATCTGAAGCCCGGTGCGATCGTCACCGATGTCGGCTCGACCAAAGGCTCGGTGATCGCGCAGATGGCGCCGCATCTGCCCGAGACCGTTCATTTCGTGCCGGGGCATCCGATCGCCGGTACCGAGCACTCGGGCCCGGATGCCGGCTTCGTCGGCCTCTTCCGCGGCCGCTGGTGCATCCTGACGCCGCCGGAGGGCGCTGATGGGGAAGCGGTCGCGCGGCTCCGGCGTTTCTGGGAAACGCTCGGCTCGATGGTCGAGGAAATGGACGCCGAGCACCACGACAAGGTGCTGGCGATCGTTTCGCATCTGCCGCACATCATCGCCTACAACATCGTCGGAACGGCCGATGATCTCGAGACCGTCACCGAGTCCGAAGTCATCAAGTATTCGGCCTCGGGTTTCCGCGACTTCACCCGTCTCGCGGCATCCGATCCCACCATGTGGCGTGACGTCTGCCTGCACAACAAGGACGCGATCCTGGAGATGCTGGCACGGTTTTCGGAGGATCTCGCCTATCTGCAGCGGGCGATCCGCTGGGGCGACGGCGAGAAGCTCTTCGACCTCTTCACCCGCACCCGCGCCATCCGCCGCTCGATCATCCAGGCGGGCCAGGATACGGCGATGCCGGACTTCGGCCGGCATGCCATGGATCAGAAATAAGCTGAGCAAGTCGAGGAAGACCGAGGAACGGTCTTCCGTCCGGAAGCGGGTGTTCGACGATCTAGAGCGTCGGCAGGACGCCGATCGGGATGAAGGCGAGAAACGCCGTGCCGTCGCGCACGTTGAGCTTCACGGTCGCCTCGTCCTTGCCGTTGGCGAGCGCCTTCAGCATGTTCGCGGTGTTGTCGACGAGGTTGGCGTCGTCGGGAATCAGCTTGACCAGATTGGCCCGCCAGGCCTCGATATTCGTCATCGTCAGCGAGAACTCGCCGGAAATCAGTCCCTGATCGTTGACCGAGAAGGGGCCGGAAAGCTTGGCGTTCATGCCGGAGCCGAGATCGAGGGTGAGCTGTCGGAGTTCGCCCTTGCTGCCGCGAAACATCTCCGGTGTCGGTGTGGTTGCCATCCACCCGGCCTTGTCGGTGAAGGTCAGGTCCGCAGCCACCGTGGCCGGCGGCGCGTAGCTCGGGCCTTCCTCCGGACGAAGGTCGAGCTTGTCGACGCTCAAAGCGGCATCAAGATCCGCGCCGTTCTGGCGCAGGTGCAGTTCGCCGTGGCTGGCGCCGAAGCCAAGACCGTCGCCCGCAAGCGGCAGGCGCACCCGACCGGTGAGGTTGTCATAGGTGAGCGAGGTGCGGTCGACACCGGACAAGGTCGCACGCACGCTCGCATGCAGCAGCGTCCAGTCGGCGAAGACGTTGAGGCCGGGCGACGCCCGGATTTCGGCCGGGCCGTCGAGCTCGATCACGGCGTGGCCGGGCTGGTAGACCTGGGCGGCTGTGCGCAGCGCCCCGAAGGAGGCGGATGTGCCATGGCGGGTGTCGTCGAGGTGGACCTTGTCGCAGAAGAGGCCGATTCGGAACGGAAAGCCGCGCACGTCCATGTTCGTGCATTCGCCGCCGAGGCCGGCTGCCTGTCCATCGGCAAGACGGGCCGTGAGGCGTTTCTCGATCTGATCGGCGGCGAGGAACCAGCCGGCCGAATAGATGCCGGCGACAAGCACGATGCCTGCCGTCAGCCAGCGGAACTTCCGGCTGACCGGCGAGGGATTGGAAACTGCGGTTGCCGACATGGGCGCGGATACCTCACTCTAAACTGGACTGCGGCTGCCTTTCGGGTGGCGCCGCCGATCCGCAAAACTATTCTTGTCTTCGGGTGCACGAGGACGAGCTTGTCTCTTTCGTGCCGAGATGCTGTGCCGTAGAAACCGACATGGCTGACCATTCCTACAAGCCGATGGTGATTCGGTGGCGAGAGCAGACAGCGCGGGTTGAATGACAGTGGATATGGACGAATTTTGGGTCTTTGGCTACGGGTCGCTGATGTGGAACCCCGGCTTTGCCTTCGAGGAGAAGCTGACGGCACGCGCATTCGGCTATCGCCGGTCGCTCTGCGTGCATTCCTGGGTTCACCGCGGCACCGAACAGCGGCCGGGACTGGTGCTTGGGCTCGACCGAGGCGGCTCCTGCATCGGCACGGCTTTTCGTGTCGAGCGTGGGCAGCGGGAGAGTGTTACCGATTATCTGCGCGAGCGTGAACTGGTGACGCATGTCTACAAGGAGCGCACGATGCCGGTGCTGCTTGCCGATGGACGGCGGGTGCCGGCGCTTGCCTATGTCATCGACCGCGACCACGTCCAGTATGCCGGAACGCTCAGCACCGGTGAGGCGGCCGATATCGTCGCCGTTTCGACCGGAAAATCCGGGCCGAACAGCGAGTATGTGTTCAACACGCTTGCCCATCTCAAGGAAATGGGCATCCGCGATCACTGGCTGGAAGAGGTGGTGGGCCTGCTCGAGCAGACACGCCAGCGTGCGCGGGCCTGATCGCTCAGGCCCTGCCGGCGGCCTTCAGTTCCTTCAGCCTTTGCTCGGCGGTTGGCGGCAGCGGCAGGTGCGGATTGTTCTGCACCGTTTCGACAAGCAGTTCGTCACTGGCCTTCTCCGTGACTTCCATGAGCTTGGCAAGGAATGCATCCGGATCCATGCCCGCCTCGACCGGCGGCAGGATGCGGACCTTGAAGTGGCCGGGAAAGCGCAGGAACTTGCGGCGCGGCCAGAAGAGGCCGGGATGCATGGCGACCGGCACGACGGGCACGTTCAGGTCGCGGTAGAGGCGGGCGATGCCGTACTTGTACTCCGGCGGAGCGCCCGGCGGGCGGCGCGTGCCTTCCGGGTAGATGATGAGTTCGCGGCCGGTTGCCATTTCCTGCTTGGTGCGATCCATGACGCTGGTCATCGCCTTGCCGCGTGCGGCCCGGTTTACCGGAACCATGCGCTGCTTGAGGATGTACCAACCGAACAGCGGGATCCAGGTGAGCTCACGCTTCAGAATGTAGAAGGGATCGTCGAGCCAGGGGAGCAGCGCATAGGCATCCCAGAAGGACTGGTGCTTGGGAGCGAAGATGTAGGGGACCTTCGGGAGGTTCTCCAAGCCTTCGATCTCAAAGGTCGTCCCGACCATCTTGTCGAGCAGCCAGTGATTGCTGCGCACCCAGTTCTTGGGAACGAACCAGGCCTTCTTGCGCGGCAGCAGGAAATAGATCGGCGTCAGCACGATCATCTGCACGATCAGATTGGCGTAGAACACCATGTTGAAAAGGATCGAACGCAAGACGATCATCAGGTACGCTCTCGTAGGCGAGTTCTTAAGGGGCTCGGCGTCAGGCCGATTGATCGCTGCCTACACGAAACCGTGCAGAAGGAAAACTGCCCTCTCTCACTTTAGGCCATCGACGTTCTCGATGGCCTCTATTCTTCCGCCGGCGTGGCGCGTGAGGAATCGGTGCGCAGGCCGCTCGTCGGCCGGGCGCCGGCGAGATCGCGAACCGATGCGATCGTATACTTCCCGAACTCCAGGAGGATCGATTTCAGTACCATCGGGTTGCGCAGCCAGTTCGTCGTCTTGAGATCCGAATTGACCACCGGGTAGGGGATGAATTCCGTCTCCGGGCGGGTACGCCGAAGCTCCAGCAGGCTGCGTGGCATATGGTAGTTGTTGGTAACGACGAGCACGCTCGTATAGCCGCGATCACGGATCCATTGTGCCGTCTCGGTGGCGTTGCCGATGGTATCGATCGCCTCATGACCGATATCGACGCAGCATTTGAAGAGATCGGCGGAGCTCTGGGTGTTGCGGCGGATCTGGCTGCCGGTGGTCGTCGGGTGGACGCCGGAGATGAGCAGGCGCTTTCCGGCGCCGCCCTTCAAGAGATCGACCGCTTGGTCGATGCGCTGGAAACCACCGGTCAGGACGACGATCGCATCCGCCTTGGGATGCACGGGTGGCTGCAGCGATGCGACGGTGTCGGCGAAATTGAGGAAGGCGCCGATCAGGAGCGCGAGCGGTAACAGGAGGACGAAGAACGTTCGCCGGAGAATTTTGCGCAAGAGGCTGCGGGGCCGCCGGCCATCGTCGGCTTTCCCCTGCCATTTGCCTCCTCCGGCCATCCCGTTCCCGCGTAATTCTCGCGCCATCATGATTCTCTTCACATAGCCACAGATTACGGCAAGGAATAGATCGAGGCACGGCGAAACATCGGGCGGTTCAGCTCTGGTAGAGATCCGTGCGGCCGGGGTCCGAACGGATGAGGTCGATCTCGTAGATCGTGCGCATGACCGTGAGGCGAGCGGTCACGGTCGTCAGGATGGCGATGACGACGATGATGGCGGCGATACCGAGATAGCCACCATAGCCAATGGTAAAGGTTCCGAAGAGGGCGGTTGCCTGATCGGTCTGCGGTGTTGCCAATGTCTGCGACTGCCAGAAGCCGGCAAGCGCAAAGGACAGCGCGGCAAGCAGGCCGCCGGTGCCGGCACCCTTGAGGCTGATTCTCAGAAAATGCTTCTGGAATTCGGAGGCGACGAAACCGGCCTCGGCACCGACGAAATGCAGCACCTCGACGATGTGACGGTTGCCGGAAAGGGCGCCGCGGGTGGCGAAAATCACCGTCAGCACCATGGCGGAGAACACGAGGGCCAGCACGCCGGTGCCGATCATCGCCGTGGTATTGGCCATGGCGACGAGCCGGTCGACCCAGGTGCGGTGATCGTCGAGGAAGGCCTGTGGGATCGTCTCGGTCAGCGCCTTGCGCATGGCGGCGAAATCGGGCGGATTGTTTTCGTCGATGGTGATGATGATCAGCCGCGGCACCGGCAATTCGTCGAGATCGAGGCCCTCGCCGAGCCAGGGTTCCAGTAGGCGCGCGGTGGCGGCGCGATCGACGATCTTGCCATCGGTCGTGCCGCTGAAGGTCAGCGCCAGATCGCGGGCATCGGCGAGCGCCTTCTCCATGTCGAGGCTATCGTCCGGCTTGATCTGGACGGTGATCTCGCGGGAGATCTGCGACTGCCAGCTCTGGGCCGTTGCCCTGACCATGCTGACGCCGCCGAGTGTCAGGCAGGCAAGGAACGACATGATGGCGATGACGCACATCAGCGCATGGCCGGAGACATTGGTCGAAGGCACGATCGGGCCGGTCGGCCGCACGCGCATTTCCGTCCGGCGTTGTTGCGGCTCCGACGCCTGCTCGGGCGCATCCTTCTGGCGTTTCGTGCGGCTGTCACTCATAGATGTCGAGCCGCCCCTGCGAAAGGATCATGCGTCGCGCCTCCACCTGATCCATCAGCGACAGATCGTGGGTGGCGATCACCACCGCGGTGCCGAGCCGGTTCAGCTCGAGGAAGAGGTTGAGGAGGCGCCTGGCCATCGGCGGATCGACGTTGCCGGTCGGTTCGTCGGCAAGCAGGATCTCTGGCCGGTCGATCAGCGCCCGCGCGATCGCCGCGCGCTGCTTTTCGCCGCCTGAAAGAACCGGCGGCAGGACATTGATGCGCTCGCCGAGGCCGACCCATTTCAACAGTTCCAGCACGTCGGCGCGATAGCTCGATTCCTCCTTGCCGCGGACGCGCAGCGGCAGGGCGACGTTCTCATAGGTGGTCAGGTGATCGAGCAGGCGAAAATCCTGGAAGACGATGCCGACGCGCCGGCGCAGCATCGGGAACTCCTCGCGCGGGATCGACGAGATGTTGCGGTCGAACATCCGGATCAGGCCGCGCGTCGGCTGCAGCGAGAGGAACAGCAGTCTCAAAAGGGTGGTCTTGCCGGCGCCCGACGGACCGGTCAGGAACTGGAACGAACGGCGCGGAATATCGAAGGTCAGGTCCCGGAGGATTTCCGGTCCCATGCCATAGCGCAGTCCGACGTTCTCAAAGTGAATCAAGCGGCAGCCCAGTCTCTCTCACGGCCCTGCAACCGACGGCCGGTTCCGGTCCTCCGCGCATAGGACGACCAGCCTCGAAAGGCAAAACCGCCAGCGGAATCATGGTTAAGCAGCGGTTAATTTTTCATGAAAAGGTGCCGCTTTCGCGACGTCTTTCCGAAACATTAACCATTCCGGTTTACGTGTCGGAAAGAATTGATGCAATGCCTAGATTCTTGCATGCCAAGGGTTCGCGCATTGCCCGATGGTTTCGCAGTCGAGGCGGTAGGTCGAGTGGCCGCACCGTGCCCCTGTGGGACAGGAGGAACTGGTCATGCATGCATTCCGGACCAAAACCGCCGGCGCTTCGGCGGACTTCCTGCCGCCCGAACGGGGCGGTCGTGAGGCAGCCGCGATGCCGCGACGCGTCGACTATGTCGATGCCGAGTTCGAGGTGATTGCTCCCTCGTCGCGCCGAACGCCCTATCCGGTGTTCAACGACAACGCCAAGATGGGAAATCAGAAACGGCCGACCTTGACGGTCGTGGCCGACGAAACGTCGCTTGCCGGCCGACTGTTGAGCCTCGCCGAAGCGCGGCTGCGCGACATGCCGGCGCGCCGCTTCGCCGGCCTGGTCGCGGGTTTCGCACTCGCATCCTTTCTGGTGATCGTCGGTTTCGCGGGCGACGGGCAGGCCGATATCCAGCCGCTTGCGATATCAGGGGTCACGAGCTCGCTCGACTATTCCGGCGGCATGCGGGTGCTTTCCGTCTACGGCTCGATCGACAACCGCTCCGATGTCGAACAGCGCCTGCCGCTCGTCGTGGTGGGGGTGGCAGCCAACGGGCGCCAGGTTACGACCACGCGCGTGATGCCCGAAGGCGCGGCAATCGCGCCGGGCGAGAGCCGCCATTTCAGGACGCGGCTGCCCTATGCAGGTGGAAAAATGCCCGATGTGACGGTTTCCTTCGCTGAAAACGGTGTTTCAGCCCGCTGATTGTGCTAAGCGGCGCGGATGGGAAGGCTTTGGTCTTCCGGATGAAACGCTGGAGAAGCCTTGATGCCCGTTGTTCGCGGTAAGAATATCGAACCTCTCTACACGGCCGAAACGATTGCCGCGCGCAACAGCGAGTTGGCCGGGATGATCGTCAACGGTCCGCACAAGGATCTGCTGGTGATCGCGGTGCTCAAGGGATCGTTCATCTTTGCTGCAGACCTGATCCGCGCCATGCACAACACCGGCCTTGCACCGGAAGTCGAGTTCATCACGCTGTCGAGCTACGGGCTCGGTACGGTCTCTCAGGGCGTGAAGATCATCAAGGATATCGACAGCGACGTGCATGGGCGTGACGTGCTTTTGATCGACGACATTCTCGAATCCGGCCGGACACTGCGTTTCGCCAAGGAGCTGATGTACGAGCGCGGCGCGCGCAACGTGACGATCGCCGTGCTGCTCGACAAGCGCGTCAAGCGGAAGGTCGAGCTCGAAGCCGATTATGTCGGTTTCGAATGCCCCGATCACTTCGTTGTCGGCTATGGCATGGATGTCGCCTATGCCTTCCGCGAGCTGCCTTTTGTAGGTGTCGTCACCGGCGACGCCGAGTAAGGCGTGTCAAAACGGCACGCCGACCCTGAAATCCGGTCGCCGCGCGTTTACCGAACACAAACGAAAAACTGGTTGGTTGGGGATGTACCGCGTGGTGATTCCCTATCGGATTGGCGGTGCTGCAGCGCCGTCGTGTCCGGTCGATGACCGACGCCCGCTGTAACCTTTTGGATCAGGTGCGGGCGTCGGCGTGAAAGCCGCGCCTCGGAAACGCGGAGGCCATGATGGCGAAAATCCTGATTACCGAGGACGAGGATGCGTTGCGTTCCTTCGTCGCGCGGGCACTGAAGCTCGACGGCCATGAGACGGTCGAGGCGGGCGACGGTGCCGACGGCCTTGCCTGCCTCCAGAGCGAGGCTTTCGATCTCCTGCTTTCCGACATTCGCATGCCCGTCATGGACGGCATCGAGCTGACGCATCAGGCGTCGGCTGCCTTTCCGGCAATGAAGATCCTGCTGATGACCGGCTATGCCGAACAGCGCGAGCGGGCCGACGATCTGGCCGACAAGATCGTCGACGTCATCTCCAAGCCGTTTTCCCTTCCCGATATCCGCAAGGCCGTTGCGCTCGCGCTGGCTGCCTGACGAATCCCAATCCGACAACTGATTGCTGCCGAGGTCGTGGGCTTGAGGCTAGATCATTTCATTGTTTCATCGAAACACTGAAATGACCTAAGTCTTTGAAATTACGCAATTCCGCACGGAAAACCGTTTCGCACTTTTCCTGGAATTGCTCTAGGCGCCGCAACGCTGCGCCTCGCGAGGACCGGAATATCGGATCGGCTGGCCCGAACCAGCTACGGGCTCATTGCATGTCGAGCAGGCGCTCGAGATATTGCCGCTCGGCCTCCGGCGACAGGTTATCCCCGAGCCGGCGGCGGATCTCTTCGAGGATCTGACGGGCGCGTTGCGTGTCAAATTCCTCGGGCACCTTCACGTGGTCGCCAAATTCCGGACCGCGGTTGTTCTGGGGCCTGCCAAGCGGGTCGCGGCCGTTCTGGCCGAATTGCGGGACGCCCATGCCGGGGCCCTGACCCTGGCTCTGCATCTGGTTCATCATGTCCTGGGCGCCTTGGCGCAGCGCCTGTAGCGCACGGCCTTGATTGCCCACCGCCTGTTCGCCCTGGCCCTTGCCAAGCGCGCCGGAGGCTCCGTCCATTTCCCGCTGGGCTTCGCCGAAGCCCTTGCCCGGCTTGATGCCCATGTTTTCGAGGCTCTTGTTGAGTTCTCCGAGCTGCTTGCCAAGCGCGTCTTGCTGCTGCTTCAACTGCTTGAGCGCATCCTTCAGCTGTTCGGCGGTCATCTCGTCGAGCGGGTTGGGCTGGCCATTCGGATCGCCGCGCTGTTCCGGATCCTGCGGCATCTCCTGACCGAAGAGCTCGTTATCCTCGCCCTGCAACGGGTCGCCGCGCTGCATCCGGTCGCGCTGCGCCTGGTCGAGCTTGAAGGTCTCGTCCATGAGCTTTTGTTGATCCTGCAGCAATTTGCCGAGCTTCTCGATCTGCTGACTCATGGCATCGTTCTGCTGGCCCATCTGCTGCTGGCCGCGGCCGGCCTGCAGATTGTTCATCATCCGCTGCAGTTCCGACAGCAGCTGGCGTGCCTGATCGCGCGCGCCGGAGCGCGCCAGGTTCTCGATCTGGTTCATCATCCTTTCGAGGTCCTGCTGGCGCAGGATGTTGTTCGGGTTCATCTTGCCCGCCATACGCGGGTCCTTCGCCGCCTGCTGGGCGAGGGCCTGCATGTATTCCTGCATGGCCTGGCGCAGCTCCTGCATCAGCTTGGCGATTTCCTGGTCGGACGCATTGCGCTCCAGCGCGTCCGAGAGCGCCTGCTGTGCGTCGCGCAGGCGCCGCTCGGCGAGCGACAGGTCGCCATCTTCGATGCCGAGCGCGATCTCCCATAGGTATCCGGCGGCGTCACGCAGCATGTCTTCGTTGTAGGCAAGGGCCATGCGCGTGCGAGCCGATTTCAGCAGCAGGAAATGCGTGAGATTGGGGATCCAGTCCTCGGCAAGCGAAGCAACGGCATCGTTGAGGTCGAGCGCGCGCGGCAGGTCGTTGGCATCGAGGGCGAAGACCTGCCGTTGCTCGGCGACTGCGCCGGCGAGCGGCTGGATGAACTGGCGGGCGGGCAGGATCATTTCATGCGGCGGGCTGCGGCCCTCCTGGCCTGCGGCGTCGCGGGCGACGAGGGTGACCTTCACGCGCTTGCCGGCGAGCGGGTGTTCGCTGAGGTTTCGGCTGGTCGTGCCCTTGGCTTCGCGCGCGTTGCGGCGCGGCAGATCGAGCCGGTATTCCGGCAGCGGATAGAGCGGGCGAGCCCCCTCTGCCGCTTCGTCGAGTGGCTGGATCTCGGCCCAAGCCTGGGCGATGCCGTAATCGTCCGTTGCAGCGAAGGTGATTTCCAGCGCCGCATTGACGGTCGGACGAGGAATGCCGTCGAAGGAGATCTGCGGCACACCATCCGGAATGATCTTGAAAGCCCAGCGCCGATCCCCGACGACGAGCTCGCCGTCCTTGACGACCTTGTAGACATGGTTGCGCACGGCATTCGGGTTGCGGGCAGGCTCTGACGCAACCATTTCGGCGACCTTGGGCCCGGCCTCGCCTACCTTCGGCTTGGGCTTCGTTTCCCCGGCTTTCTCGCCGGCCGCCGGAATGGCGATTGCCTTGACCGCGCCACTTTCCGCAAAGCGGACGATCTGGTCCGGTCCGGCGCCGGTGACACGGACCGTCAGGTCGCTGAATTGCGGGATGGTAATGGCCCCGGGGTCCTCCGCAGCCGATACGGGCTCCGGCTTTCCGGTGAGGAAAATCGGGGCACGGCCGGTATAGGCGGGTGGCGTCACCCAGGCATCGATGCGGATATCGGCCGTTTCGACCGCAGCCTGCGGCAGGCGCAGCGCGTCGCTGAGCAGGCCGGCGCGGTTGGAATAGGAGTAGGCGAAGGCGAGACAGGCGAGAAGCACCGGTACGGCACGCAGGGCAAAAGGATCGTGCCGGGCGATATCAGGACGCGGAAGCCCCGTCTCGAGCGCGCCGATCATCCGTGCCATGCGGGCCTGGTGCTCGCGCCACAGCGCGTCGCCCAGTGGATTGTCGGTTGCCGGCCGATCGTCCTGGACGCGGATCGCCTGGTGGGGCAGGGCGTTGCGCTCTTCCAGCATGCGGTCCGCGTCGACATTTCCGGGCAAACGGATCCGCGTCAGCGGAAACAGCGATGCGAGAAAACCGATGGCGAAGGCAAAGAGAGCTGCGGCATGCAGCCAGAACGGTGCCACGCGGAAGAAGCCGAGCCAAGCGCAGGCGAGAAATAGAAGAACGATGGAACCGGGCAGGAGGGTGCGCGGCAGAAGCTGTTCGGCGACCAGCACCCAGCGCGCCAGCCATCTCTTCAGCGCCAGGGTTCTCGAAAACGGCTTCGGTTGTGGCGTTTCATCCTGCCGGAATTGCGTCATCCGCCCAAGTTTCCTTTCGGTCGCCCGTCAACGCTCGTGGCTGACCCTATATCGTAAAGCGAGATGCGGCCGGAGACGGCGCAGCTTAGCTTATTCCGCTGGCCTTCAGGATACCATCGTTTGTGGCGAAGACGAGGGCGCAAACAGAATCGTGATCGCCCGGGTGGCCGATCCACAGATTGTCGTCGTTGGTGCGGATCGCCTCAGGCGAGCCAGTCCGGAACCGAATCGAGGCCGATCAGGGCATCATAATCCTGACGCGGACGAACGACGTGGAAGCGGTCGCCCTTGACCAGAACTTCAGGGATCAGCAGACGGGAATTGTAGGTGCTGGCCTGGACGGCGCCATAGGCACCTGCCGAGCTGATGGCGAAGAGATCGCCGGGCTTCGGCATCGCCATCTCGCGATCGAGCGCCAGGTAGTCGCCGGTTTCGCAGACGGGCCCGACGACGTCGGCACGGATGCGCGGGGCGTTGGCGGCGGAGATGCGAACAGGGCGGATCTCGTGATAGGCCTCATAAAGCGTCGGGCGGATGAGGTCGTTCATCGCGCCGTCGACGATGACGAAGGTCTTGTCGCCGCCATCCTTCACGTAGATCACTTCGGTCACGAGGATGCCGGCATTGCCGACGATCAGCCGGCCCGGTTCGGTGACGATCTTGCAGCCGAGCGACTGCAGCTGGCTCTTGACGATTTCCGCATAGGCATCGGGCAGCGGCGGCGGGTTGTTGTCGTCCTTGTAGGGAATGCCCAAGCCCCCGCCGATGTCGACGTGGTCGATCGAGTGGCCATCGGAGCGCAGCGTGTCGACCAGCTCGCGCAGCAGCTTGAAGGCGTCGTCGAAGGGCTGCAGTTCGGTGATCTGGCTGCCGATATGCATATCGATGCCGGTGACCTGGATGCCGGGCAGCGTGGCGGCATGGGCATAGACGGCGCGGGCGCGCTCCCAGGAAATGCCGAACTTGTTTTCCTTCTTGCCCGTCGAGATCTTGGCGTGGGTCTTCGCGTCGACGTCAGGGTTGATGCGGAAGGAGACATGGGCGCGCTTGCCGGCGCGCACGGCGCGCTGGTTCAAGACTTCGAGTTCCGGCTCGGACTCGACGTTGAAGCAATAGATGCCGGCGTCCAGCGCCAGGTCCATTTCCTGCGGCGTCTTGCCGACGCCGGAGAACATGATCCGGCTTGCGGGAATGCCGGCTGCAAGGGCGCGGCGCAGTTCGCCGCCCGAGACGACGTCGACGCCGGCGCCCAGGCGACCGAGCGTCTTCAGCACCGCCTGGTTCGAGTTGGCCTTCATCGCATAGCAGACCATCGCGTCCACATCGGCGAAGGCCTTGGAAAAGACCGTGTAGTGGCGCTCGAGCGTGGCGGTCGAATAGCAATAGAAAGGCGTGCCGACGGCGCGCGCGATGTCGGTGACCGGCACGTCTTCAGCGTAGAGGATTCCGTCGCGGTACTGGAAGTGGTTCACGGGCTGCAGCTCGGCTTTTGCGCAATTCCAGGAGAGTATGAAGCGGTTTTTCGTCCGGAATTGCGTAATTTCAAAGAGTTAGATCAATTCAATGGTTCGTTGGAAACGATGAGCGGATCTAGAGGAGGGGATCGAGCAGGAAAGGACGGTCGTCCGGTTTTTCCTTCTGCTCGACGGTGCCGGCGGGCGCCTTGGTGTTGATCGGCGCCGTCGAACCGGGGCGGTCGAGATCGCCCTTGCGTCCGCAACCGACAAGAACCAGCCCGGGGATCGCCAGCAGGAGCGCAAGCCGGGCCGCCTTCGTGAATGTCATCGTTATTTTCCTTCGCGGGACTGATGCTGGTGCGATGTCTTATCGATTTTTCCGGCGCTTGTGCACCCTGAATTTGCGGGCGGAGGCCGCCCACACCTTCGCTCATCCCTTAGTTTCGGGCGCGCCACCAGGCGATCTGTTTGCGAACCTCGTTGGGCGCAGTGCCACCGAAGGAGGTGCGGCTGGCAACCGAAGCCTCGACCGTCAGAACGTCGAAGACCTTCTCGGTGATGTCGGCATGGATCGATTGCAGGTCGGCAAGCGAGAGATCCGCCAGATCGCAGGCCTTCTGTTCGGCAAGTGCTACGGCGCGGCCGGTGACGTGGTGGGCGTCGCGGAAGGGCAGGCCCGCCTCGCGCACCAGCCAATCGGCAAGATCGGTCGCGGTCGAATAGCCGGAGCCGGCGGCCGCCTTCATGCGGTCGGTGCGAACAGTCATGTCGCGCACCATGCCGGTCATGGCGGCAATCGCCAGCTCGAGGCTCTCGGCGGCGTCGAAGACCTGTTCCTTGTCTTCCTGCATGTCCTTGGAATAGGCGAGCGGCAGGCCCTTCATGACCGTCAGAAGTGCGACCAGCGAACCGTTGATGCGGCCGGTCTTGGCGCGCACCAGTTCGGCAGCATCCGGGTTCTTCTTCTGCGGCATGATCGAGGAGCCGGTCGAAAACGCATCCGACAGGCGGATGAAGCCGAATTGCGGCGTCGACCAGATGACGATCTCTTCGGCGAGGCGCGACAGGTGCGTGGCCGTGATCGATGCCATCGACAGGAATTCGAGCGCGAAGTCGCGGTCGGACACGGTGTCGATCGAGTTGCGGGTCGGGCCGGCGAAGCCGAGCGCCTTGGCGGTCATGTGCCGGTCGATCGGGAAACCGGTGCCGGCGAGTGCGGCAGCACCAATCGGGCTTTCGTCCATATGCTCGATGGCATGGCGCACGCGCGAACGGTCGCGGCCGAACATTTCCACGTAGGCCATGCAATGGTGGCCGAAGGTGACCGGCTGCGCGGTCTGCAGGTGTGTGAAGCCCGGCATGACGGTATCGGCATGTTCCTCGGCACGGTCGAGGAAGGCGGCGATCAGCGCCGTCAGCGCCTTCTCGGTGCGCTGCAGCTCTTCCTTGACCCAGAGGCGGAAGTCGAGCGCCACCTGGTCGTTGCGCGAGCGGGCGGTGTGCAGGCGTCCGGCCGAGGGACCGATCAGCGTCGCAAGCCGCGCTTCGATGTTCATGTGGATGTCTTCGAGGCGGCGCGAGAACTCGAACTGGCCGCTTTCGATCTCTGACAGGATCGTGTTGAGGCCGTGAACGATTTTGTCTTTGTCTTCAGTCGAAATGATGCCTTGATGCGCCAGCATCGTCGCATGCGCTATTGAGCCGCGGATGTCCTGGGCATAGAGCTTCTTGTCGAAGCCGATCGAGGCATTTATCTCCTCCATGATCGCGTCCGGACCCGAGGCAAAGCGACCGCCCCACATTTGGTTGGAGGATTTCGTCTCGGAATTGCCGTCAGCCATGAAGAATGCCCGCCTTGGAGAATGAAATGCCCGACCAGAAGAAATCCCCCCCGGCCGTGAAACTGTTCGCGCTCGCCGCCCTGTTTGGCGTGATCGTCGGTGCGGCAGCGGTATACGTGAAGGAGACGGGGTCTGGCAATGGCGAGGCGACTGAAACGGCCAGCACCAGCTGCCCGCTGACATCAGCCAAGGTCGCGTCGCTGACGCCGTTCATGAAGGGTCATGTCGCTGCCATGTCGCCGGCTTCGTCGCCGCGGCCGATTGCGCTCGACTTCAACGGTCCGGACGGCAAGCCGACCAATGTCTCGGCCTTTGCCGGCAAGACCCTGCTGGTCAACCTCTGGGCCACCTGGTGCGTGCCGTGCCGCGAGGAAATGCCGGCGCTCAACGCACTGCAGAAGTCGCTCGGCAGCGACAAGTTCGAGGTGGTGGCGATCAACATCGATGTCGGCGACGACGAGAAGCCGAAGGCGTTCCTCGACGAGACCGCCGTGCACGACCTTGGCTACTACCGCGACGCCTCCATGGGCGTGTTCAACAACATGAAGAAGGAAGGCCTCGCCTTCGGCCTGCCGGCGACCTTGCTGCTCGATGACAAGGGCTGCCTCATCGGCTCGATGAACGGCCCGGCCGCCTGGGACAGCGATGATGCCAAGGCGCTGATCAGCGCCGCTGTCGCCCCGGCAGTCGGTAGCTGAGGCGGGATCGGTAGGTGCACAAAACAAAAACCCGGCGGATCGCCGGGTTTTTCTTTGCCTTTGACGACAAGTTAGCGGGTCGGAACCGGAATCTCGCCGCGGTAGTCGTAGAAGCCGCGGCCGGATTTGCGGCCGAGCCAGCCTGCCTCGACATACTTCACCAGCAGCGGGCAGGGGCGATACTTCGAGTCCGCCAGGCCGTCATAGAGCACCTGCATGATTGACAGGCAGGTGTCGAGGCCGATGAAGTCGGCAAGCTGCAGCGGGCCCATCGGATGGTTGGCGCCAAGCTTCATCGCCGTGTCGATGGCCTCGACGCTGCCGACGCCTTCGTAAAGCGTGTAGATCGCCTCGTTGATCATCGGCAGCAGGATGCGGTTGACGATGAAGGCCGGGAAATCTTCGGCGACCGTTACGGTCTTGTCGAGCGTCGCAACGAACTCCTTGGCGGTCTTGAAGGTCAGCTCGTCGGTGGCGATGCCACGCACGAGCTCGACCAGCTTCATGACCGGAACCGGGTTCATGAAGTGGATGCCCATGAAATGCTCGGGACGATCGGTGGCCGAGGCCAGACGGGTGATCGACAGAGAAGAGGTGTTGGTCGCCAGGATCGCTTCCGGCTTCAGGATCGGACAAACCTGGCCGTAAATCTTGCGCTTGATCGTCTCGTCTTCGGTGACGGCTTCGATGACGAGGTCGGCCTGCGACAGGTCGTTGATGTCGGATGAGCCCTTGATCAGGGCCAAGGCGGCTTTGCGGGCCTCGTCGGTCATCTTGCCGGACGATACCTGGCGGGCGAGGTTGCCGTTGATGGTGGCAAGGCCCGCTTCGATCCGTTCAGCGGCAAGATCGTAGATCTGCACCTTGTATCCGGCGATTGCCGAAACATGCGCGATGCCACAGCCCATTTGCCCGGCACCAATAATTCCGACAGTCTTGATCATCGCGGCGAACATCCATCTTCAAAGGTTTGGCGGTGAGGCCGCCATCAGACACGCAAACCGGGCCGGTTTGGCCGGCCCGGTAGATTGTTAATGCCAAGTCCACGCTTTTGCCAGCCCTTTTCATGGGTGGCGGCGGGCGGCTCTTGCCGTGGTTACAGGGCCTTCTGCAACTCAGGCAGCGCTTCGAAGAGATCGGCAACCAGGCCGTAGTCGGCGACCTGGAAAATCGGTGCCTCTTCGTCCTTGTTGATCGCGACGATGACCTTCGAGTCCTTCATGCCGGCGAGGTGCTGGATGGCACCGGAGATGCCGCAGGCGATATAGAGATCAGGTGCGACCACCTTGCCGGTCTGACCGACCTGCCAGTCGTTCGGCGCGTAGCCGGCATCGACAGCGGCGCGCGAGGCGCCGACGGCAGCACCGAGCTTGTCGGCAACCGGCAGGATGACTTCCTGGAACTTCTCCGAGGAACCGAGCGCACGACCACCGGAGATGATGATCTTGGCCGAGGTCAGCTCCGGACGGTCGGACGACGACAGGGCGTCGGCGACGAAGCTGGAGACACCCGGGTTGGCGGCAGCCGCGACACTTTCGATCGCAGCCGAACCGCCTTCAGCGGCAGAGGCGAAGGAGGCGGTGCGCACGGTGATGACGCGCTTGGCTTCCGTCGTCTGTACCGTCTGGATGGCGTTGCCGGCATAGATCGGGCGCTTGAAGGTGTCGGAAGAGACGACCTCGATGATTTCCGAGACCTGGGCGACGTCGAGCAGCGCTGCGACGCGCGGCATGACGTTCTTGCCGACAGAGGTCGCCGCTGCGACGATCGTGTCGTAGTTGCCGGCGAGCGATACGATGAGGGCTGCCAGCGGCTCTGCGAGGTTGTTGGCAAGCGAGGCGTCGTCGGCGACGAGCACCTTGGCAACGCCTGCGAGCTTGGACGCCTGTTCGGCTGCCACCTTGGCGCCGCTACCGGCGACCAGCACATGCACATCGGCTCCAGTCCCACTGGCGATCTTGGAGGCGGCGGTCAGCGCCTTGGCGGTCTGGTCGGAAAGGTGGTTGCTGTCGTGGTCAGCCAGAAGAAGAATGGCCATGATGATATCTCCCTTCCTTAAATCAGAGCACGCCGGCTTCGGTCTTGAGCTTTTCGACGAGCTCGGCGACCGACTTGACCTTGATGCCGGCCTTGCGGCCCGACGGCTCCTCGGTCTTCAGCACCTTGAGGCGGGCAGCGGTGTCGACGCCGAAGTCCGCAGGGGTCTTCTTGTCGAGCGGCTTCTTCTTCGCCTTCATGATGTTGGGCAGCGAGGCGTAGCGCGGTTCGTTGAGGCGCAGGTCGGTGGTGACAACTGCCGGCAGCTTGATGTCGATGGTCTGCAGACCGCCGTCGACTTCGCGGGTCACGGTTGCCTTGCCATCGCCGATCTCGACCTTGGAGGCAAAGGTGCCCTGGGCCCAGCCGAGCAGAGCCGACAGCATCTGGCCGGTCTGGTTCGAATCGTCGTCGATCGCCTGCTTGCCGACGATGATCAGGCCCGGCTGTTCGGCTTCGGCGACGCCCTTGACGATCTTGGCCACAGTGAGCGGCTCGACCTGGTCTTCGGTCTCAACCAGGATGGCGCGGTCGGCGCCCATGGCAAGGGCCGTGCGTAGCGTCTCTTCGGCCTTGGCCGGACCAACGGAAACGACGACGACTTCCTCCGCCTTGCCGGCTTCCTTCAGCCGCAGCGCTTCTTCGACCGAGATTTCGTCGAAGGGGTTCATCGACATCTTCACGTTGGCAAGCTCGACGCCCGAACCGTCTGCCTTCACGCGGATCTTGACGTTGTAGTCAAC